>CASDUJ010000001.1 GCA_949283935.1 uncultured bacterium
AGCTTGTTGTAAAATTTGTGATTTTGTTAATTGTGCTGTTTCTAATGCAAAATCTGTGTCAACAATTGTTGAATGTGATGATGATAAATTTTCTACTCTTATATTTTGTGACTCTAAAATTGAATCAAGACGATTTCTTGTAGCGCCTATTTTGGAACGTGCTTCCAGTAATGTGTCTTTGAAATTATCTATTCTTTCTAATGTTTTAGTAGCTTTCTCCATCGTTGATAAATCAGCATAAAAAGCATTCATTTTGAATGTCAAATTTATTTCCAACATATTATTTTTTCCAGAATTTGCTCCTACTTGAAAAGTAGTTATTTCTTCTGGATGTTCTTCATAATTTGAATATAATTCAGGAGGATTATAGTAATAATCATATGCATCTCCCAAAAATCTTAAATTATTACTCTCATCAAACCAATTTGCATTTACTCCTGTTACTCCGCTTTGAGTTGTTTGAATATTTCCTGCTTGTTCTATATTTGCATAACAATTTCCGCTCGAAGCAGAATTTCTTTGAGTTCCATAAAATCCTCCAGCATCGCTGCTTCCTTTTACATTGCCTTTTGGATAGGAATTTGATATCTTTGCACTAATTGTGTTATCTCCAACAAATCCTCCAACCGATTTGTTGTTGGATATTACATCTCCTGTAGCGTATGAACTTTCTATTGTACCATTATTTGTACCTATAAAACCACCTGAAGCTGTTCCATTGTAATTGTTAATCGAATATCCATTTCCGTTAAATTCCGCACCTGATGCAATATTCTTTGATGTCCAATTTTCTCCTGCAAAGATCTATGTCATTCATCAATATGTATTTGCTTGCCATCTATGCCTCTTAAATCATCTGCTGCACGTTTATCTTAAACCCCGTAGCTAAACGCTCTAATGAAGTTTTTACACTGAATGTTGAATTCGCCAAATTACGCTGCGTAAGAATCGACGTAACATTCGTATTGACTGTTATCATTTTTTACTATTTTTTCCAAGTAACGTTTTGTATCCTTAGAAACAATTTCGGTACACTATTATTATCTTGCCTTCTCTAGCAAGTTTACAGTCTATTTTCGTTTGATTTTTTTATACTTTAATATGGTTTTGGTTATGAATTTTCTTCAGTCATTTTGTATTTGCATTCTTTGTTAGAACATTCTATTTTTTCGCCACTTTTTAAAAACTTTTTGACCAACAATGAATTGCATTTCGGACATTTTTCTCCTGTTGGAAGATTCCACAATGCAAAATTACAAGTAGGATAATTGTCACATGCGTAAAAAATTTTTCCGTAGCGAGATTTTTTCTGTATTATTTCTCCGCCACAATTTGGGCATTTTACTCCCGTTTTTATTACTATTTTTTGACGATGCTTACATTCTTCATTTGTACATTGTAAATATTGTCCGTAGGGACCTACTTTTATAATCATTTCACTTTGACATTTTGGACATTTTTCTGAGCTCTTCGTTTCAGCTGAAATATTTGATGATTCGCTTGTAAAATTTTCACTGTTTAAAGGTAGCATTGTTTTGCATTCTGGGTATCCACTACATCCTAAAAATTGTGTTCCCCAGCGACTAGTTCTTACCAACATCTCCTTCCCACAATTGGGACATTTAACTTCTGAAACTATATTGACCTTCTCCATTTTAGTTTTAGCTTCATTTACTGTCTCCATAAATGGTGTGTAAAAATCACAAATTACTTTTTTCCATTCTTTTGAATCTTTTGCTATTTCATCGAGAGTGTTTTCCATTTTTGCTGTAAAATCATAATTTATAATGTTAGCAAAATGTTTGGATAATTGCTCATTAACTGTTTTTCCAAGTAATGTGGGTTTTAAAGATTTTTCAATTTTTTCTATGTATGCTTTCGTTTGTATTTTCGAAATAATAGGAGCATATGTACTAGGACGTCCTATTCCTTTTTCTTCTAAAACTTTTACTAGACTTGCTTCTGAATATCTGGGAGGAGGTTGGGTAAAATGTTGAGTAGGCAAAAGCTTTTTCAAATTTAAAATATCATTTTTTTCAAATGTTGGGATGCTTCCTTCTTGTTCATTCTCTTCTCGGTCATCATATACAATCAAAAAACCATTAAATAAAATTTTGCTCGCAGACATTCTGAACGTATAATCTTCTGCACTAATTTCTACTCCATTAGTTTCTATCTTTGCAGGAGTCATTTGACTAGCCATAAATCTGGACCAAATTAATTTATATAATTTGTATTGCTCAGGTGTCAAATATTCTCTTATGGATTCTGGAGTTTTTTCTATATAAGATGGTCTGATAGCTTCGTGTGCATCTTGAACATTTTTACCTTTTTTTGTGTAAATATTTGCTGAATTTGGATAATAATTTTCTCCGTACTTTTTTACTATAAATTCTTTTGCCGCATCTTTTGCATCATCAGAAATTCTTGTGCTGTCTGTTCTCATATATGTTATTAGACCTATTGTTCCCTCTGAACCTAAGTCTAAACCTTCGTATAATTTCTGAGCAATTTGCATTGTCTTTGATACGCCGTAACCTAAACGATTTGAAGCTTCTCTTTGTAGTGTGCTTGTTATAAATGGTGGTTGGGGTTTTCTTTGCGTCTCTTTTTTAGTAAGTTTTGAAACTGTAAATTTTACATTTTTCTTCGACAAAATTTCAATAATTTTTTGGGCTTCTTCTGCATTTTTAATTTCAACTTTTTTTTCTTTATATTTTACAAGTTCTGCATTAAAAACATGTGTCGATTTTTGCTTGGTAAGTTCTGCAGAAATTTCCCAGTATTCTTTTGGAATAAAAGCTTCAATTTCAGCTTCTCTTTCACAAATTAATTTTAATGCAACACTTTGTACTCTTCCTGCTGAAAGTCTGTTGTTTCTCAATTTTTCCCATAAAACAGGACTTATTTTGTATCCTACTATTCGATCCAAAATTTGTCTTGTCTGTTGTGCGTATACTCTATTCATGTCTATATTTCTTGGATTTTCAACCGCATGCAAAACGGCTTTCTTGGTAATTTCATTAAATTCTATTCGTAAAATTTTATTTTCATTTACTCCTAAAACTTGTGCAACATGCCAAGCTATAGCTTCCCCCTCTCTATCAGGGTCTGGGGCAAGATAAATTTTGTCAGCTGATTTCGCATTTTTGGACAATTCTGCTACTACTTTTTTCTTTTCAGGAATAATTTCATATATGGGTTCAAAATTGTTTTTTAAATCTATTCCAAGTACTTTTTTGGGAAAATCTCTTATGTGACCATAGCTGGCTAAAATTTTATAGTTGTTACCTAGCATTTTAGTTATGGTCTTTGATTTAGCAGGAGATTCTACTATTACTAAGTAATTTTCTCTTCTTACTTCCTTTTTATTACTGTCTTTGGTTTTGGATTTTGATTCACTCTTTTTTGTAACCATCTTTAAACTTTCATGTAAATTTCACCTGCTAACTGTTTGATTATGCCTTTAAGTTCTAGCATTGTCAATATTATCATTAATTCATTTATATTTATTTTTGCTTTTTGAGCTATTGATTCGATGTTTTGCGCTTCTAGTTCTAAAATTTCACAAATTTTTTTCTCTTGTTCATTTAATTCTGTATTACTTTCTTCTGCATTTAATTTAATATCAGATTCCCAGCCTAAATAATCTAGTATGTCTTGACTGTTTGTAACAAGCGATGCCCCTTCTTTTAATAATTTATGTGTTCCTTGAGTGTTTGGATTTGTTGGTATGCCTGGCATACACATAAGTTCTTTCCCTTGCTCAAGACATAATTTTGCTGTGATTAATGCTCCACTTTTTAAATTTGCTTCAATTACTAATGTCCCTTGAGAAAGACCTGATATAATTCTGTTGCGTTGAGGAAATCTGTAAATGTCAGGCTTGGTACTTGGAAAATATTCACTTAACAAAATACCGCCATTCTCTAAAATTTTGTCGAATAATCCTATATTTTGTTTTGGATATAAATAATCAAAACCTCCTCCTAAAACTACAATAGTTTCTAATCCAGCTTCTAAAGCTCCAATATGTGCTGCCGTATCAATTCCGTAAGCTCCTCCACTTATTATTATTGCTTTTGATAATTTTAAACCTTTTATTAGCCCCTTTGTGTTCTCAAATGCCTCAGAACTGCATTTTCTGCTTCCTACAATCGCTATTGTTTTTTCAAAGTTTTTTCCAATAAAGTTTCCTTTGTAATACAAAATTCCTGGTGTGTTAGCAATATTACGTAAAATATCAGGATAACCTTCATCTTCTATAGTTATTATACCTATGTCTTTACTTAGAAAATCTTCTTCTAACTTATCTAGGTCTATTTGTTTCTGCTTTTCTTTGAAATCACATATAGTTGTGTAACGTAATTGTTTTATTTCTTGCCAATCTAATACAGATGCAATCCATGCAGTTTTCATGCTCTGAAAATGTTGATATATATCAAAAAGACTTGCAGATCCAACACCTTCCAGCTTGGAAAAACCTAACCAATATTTTAATTCCTTATTCATATAAATAAGATTAACATAAAATATTTTAAATTTATGCTAGTTTTTTAGGCTTTACTGTAAGTTCAGGTATACCTATTTCTTTTAATAAACTTTTCACTACTTTGGGCATTTGGCAAACAAATGAATAATTCCCTGAATTAATTGAACATTCTGCACAATTTTGATTGCTTTTGTAACAACGAATTGCTTGATCTGTCCAATTTTTACTTATTGATACTGATAAACCTTTTTTCTTTGTTCTGTATTTTCTTTCAGCTTCAGGTTTAGAGAGTTTTGTATTTTTTGTTAGTGCCATATTTTCTTCCATCCAAAAAACTGTTACAAACTAAATCCTACTAGTAATAAAGTCTAAATAAATCATCTTAACAGTTGAATTTGTATAAGTTTTTAGAATCCAATTCGTATTACATCTTTTCCAAATTTGTTCTCTAGCTTGTCTATTGTTTTTGCTAAAGTTTCATTTTCAGTTTGTTTGGTTTCTTCAAATAAATTTGCTTGAAAATTTCCGTTGCAATTTAAATCACTTAAAAATATTCCTGTGGCTCTGTAGCTAATATCTGAAATAAATATTTTTTCTAGTAATTCCGTCGCAGTTTTAGATATTTCCAGTTCAAAATTTGTGTAACTATTTATTGTTTTTTTAGCTGTGTATACCTTAAAATCTTTTGTCCTCAGCATTATCCCAATTGTTTTGCAATAACCATTTTTGTTACGTAATCTTTTACAAGCTGTGTGTATGTGCCTATTTAATTCTTTCTTTATAAATTCCTTGTCGGATGTAAATATACCAAATGCTGAGGTGTTTTGAATTGATTTTGGACTTTTTTCTTCTGAGCTTACAATAGAAATACTTTCTCCTAATAATTCATGTTTAATTTCAATGCCTCTTATGCCTAAAATTTTCTTTAAAGCATTGTCCGGCATATTTACTATATCTTTGCATTTTATTATTCCGTTTTTTTTAAGGGTAATTGTTATGTTCTTTCCTATGCCCCAGATATCTTCTATAGATGTGTTTTCCATTTCCTTTTTTATTTTCTTGCTTCCTATTACATAAATTCCTGTCCCGTTTTTAGCTTTGTCACTTGCTAATTTTGCAAGAGTTTTTGATGTGCTTATCCCTATTGATACAGGAATTCCTGTTTTTTCTAAAATAATATTTCTTATGTCTTTAGCTATTTCTATGTAATTTTTGCCATGAAGCTTTTTAGTTCCTGTTAAATCTATAAATGCTTCATCTATTGAATATATTTCTACATCTGGGGAAAATGTTCTTAAATATCCCATTATTTGTCTTGAAAATGTTTTGTATACCTTGTGATTCCCTGACAAATATATTCCTTTTGGATATTCTTTTTTAGCTATAAAATAAGGCATACCCATTTTTATTCCAAGTTTCTTCGCTTCTTTAGAACGTGATACAATGCAACCATCATTATTACTCAATACGCATACAGGTTTGCCCTTTAAATCAGGGTTCAAAGCTTGTTCGCAAGAAACAAAAAAAGAATCACAATCTACTAATGCTATTATTCTTTTCATAATTAATATAATACTATATTTTGCAGAAAACCGCAGACAAACAAATGTCTGCGGTTTTTTTATGTCATAAATTAATAATTTTTAGTTTCTAATGCGAAAAATGATTGAGGATGAGCGCAAACAGGACATTTATCAAGGGCCTTTTCACTTTCTGCTCTATATCCACAATTTAAACATTCCCACATAACAGGTTTATCTTTTGCAAAAACTTTTCCTTCCATAATATTTTGATAAAGAGCTTTGTACCTTTCTTCATGTGCTTTTTCTATAGTTGCTACTTTTTCAAATAAAAATGCAATATCGGCAAAACCTTCTTCTTTTGCTTCTTTCGCAAATGTGGAGTACATCTCAGTCCATTCATAATTTTCACCAGCCGCTGCGTCTTTTAAATTGTCTAAAGTTTCCCCTATTTTCCCACCATGAAGTAACTTAAACCATATCTTTGCATGCTCTTTTTCGTTGTTTGCAGTTTCTTCGAAAATTTTAGAAATTTGTACGTAACCATCTTTTTTAGCTTGTGATGCGTAATAAGTATATTTATTACGGGCTTGAGATTCACCTGCAAAAGCTTCTTGTAAGTTTTTTTCTGTTTTAGAACCTTTTAATTCCATATTTGTTCTCCTTCTTATTGAAATTTAATTTTACCTGCGCATTTTTGACAAATGCCTCTTATTTGTACATTAATGTTTTGAATTTGTCCAATTTTTTTGTCTATTTGAATTTGAATATTATCTTTTATTGGTATGTCCCAAATATTACCACATTTTGAACAGATAAAATGTGCATGCTCTTTCATTTCTGCATCAAATCGTACCATTGGTATCTGATTATCAACTCTAAAAATTAAGTTTAAATCTTCTAATGTTTGAAGATTTCTGTATATCGTATCCATTGAAATATCTTTTAAATCTTTCTTTACTGTATCATAAACAGCTCTCACATCAGGATGAGTCTTGTTATTGGCTACTGCAAGAAAAACCTTTTCTCTTTGTATTGTGTACCTTAAAGAATTTTTTCTGCAAGCATTTTTAAGCTTTTCTATGTATTCGTTCATTGTATCTCTTATTAGGAATAATACCTAATAAGTTTAGCATAATTTATTTCTCTTTGCAATAATACTCTATATTAAATTTTCTTCTGCAGCTTTACGTAATTTCTCTATACCTTGAGCTTCCAGTTGTCTTATTCTTTCTCTTGTTAAACCTACTATTTTGGCTATATCTCTTATTGGAACTAAATTGTAATCTTCAGGATTGCTTTCATTAAGTTTGTATCTTATTGTTAAAACTTCTCTTTCTTTTGGTAAAAGTCTTTTCTGCATTATTTTTTTTAGTGCGCATTTCGTTTCATCATTTACTTCTTGTAAAATAGGAAATGTTGATCTTTCATCTGCTACAAAATTTGCAACAGTAACATCTGAATCTTCCGAAATAGGACTGTCTAATGGTATGTGCTTGATATTACATAATTGCTTAAGAATTTCTAAATAAGTTGAGTTCTTCCTCCCTAGAAATTTTTTTATCTCATCTATTGTTGGCTTTCTTCCTAGTTTTTCTGTTAAATCATTTTCTGCTTTGATTAATTTTTTGTGATTTTGCTGAGTTTGTATAGGTATATAAATTTGTTGATATGTTTTCATGTTTCTATTTATTTGCTGTTTTATCCACCATTTTGCATAAGCTACAAATGGTACATTAGGCTGTTTAATAGGATCGAATTTTTCTGCTGCTCTTATTAATCCTATATTTGCATCGCTTATGATGTCGTCTTTTTCATTTGGATTATAATAACTGTTATATTTTGATGCAACTTTTAATGCAAAAAAAAGATGTCTGCCGGTTAGTTCCTTTACTTTTATATCTTTTTGATGCTCTAATATTTGTATCCTTTTGCTTAAATGTTCCTTTTCCAATTCATTTTGAGTATTTTCAATATTCAATTTGAGTTGAAGAATTTCTTTTTTTAATTTCTGTATTTCTGTTCCAAGTTGTATGTCGTACTTTTGTTCTTCTGGGTTGCTGAAATCTATTTTGTTTTCGTTAATTGCATCAGCGTATTTCCAAACATTTTTTCCTGAACGATGATTGTTTGGAAATATTCCTGATTTAAATGATATTGTATTAAAATTAATTTTCATATTCGCATTAATGATACTAAAAAAATAATTTGTTAATAAATTTCAGAAATTGTCTTTCCTGTAATATAACCAGTTGACCAACAATTTTGCAAATTAAATCCTCCGCAAAATCCATCAATATCTAGAATCTCTCCACAAAAATATAATCCTTTTACTAATTTTGATTCCATTGTTTTTGGGTTTATTTCTTTTAAGTTTATTCCTCCAGCTGAAACTATTTCTCCTTCTTTTAATGAATTTGTTATTGTTAAATTGAATGCTTTTAACATATTTTCAATTAAATTTCTTTCCTTTTTGTTAATTTCATGGCATTTTTTGTCAAAAGAAATAAATTCTTTTTCAAGTAAAATTTTTGCTAAAGATTTTGGTAAAAATGTGCTCAAAATACTAAGTATATTTTTGTGTGGATTTTCTTCTAGTAGTTTTTGTAAATTAAATTTTTCATTAGATATAAAATTAAGACTTAGTTTTATCGGGTTGCTTTTATTATAATTCTCTGTGGCAAAAATTGATGATATCTTGTATGCAAGTGGTCCGGAAATACCTTTGTGAGTAAACAATAAATCTTCTTTCAAATTTATATTCTTTTTGCCAAAAATTACTTGGGCATTTATTTTTTTTAGGCTTACTCCAGAAATTTGTGAAAAATATTTTTCTGCTATTTCTAGTCCGCAAAGAGCAGGACGCTGTTCTATAATTGTGTGTCCAAAATTTTTTATGTCTTCGTATAAATTGTTCCTTTTCCCTCCTGTAGCTATTACTACAATATCGTAATTATTATCTTTAATTTTAAATTTCATATCTGATTTTTTTATGTTTTTTATTTCTTCTTTACAGGTCTTTATTTTTAATTTATCTATTTCATTTCTTAATGCACAAACAACATCAGATGATTTGTTTGTCTGAGGAAATATCCTTTTGTCTTTTTGAGTATAGGTTTCTATACCAATGGTTTCGAAAAACTTAACAGTTTCTAAGACAAAAAATTGAGTGAAAATACTATATAAAAATTTTTCCCCTCTAGGATAATTTTCTGCGAATGTCTTTATTTCTGTTTCATTGTAAGAAAGATTACATCTTCCTCCTCCTGTTGGTAACAAAGTTAAACCAATTTCCTCTTTTTCAAAAATAATTATATTTGCGTTAGGATTATTCCTTTTTGCTGTAATTGCACACATTATTCCCGCAGGACCTGCTCCTATTATTGCAATTTTAGTATTCTTTTTCATATATTATCCTAGTTGTGTTTTCAATTGATTTTGTTACTTCATCTATTGTTTTTTTACTTGGAAGAATTATCTTTGGGGCAATTTCTTTTAGTGGAATTAATACAAAATCTCTGTTCTCTATGTCACTGTGAGGAATTAGCAAATCCTTTTGTGAAATTTTTTGATTTCCATAAAACAATATGTCTATGTCTATTGTACGATTTTCATATTTGTCTGAAGTATTTTTTTTTCTACCTAAAATCTTTTCTATATTTTGAGTTCGGCTTAGTAGTTCGTTAGGCGTTAGAATGGTTTTTATTTTAATTACAGAATTAACAAAATCGTTTAAATCTTCTCCTTTGTAAGCTTTCGAAAAATAAAAATGGGATTTTTTTTCTATATGTATATTAGTGGAAAGTTCCAAAAGAATATAGGCTGTTTTTATTAAATTAATTTTATTTCCTATGTTTGACCCAAATGCTAAATATGCTTCAATCATTTTTCTTTTTCACTTGCTAGTATTCTTAACTCTTTTAATTTATCACGAATTTGGGCTGCTTGCTCAAAATCTAAAGATTTTGCTGCCATATGCATATCTCTTTCAAGTTTGTTTATTAATTTTGGTAAATCTTTGGTCTCAATTTTTGAATTTGCCATTTCTTGCGCAACGTAATCTTCTATGTTTTTCTTCATAGAAATTATTTCTAAAAGTGTGTTTTGGGTGTTCTTTGTTATTGTTTTCGGAATTATTCCGTGTTTTACATTAAATTCACGTTGAATTTTCCTTCTTCTGTTAGTTTCTTGAACTGCTTTGGTTATGCTTTCTGTCATTCTGTCTGCGTACATAATTACTTTGCCTGTAGAATTTCTTGCCGCCCTACCTATTGTTTGAATAAGACTTGTCTCTGAACGAAGAAATCCTTCTTTGTCTGCGTCCATTATTGCTACTAGAGTTACTTCAGGTAAATCAAGTCCTTCTCTTAATAAATTTACTCCTACTAAAACGTCAAATTCACCTAGTCTTAAATCCCTTAGAATTTCTACTCTTTCCAAAGAAGTTATTTCACTATGTAAATATCTTACCCTTACCCCAAGTTGTGCAAAATAATCTGTTAAATCTTCTGCCATTTTTTTTGTTAAAGTGGTTATTAAAACTCTTTCTTTTTTGTCTGCCCTGTAAACAATTTCTTTGTGCAAATTGTCTACTTGGTTGGCTATAGGTCTTACTTCTACTTCTGGATCAAGCAGTCCTGTCGGGCGAATAATTTGTTCTACAATTTGTTCACTTGTCTCTCTTTCAAATTCCCCTGGTGTTGCAGATATGTAAATCTTTTGTCCTACTCTCTCCCAAAATTCTTCAATCTTTAATGGTCTGTTGTCTCTTGCGCATGGTAACCTGAAACCATATTCTATAAGAGTATTTTTTCTCGATCTGTCTCCATTGAACATTGCTTTTAGTTGGGGTAATGTTGCATGAGATTCGTCTATTATTACCAAAAAATCTTTTGGAAAATATTCTAAAAGTGTTGCAGGTGCTGAACCCTCTGCCCTTCTTTCTATAATTCTTGAGTAGTTTTCTATTCCATTGCAGTAGCCCATCTCTTTTATCATTTCTATATCATGACGTGTTCTCTGTTGTAAACGTTGGGCTTCAAGAATTTTGTTTTGACTTTCAAAAAATCGAGTTTGTTCATTTAATTGCTTTTCTATTTCGTTAACTACGTATTCTGTATCATCTTCATCTTGTAAATAATGTACAGCAGGAAATATTACAGTTTGCTCTAAATCTGCTTTGATTTCTCCTGTTAGTTGGTCAATTTGTATTATTTTTTCAATTTCATCATCGTAAAAATAAATTCGCGTAATAAGATTTTCATAAGCCGGCATTATTTCAACTATGTCACCCCTTGCTCTAAATGTTCCATTTTTGAGTTCAATATCATTTCTTTCGTAATGAATTTTTACTAATTTACGCAAGAGAGTGTCTCTGTCTATTATTTCTCCTTCTAATAAACCAAAAGAATTTTTAAAATAATTTTCTGGTAAACCTAACCCATATATGCAACTAACACTTGCTACTACTATGACATCACGCCTTGAGTAAAGACTCCTTGTCGCACTATGCCTTAGCCTGTCTATTTCTTCGTTAATTGTAGCGGATTTTTCAATGTAAACATCACTTCTGGGTATGTATGCTTCCGGTTGGTAATAATCATAATAACTTATAAAATATTCCACTGCGTTGTTCGGAAAAAATTCTTTTAATTCTCCGTATAATTGCGCAGCTAAAGTTTTGTTATGCGCTATAACTAATGTGGGACGTTGAACTTTTTCAATAACATTTGCTACAGTAAAAGTTTTGCCTGAACCTGTTACACCTAGTAAAGTTTGAGAATCAAATCCTTGATTTAACCCTTCTGTAAGTTTTTCTATTGCCTTGGGTTGATCTCCAGCAGGTTCGTAATTAGATTTTATTTCAAATAATTTTTCCATAATGATATTTTATAACTTATATTCTAAATTTTGAATACTTTTTTATATTTTGATATAGCAAAATATAAATATAATTAAGCCTTTAATGATAATCTTTTGAGTTATACTAAATATGAATTTTAATATTCAATTCCTTTTCTTGCTTGAACTCCAATATCCCAATAGTGCTTTATGGGCTCAATATTTGATACAAGGTGAGCAAGTTCAATTATTTCAGGATTTGCTCTTCTCCCTGTAAGTACTATTTCTAGCTCTTTGGGTTTGTTTATTAAAAAATTTTTCATTTCTTCAACAGAAATAAGATTTAAATCTATTGCTATGTTTGCTTCATCTAAAATAATTAGCTGATATTCATGCGAAGCTGCAGCTTTTTGCGCTTCTTCCCAACCTTTTCTTACAACTTCTTTGTCTTTAGTGTTTATGTTATTCGAATATACAATTCTATCTAAGCCAGCTTGAATAATTTTTATGTGTTTTTTGATTTTTGGAGAAAATTCTCTAAACGCAAAAAGTTCTCCATAATCACTGCCGCCTTTTGTAAACAAAACAATTAAAACTTTCCAGCCTCTTCCCAAAGCCCGTAGAGCTAGACCTAGAGAAGCAGTAGTTTTGCCTTTGCCATTACCTGTGTATATTTGAATATAACCAAGTTTGTCAAAATTTGGATTTACAAGCTCATCTTTTTTCATAAACTAAGTATGAAAGATTTTGTGAAAATTTTCAACCCTTTAACAATAAATAATATGTACTATTTGCCTTTTGTTACACTTTCGCAAAAATTTTTTACTAATTGTCCGCTTTTTCTCGCAAGTTTTATTGTATCGAAACAACTTGATCTTGCTTCACCTTTTGAAGTATAAGGTCCACTGCTAACTTGTATTTTTTTGCCAAAATCTGTCGTTGTTGGAGCTGTTTCGGTTTCTGTTTGAATGACTCTAAAATTTAAATATATTCCATCTAAAGTTTTATCTACTGTAGTCCAATAATAATTTGCAGCATCAACTTTACCAGAAAACATCGTGAAAATAAATAGTGCAAATAAAAATAATGAAACTTTTCTCATGTTTACTCCGCAAAAATCTCTGTGCTATCAAGTATAACTTATTTTTGTTACTTTTTGCAATATAAAATTTTGTGCTAAAATTCTACATTAGAAAGGTTTTGTTATGTTTACAGGTATAATTGAAGAAATTGGGGAAATTAAATCTATTAATAAAAACGACTTGGGCATAGATATTTCCATAATTGCAATTAAGATTTTCAACGATTTAAAAATAGGAGATAGTATTGCAGTTAATGGATGCTGTCAAACAATTACCAAGATTAGTAATAACGAATTTTTTATTCAAGCAGTTTGGGAAACATTACAGCTTTCAAATTTGCAAAATTTGAAAATAGGAGAAAAAGTTAATCTGGAAAGAGCTTTAATGATTAATTCCAGATTAGGCGGGCATATTGTATCGGGACATATAGAAGGTTTAGGTAAAATATTAAACATTAAAAATAAAGGCAATTCTACTATTTTCGAAATACAAGCGCCTCAAAATATTATGAAATATCTTGTTTACAAAGGTTCTGTCACAGTTAACGGCGTAAGTTTAACTATTAGCGAACTTTTAAATGATAGTTTTAAAGTTTCTGTTGTTCCACATACATTAAATAATACTACTTTTTGCAATTTAAAAACAGGTGATTGCGTAAATTTAGAACCTGATTTAATTGCTAAATATATTGAAAAATTAACTAATAAAGAGGATAATACAAATAAAAGAATTACTTTGGAATTTTTGAAAGAGAACGGTTTTTAGATGGATAATTTTTTTGATACTGTTGAAGGTGCAATAGAAGATATAAAAAATGGCAAAATGGTAATAGTTGCTGATGATGAATCGCGAGAAAATGAAGGTGATTTAATGTGCGCCGCAGAACTTGTGACTCCTGAAATTATAAATTTTATGGTAACTAATGCCAGAGGTTTAATATGTCTTACTGTTGACAAAAAAATAGCCAAAAAAATGAAACTTCATCAAATGGTTGAAGAAAATACAGAAAGCCATGGGTGTGCTTTTACAATTAGTATTGATGCCCAAAGTAAATTTGGCACAACAACAGGCATTAGTGCAAGTGATAGAGCTGTTACTATAAAGGTTGCGGTTGATGACAATTCCTGCCCCGATGATTTAAGAAGACCAGGGCATGTTTTCCCTATTCAAGCAAGAAAAGGTGGAGTTTTAGAAAGAGTGGGACAAACAGAAGCAAGCGTAGATTTAGCAAAATTAGCTGGCTTAAAACCTGCTGGTGTTATTTGTGAAATTTTAAATCCTGATGGTACTATGGCTCGAAGAAATGACTTGAGAAAATTTGCCGACGAAAATGGGATAAAATTTATAACAGTTGCACAAATTATAGCTTACCGATTAACTCATGAAAGATTTGTAAAACGTATAGCGCAAGCACATTTGCCTACAGCACATGGAACATTTGAAATAATTGGCTACAAAAACGAATTGGATGGAATTGAACATGTTGCTTTAGTTAAAAATCTGGAAGACAAAACAAAGATTCCTGCAGTTAGAATGCATAGTGAATGTCTTACTGGCGATGTTTTCCATAGTTTAAAATGTGATTGTGGTGACCAATTAGCTAATTCCATGGAATATATTGAAAACTATGGGTGCGGAGCAATCGTTTATTTAAGACATCACGAAGGTAGAGGTATAGGTCTTGTAAATAAAATTAAGGCCTATCATTTGCAAGAAAAAGGCCGCGACACAGTTGAAGCCAATGTGGATTTAGGGTTTGCTCCAGATTTAAGAGATTATGGTGTTGGGGCACAAATATTATTGGATTTAGGTTTGAAAAGATTTAATTTAATTACTAATAATCCTAAAAAGATTATTGCTCTCAAAGGTTATGACATAGAAATTGTAGACAGAATAGCTATACCTTGTCCAGTTAACAAGTATAATGAGTTTTATATGCGAACCAAAAAAGAAAAAATGGAGCATTTACTGTAAAATTTATTTTTGAATTAATAAATGCCAAATTGTTTGAATTTTATCTGAGAATTAACATTTGATTTTTATTTCAAATGTCCTGTCCCAAGGAAATTCATATTTAACATCATTTTTGTAGCTCAAATAATTTGAAATTTTTTCCAAATAATTTTGCATTTCTTCAGAAACTAAATCCGGTGAACCATTTTGGCGTAGAATTTTTCTTACATTGGCTTGATATGCCCAATCATCAAGAAATCTAATAAATTGTATCTTTTTAAATGACTGTTCATTAAATCTTCCAAATTTCTCGGCAAGATATTTTATTAAACCAATTGAAATAACTGTCCCTAACGTATTACCTGTTGTGTTCCAAGCACTAAAACCGTAAAATTTCTTGTTATCATAACTAATCCCAAGAATATTTTCTACTAAAAAATTATCAGCCCCATTTGCATTTTTAATATCAGCTATCAAGTATTTGTTTGTATTTGGGATGCTTTCTATTAAATTTTGAGCTTGTTTATTTGAATTTTCATCTTCATAAATTTCAAGGCATAAATCATTTTGAATTTTGTTCGGAGCATTAACAAGTAGTTTTAATGTATCACTATTTTTAGATTCTTTTGCTCCGCATAATTCTATGGTTTCTTTTATTGAAGTTTCAATATTTTTGTCTTCATATCTTGGAATTATTTTTTTTACATCATCTTTAAAATAAATCGGTTGAATTTCTGGCTTTTCATTGAAATATTCCATTAACGAACGACAAAGAAGTGATAAAATCATTTCGTCAGCACCTGTTTTTATTATAACTTTATCAACTATTTGTTCTTTTATTGCTTGAATTTGAAGTAATTCTTTTTCTTCTACATTAAAGCCAAATTCTGCTGTGTCATCTTGAGAAAAAATGAGTTTGTCAAACAAACCTTTTTGGGTTAAATCAATATAATATGAATTTATATCAAAATTTCTTTTTCTTGTATCAAGATAATCATCAATAATTTCAAATGGTATTTCTCTTGCAAGTTTAATAAGTTCAGCTTCAATTTCTACGTCATAATTTTTTAGCAA
This sequence comes from uncultured bacterium, assembly GCA_949283935.1. Lineage (GTDB taxonomy): Bacteria > Cyanobacteriota > Vampirovibrionia > Gastranaerophilales > JAILCC01 > CASDUJ01. The sequence continues at coordinate 15,963 of CASDUJ010000001.1, forward strand.
TTTGTGAGAAAGATAAGAATATCTAAATAAATCTCTTCCATATGTTTCCCAGTAACTTTTTTCTTCTTCATTACAATTGTTGTCGGAAATACGCATAATACTTGAAATTGCATATATTTTAACTTTCTTTTCAAGAGTATTTATTATTTGTACAAAATTATCTATGTTTTCTTTAATTTGCTCAAAAGATTCTTGTGTTTTCCTAGAAGGGACTAACCCGCCATATGCAATAGTATCAAGAGAAATTATTGCTATATCTATGTTTTTAGATAATAAAATATGTTTGGCCCAACCTAAAATTTTTTCTGTATCTGCTTTACTTTTTAATCCACCTAAAAGTGTAATATCCGGAACAAAAATTTCTGTTCCATCAAAAATTTTTGCTGCCTCTATTGGCAAATCGTAACAAACAGGTCTGTTATCAATCGGTATAATTAGTATTTGTGGGAATTTCTCTAACATTGTCTTGTGCATCTCTCATATTTCTAACATAAATCGGTGTTGTTTCATCATAAATTTGATCATTGATTGGATCATAGCCGCTTCTTTCTTCATAATTAACATTCATAATAAATTGATTAAGACATTTCCAAGGTGTGAACAAAAATCCTTTGGCTGCATTTTTGTCAGCTATGTAAATTCTGTTATAAGAAGAAGCTGATCCGGATTCATTTTGTAAAATTGCTTTACGTATTTTGTTTGCTTTATCTTGAATAAAAGCATCTACTTGGACACTTTTTCCGACAAGTTCTTCATTATCAAGAATTGGTACCGAAAATGTTGCTATCCCCATTTTGTTTGTATTTTGTTCAAAAGTTTGTTGAGAAATGTTACTTCCGTAATTTAGTGTAAGTTTTACTTTTTCATTAGGTTTGGAGTAAACTTTGAAAACAGCATTCTCTCCAATTAAAACAAAATTAGGAGCGTAAAGTTTTGCATTGCTTCTATAATTTTGTAGTTCATCCAACTGAGAACTCGAAGCAGATGAAATTTCTACTGCATTAACTGTAATTGAAAAATTTAATAATATAATAAATGTAAAAAAGACTAAGACTCTCATAAGCCTATTTTATCGTAATTAAAAAAAAAATCAAAATAGTATATTTTTAGTTATACTTTTGCAGTTTCTTTTAGGTCTCCAGACCCTACCAATGTTATCTTTTTTTCATCTAAACCGTTAGAAAAATTCAAAACAAAACTTTTAGAATCGTTATAGCCTTCATTGATGATTTGCTTTGTTATTTTATTTAGTTCAAAATTTGTTTCCATAACAGAATACTCCTTTTGCTCATATTATAAGGATAACGTATCTATTAAAAAAAAACAACCCTAAAATTGTTATTAATTAATTATTTTGGTAACTATTGCTTAACAATTTTTTTCAAAAGATTTATTGAAGGCTTTTTTAAAGTTATTAAATTGTTTCTTACATATTCTTCTAATTCTTTTGCGTCAAACCAATATCCATGATTATTAGGACAACAATCAAACATAGGCGGTTTGTTGTTCATTGTTACTTTATACATTTTGGCTGAACATCTTGGGCATTTTTTGTCTTTTTCAATTGTTTCTTGTATTTTTAAATATTCTAAACGTGGCGCGACAAAATCAAATTCTTTTACATTGTTTGATAAGTCTTCTAATTCATTCAAATCAAACCATACACCTTTGCAATTTTCGCAATAATCTACTTCTATGCCTTTTTTCTCAATAGTTTTTAGTTCATTACTGCATTTTGGACATTTCATATATCATCTCCTTTTTTACATTTTTACATATTATAGTATATGTATTTTTCATAATTGTCTATTCCTAAAAACTTGACCTCTTCAAATTTTGTGTGTTATTATGGCTACAAAAGGGAGACTAAACACTGGAAGAGCTTAGCAATTTTGGAATTAAAAATGTTTTTATTAATGTGTAAGGTCGTGTTTAGTAGGTTTTTGAAGTGCATGTTTCTGTATCAAAAATAGAAAATAGTCAGCTCCTGCAAAATATGGAGAAAAACAAGCTTTCTTTTAAAGGTGGGTACAAGGTTAGCCGAGATTTGACCCGCAAAATTATTGCAGAAAGTAATCCTGGCGTGCGATTTTTAATGAATTTAGGCAAAAACAATGGAGAAATATTAAATTCAATAGTTACTGCTGTAGGAACGGCTTTTGTTGCTCCTATATTTATTGCTTTTAATCCTTTTGCAAAAGAAGATAAAGAAACTAAAATGTATTCAGCTTGGCGTCAGCCTATTTCAGCAGTTATTGCTTTGGCTACGCAAATAGGTATTAATTTAAAATTTAATCATTGGTTAGATAAACTTGCTAGTGCAGGTAAATTGGACAGAGCTAATTTAGTTGCTAAGCCTCAAGTTTCTTATTTGAAAAAAATTATAAAAACCCAAAAAGTTGATATTCCCAAACAAGATTTACTTGCAGAAATTGAATATATGCAAGATGAAGCTTTCTGGAAGAAAGTAAATCAAGAAAGAGTTAGTAGAAAAAATATACCAATTTCTACAGAAGATTTAATAGACAACAATGCCTTAAATGAAGCAAAAGCGCAAATCAAAAAAAATTACGAAAAACAAATTTCTTCTATGAGTAAAAAAGAGGCTAATAAATTTATAAATTCAAAAACAATGGAATTAGCAAAAAGCAATGTTGATGAAGCTATGAAAATTGAAGCTGCGAACAAATGGCACATAATAAGGTTATCAAAATCAGGTAAATCTGTTAAAGAAGTTGTTGCAAATTTGCAAGCAAAAGTTGATAAACTTAAAAAAAGAAACGGTTCTTCAAAAGCTATAGCAAGATTTGAATATATGATTGAAAAATTAAACAATTTAGGAGATTTCAAATACGTTAAAAAACTTGGGAACAATTTTCAAGAGGTATTACAAAGTGTAAAAATCAAAAAAATGGTAAAAGCTGGTATTAATAATGCAGAAGCAGTATTGAGTTCTTACAAAAAATGGGGAGGAATAATAATTTCTCTCGTAACTTTACCTTTTTCTTGCGGTTTGTTAAATTGGGCATACCCTAGGTTAATGGAAATTATAATGCCAAATGCTTGTAAAAATAAAATGGAACGTAAACTTGCTAAATCCGGAGGAAAATTCTAATGAGCATCACTGCTGGAGTCGCAAACAAAATATTGAATACAAAAGCTGTTACGTATTTGACAAAGCCAAATGCTCCAGCTGCAGCTGCTACAATTGCTCTTATTTCAAATTTAACAAAAGATGCGGTAAATTGTTATTATTATGTTGCTCAGTCTTTAAACAATGAAAGAATACCTGAAGAAAAAAGAAAATTTGTAGCAGGTCTAGATTTAGCAAATGGTATACTAAATGTATTGGTTCAAACCATTGTAGGTGTTACTTTACCTGTGTTGACAAACAAAGTATTTGAGAAAAATATAGTTCCTAAATTTTTCTCAAAAGATGCAATAAGTAAAATGTACACTAAATTAAAGCCCAATGTGCCTTTAGCTGGTTTTGAAGATAAAATGCTTAAAAATAAGGCATTTGCCAAAATAGGTTTGAGCGTAATTGCTACTTTGGTGGGAACGCAAATTATTGCTAAAAGAATTATAGTTCCATTAATTGCTACACCATTAGCTTCTTATTTTAAAGACAAATTTAAAAACAATAAAAAATGTGAATGTAGTGATTACGATGGTGATAAAATAAGTTTTGAAAATAATATAAAAAACGATAATCATTCCAAAATAGAAAATATTCCTAAGTGTTTTGAGGCATTTATGAGATAATATCTAAAAGAAGAGAGTTGTTGGGAGTAAGCATGGATATAATAAACAAGTTGAAAAATTTTTATGCAGAACCAGCTAAAGCTGAACCGCTGAAAAATTCTGAGCAGATTGATAAAACATACGCCAAGTGGCGTATGCGAATTTTTCTTGCAATGTTTTTTGGATATATTGTTTTTTATATGTGCAGAAAAAACATTTCTGTTGCGTTGCCTGCCATGCAAGATTCTTTAGGATTTAGCAATACAGAATTGGGTTTGTTAGGTAGTTCTTTGTATTTGACGTATGCAGCAGGAAAGTTTATTAATGGCATTATAGCTGATAATACAAATGCTAAAAGAGTTTTGCCAACTGCTTTATTTATTTCAGCTTTAGCAAATATTCTTTTTGTTTTGTTTGCGCATTTTGTTACTCCTGGAAAAATATCCATATTTGGGCTTCCGCCTGTTTCTTTGTTGCTTTGGCTTTTAGCTTTTTTCTGGGGAATTAATGGTTGGTTTCAGTCAATGGGATTCCCTCCTATTGCTAAAAATCTTTCTTATTGGTTTTCTAACAAAGAAAGAGGATTCAAGTGGTCTTTGTGGTCTTCTTCTCACGAAATAGGAACATATTTAAGTGTTGTTTTGTCAGGATATTTAATTACTCGTTATGGTTGGGAGTCAGTATTTTATGTCCCTGCTATTTTTGCCATTATTTTTTGTTACTTTTTTTACAAGAATCTTCAAGATAAGCCATCTTCTCTCGGTTTACCAGATATTGAAAAATACAAAGATCCTTCTTTTGTAGAAGCTGAAGATAAAAAACAAGATGAAGATGTACTTTCTTATTCCGATATCTTTAGAAAATATATCATAAAAAATCCTGTAGTGTGGCTTTTGGCTTTTGCTTACATTTTTGTTTATGTTGTAAGATATGGGACTATAGATTGGCTTATTATGTATTTAGTAGAAATAAAACATTATTCGATATCTTCTTCTGCTTATAGATTAAGTTTTTTACCTTTAGTTGGAGTTTTAGGAACTGTTGGTGCAGGATATGTTTCTGACAAATTTTTTAATGGAAAAAGGGCACCTGTTAATATTATTTGTTTATCATTATTAGCTTTTTGTATTTATATGTTTAAAATTAACACCATATCAATCTTGGATTATGTTTATATATCCGCTATAGGAGTTTTTACTTGTGGACCTCAAGTGTTAATTGGCGGATTATCTGCTGTAGAATCAAGTTCCAAAAAAGTAGCTTCTGCTGTTACAGGCTTTTGCGGAATGTTTGGATATGTGGGAGCAATTCTTTCTGGTGTAGGAACTGGTTTTATGATTGATAAATTTTCTTGGAATGGTGCTATTGCATTCTGGATTGTTTCTGCTCTTATTTCTTTAGGGATTTGTGTTATTCTTTTAAAGAAAGAATTAAGAAAATAATGCGCAAACAAGAAGTAAAATTAAAATACGAAAGATTTTGGTATTATATTAAGAATTTTTTTGTAAAAATTATTCTTGCTTTTATTCCTGTGAAAATTTGGAGAATCAAAACAAGGGAATTTATTTTTGCCTTAAGTTTAGAAAGTATATTTGATCCATATAAACGTCCTCATTTTATAAGAAGCGAAATAATTCCTGACAAAGAAAAATGGGTAAATTTAAAAAACAAATTTGAAGGTAAAAGATGTTTTGTTATTGGTACAGCCCCATCTGTAAAATCTTTAGATTTAAGTTTTTTGAATGATGAATATACTTTTACTTGTAATAAAGGTTATGAATTAAAAAAAATTGGTTTAGAACATTCAAATTTTTATTGCGTTGCAGACAGATCTTTTTATGGAGAATTTGGAGATAGCATTGATTTAAATTTTGCTGATTATTATTTTATTTCTAATAAAATTCCTTGGAAACTTAATGTAAACAATTTGTATGTATATGAAACAAGTGGGGCCAGTATGTCTGATGGTTTTTTTCAGACTGATATGACAAAACCTGCTGCTTGCGGCGGGACGGTTGTATCTAAAATGTTTCAAATAGCTTTTTATATGGGATTTAAAGAAATATATCTTTTAGGAATTGATATGGATTATGCTAATAATGCTTATTTTTACAATCCTACCCAAAATGAATTAAAGCGAACTCCTGATAATTATTCTTTGTTTGTTCAAATGAAAACAATATACAATGCTACAAAATTTTTGGATAATCAAGGGGTAAAAGTTTTTAATGCTTCTCCCGCAGGAATTGTTGATTGTGTTCCACGTGTAATTTACAGTGAATTGTTTGCTAATAAAGATAAATAGCCTAATTGGGGGGTAGCGTAAAATAATTGTGTGTTGTTATATATTAACAGCATATATTCGACTCTTACCCAGATATTATTTACGACAAGCTTTACTTGTCGTTTTTTATTTTGTAATCTATTTATATGGTAAAATAAAGCTGTTAAATATAGTAATTGAGGATAAAAATGGAAAAAAGTCTTATTGTATCCGGCATGCGTTCTACAGGGCAGTTGCACCTAGGACATTATTTAGGTGTTTTGCAAAATTGGGTTAAACTTCAAAATGAATTTGAATGTTATTATTTTGTAGCAGATTTGCATGCTCTTACAACTAAATTTGATAAGACAGAAGATTTAAAACAAAATGTGGAAGATGTAGTTCTTGATTGGGTTGCATCTGGTATAAATCCGGAAATATCCACAATTTATTTGCAATCTTTGGTTCCTGAAACTGCAGAATTACATATTTATTTAAGCATGATTACACCTCAAAATTGGGTTGAACGTGATCCAACACTAAAAGATATGGTTAAAATATTAAGAGGCGATTTGCAAAATGAAGAGAAAACTTCTAATATATGCAGTTATGGCCTTTTAGGATATCCTGTTTTAATGACTGCAGATATTTTGACTTTTAACGCAGATTATGTACCTGTAGGCAGTGATCAAATTGCTCATTTAGAGATTTCAAGAGATATAGCAAGAAGATTTAACAACATATACAAAGTCGAATTATTTAAAGAACCCAAGCCAAAACTTACCCAAATTCCATTATTCAAAGGGATTGATGGTCAAAAAATGGGAAAATCATTTCACAATGATATAAAAATATCTGATAGTGAAGAAGAAACTTCCCAAAAAATAATGAAAGCTATAACTGATCGTTCTCGCCTTCGTAAAAATGATGTTGGTCACCCAAATGAATGTGAAGTAGTTTTTGATTATTACAAAATTTTTGCGCCACAAAAAATTGATGAAGTTAAATATGAATGTGAAAATGCAAAAAGAGGTTGCGCTGATTGTAAAAGAGAACTGTGCAAATATGTAAATGAATACTTTAAAGAAATTCGTGAAAATCGTAAGAATCTTCAAGCTAATCCAAAGCTTGTTAGAGAAATTATATTAAACGGATCACAAAAAGCTAGAATTAAGGCAAAAGAAGTTTTAGCCCAGGTAAAAGATGCAGTAAAAATGTATTATTAGAAAAATGAGTAGAAGAAAAATAGGTTTTTGGGGTGTTCCAAAAAATAAAATAATAACCGAATATCAACAAAAATATCCTGAAAGTGATTTTTTGGATTTATGTATGTTTTATGGTGCCAAAAAAACAACAATTTTGCCTGACACAACTTGTAAAATTATTTCTAATATAATGGATAATGCTATTTATTTTAAAAATGATTTAGATTGCATAATAGCATCAGTAGGTAAAGAAAAATGTGATTCCGGACGTTTTGTCGCTAAAATTTTAAAAGATATGGGTTACAATATAATATTTTCCCAAAATGAAACTTATAACGGTAACGAAGAAATAAAAACACCAATATGTACGAGTAATTTGCCACTAGCTGAAAAAATTACCAGAATTACAGCTAATATAATAAAAAAAGACGAAACTATTTATGAATATTGCGAACCTAAAATGGGTTTTTGGGGAGTTCCTCCTAATGATTTTGGGTTTCTTGAGCTTTTTCCAAATGAAACTCATGTTTTTGGCTGGACTCGTTGTGTCGAAGCAAAAAGACCTGCTGATGATGAATTGGAAATTTATGTACAAGAAAATTTACCTACTGTATTTTTCGCTCAAACTTTTTGCAATAAAATGCAATTAGCAAAATATTTAGCAAAAAAATATGGTGGCCTTTTTATTGATGTTGACGATTTAGCTACTAATTCAACAAAAGCTAAAATTCAAGCCTATATGGAGCTCGGTTGATGTTATATATTGATGCTGGAACTAGTTTTAGTAAAATTATGACAACAAATGGAGAAATGCTAGATAAAATTGCTCCGATAAAAATTAATGAAGGTAAATATTTTTACATAATTCCATCTCAAAACCTTTCTGAATTGGGAGTTTTATTTGACGCAGGAACAGGTCATATGTCCAAAGATTACCTAAAAAATGGTGCGAAATTGGAAAATGAAATTTTAGCTTTGGCTTATGGAATAAAAAAAATACAATCTAAACAAGAAAATTTGACTGTACTTGATATAGGAAGCAGAGATACTAAATGGGTTCGTTTTGAAAATGGAAAATACAAAGAACTTGATTGGAATACAGCTTGTGCTAGTGCTACAGGTGCTACTATTGAAATGATTTGTAGATTTTATAACATAGATGTAAAAATTTTGCCTCCAAATGATGAAAAATATCCGGTAACTTGTGGAGTATTTGGAATGGAAAAAATTATGGATGAAATTGCGAAAACAAAAAATGTCAATTCTGCTGTAGCAAAATATATTCACGGTATAGCTTTTAATGCTTGGAATTTTGCCCAAAAACCTAGTAAAATTTTTCTTTCCGGAGGTTTTTGCGAAAATAATTGTTTTGTCAAATCTTTGGAAAAATATTGCGCAGTCGAAAAACTTGGAAGATTTGTTTTAGTTGAAGGACTTTTTTCTTAAAAACAAAAAGAACCTATCTAATAGGTTCTAAAAGGCGGCACCCAGATTCGAACTGGGGGTAAAAGCTTTGCAGGCTCCTGCCTTACCACTTGGCCATGCCGCCGTATTTTTAGAATATCATAAACCTTAAAAAAAATGAAGTAGCATATCCTTAAATACCCTGTAATACCGCTTAATTTATAAATCTGAACAAAGACTTTATTGTTCCCCAAAAATCATAGCGTTTTGGCATAACTGTATCAATATATAATTTTTCATAATCTTCTAGCATATTTTGAGGTAATGCCTTTCCTTGAGAAAGTATTTTGGCTAATAGTTCCATATATATAATTTGTTCTTGAGCATAATCAGGATTCTTTATTCTTATTTCTTCATCGGCATCGTAATGTAAAAGTGCATGCCAAGCTATTTTTAATGATATGTCTTCTACGTTTTTGGGGAAATATTTTATTGCTTCAAATGGCGTGATTACTCCTGAAATTATTGAATAAAATAAACTTCCAGTAGCTTCCCTAGCGTTAATTTTTATAATTTCTTGTTTTTTATCTGTAGACATGAACCAGATTTTTTTCTTCTTTGTATTCCATAGCTTTAACAACTTTAGCCATAGCAATTACATCATTTCCAAAATAGTCTAAAGCTACTTTTTTTAAAGCTTTTTCTGCCATTTCTTCTCTTGGCATTATTGTTTGGTAATTGTATTTTTTACCGCATTTTATTTTGTCTAGCATTCCCTTTTCACTTAATCTGTCTAACACTGTTTTGACTGTTGTGTAAGCCCATTTTTTACGCGTATTTAAATTGTTCAAACATTCCCAAACTTGATTAACACTCATAAATCCTTCAAATTTGCTTGAATTGTCCCAAATTACATTCATTATGAGATTTTCTAATCCGCCATGATTTAAATCCATAGTTTACTCCATAAATTCTTATATTAAGTATAATATAAAATGAAAAATTGCAATCACTTAATTGTTTATAATTTCATTGTTTATTCCATATAAATTATTGCTGTTTTCTGATTTTGGCATATCTGTGTATATATAAACTCCATTAGAAGCTCTTTTTATCGTGTATCCATTATTATTTATATCTTTAGTTAGTATTGAATTTACCTTGCTTTCTCTTTTTACTAAATTGTCAGTATGACCGTTACAGCCGGCCGTAAAAATTATTATAAGAAGTAATATTTTTATCAGCTTTTCCATGTCTTTTCCGGTTTTTGCTACAATTGTCATACTATATATGTAACAGTTTTTTTGAGTTTAAACCTTTTTTTTGTAACAAATTGTAAAGTCACCTCCTTGAGCTATTTTTAAGCTTTATATTTTTTAATAAAAAAAGAGGTGACCTCACAGCCGACCTCTTTTCCAAAATTATTAATTAATAATTATTTATTAACCAATTCTTTGAATTTTTTACCAGCAGAAAATGCAGGAACTGTTTTTGCAGCAATTTTAATTTCTTTACCTGTTTGAGGATTTCTGCCATTTCTTGCAGCTCTTTTACGTGCTTCAAAAGTTCCAAATCCTACCAATGTTACTTTTTTTCCTTTAGCTACAGTTTTTTGTACTGTATCAACAAAAGCGCTTAATACTTCAGCAGCTTCTTTTTGTGTGCATTTTGCTTTTTTTGATACTTCTTGTACTAATTCTTCTTTGTTCATGGAAAACTCCTTCCTAGTAAATGTAACATGCCTATTATACCTAAAAATCGCACTTTTGCAAGTTTTTTTTTTAAAAAACATTGTCTTTTCTGAATTCAAGACTAATATAAATTGTAAAATGCAATAATTGCTATTATTGTAGCAGTTTTTATAATAGTTATTAACTATTATAAGTAAGATAACAAAGATTTTTTTTATAAAATTTTGAACTATTCTCCATAAATTCTAACGTAGTTCCAGTAGCTTCTGAAAACTTTTTTTACGTAATTTTTTGTTTCTGGGTATGGTATATTCTCTATAAATTCGTCTAAATCAGAATGATTTGATTTCCTTAACCAACTGGAAACCGCTCCTGCTCCACCATTGTAAGAGGCTACGGCGTATACATTATTGTTTTCTAATTGTTTTTTTATTTGAGCAAAATATGCCGTACCATATTTGATGTTTGTTTCAGGATTAAATAGCAAAAATTCATTAATTCTTCCGTAACCTCTTCTCTCAGAAACTTCTCTGGCTGTAGATGGTAGTATTTGAGTTAATCCTACTGCGTTAGAGGTACTTAAGGCAAGAGGATTAAAATAACTTTCTTCTCTTACAAGAGCTATAATTAAATACGGGCTAATTTTGTTTCTTAAGCTGTATTTGTTAATACTAGACATAAAATAACATGGGTAAACAAAACGCCACTTTTTATCTGTTCTGTCAGGTTTTTCTGAATATTCTTCCATTGCATTTCTTGCTGTTGTTGTCGAAGTAGAGCGAAGTCCTTTTTTGTAAAATATCCAGCTTTCAATGAATGGTTCTTTAAAACCTTCAAAATATTCTATTGTCGTGAAATCTTCTACTAATAAAAGTTCTGCTAAAGTAGATCCAAATTTAGTTTTTATTTCTGAATAACTGTATGGTAAGCTAAGTTCAAAATTTTCTTCATCTATGGCTCCTTTAGGATTGATATTCCAACCATAGTCTTTTCCTTTTGTTAAATACGCAATTCTTCCAAAAGCTCTTAGGGCGTAATAATCATCGGGGTATTTTGTCAAAATTTTGTTGTATATTTTTATTGCTAAGTCTTTATTCTGCTCAATTTCGTAAATTTTTCCAAGCCAGTAATGCATTTCAGTTGCAGCTTTTGTGTCAGTAAAATTATTTATGTGTTTTAATGCTATATCTTTTGCATTTTTGTAATTTCCTGAATTGTATTCATACCAAAAAAGATTTTTTAATGCTTCAGATGCATAATATCCTTTTAAATGATTGTCTATTATTTTTTTGTACAAAATTATTGCTCTATCTTTTGGAAGATATTTGGCTTTATTAAACAAAGCTATGTCTTCTATCTTTTCTTTTGCAAGAGATATGTCACTTAGCTCATCCCAAGATTGTATTTTGTTTGTGCTTATGTCTGCGTATGCGTACATAATGTCAGCTAATTCTTCTTGGGAAAAATTAGCTGTGTATTGCTCTAGTCCTTGTTTTATGTATTCTTTCGCTTGAGGGTACTTCTTTTGTGCAATGTATGCTTTGGACAAATTATACCAGCTTTTTTCTATAGGGGCTTCTTGTAAGAATTTAATAGCTTCTTCGTATTTTTTTGCGTTGTAATATACAAGTCCAATGTAATATTTATCAATATTTGATAACGTTGCTTGAGATTTAACAATATTGTTGACACATTCTAATGAAAATCTACCGTCTTGACTTCGTGAAATGTATTCTTTCCAATATTTTATTGCAATAGGCTGGGATTTTTTTGAATGTATTTCTCCTAAATAATAATAACTGCCTGTTTCGTAGTCGGTGTTAGAATGGTTGTTTATTATATTTTGAAATGTATCTGCAGCTAAGTCGTTATTGTTAGATCTTAGGTATGATTTGGCTAAATCGTATTTGGACGGAATGTATAAATAACTTTGTGGGTATTTACTTATTAATGATTTTAGACTTTTCTGTACGGAGAGTTCATCACCTATTTTGGCTGCACATTGAGCTTGTTGAAATAAGACTGCATCGTAGGCCTCGTACCTTGGAGATATTCCTTCAAGTGTAGAATAAGCTTGAGTATAATCTTCATCGTTTTTTAGCTCTAAAGCATCTTTGTATATCTTTCTGTAGTGTTCAGAATTGTTAAAAATACTTCCGTACTGAATATATTCGTATCCTGCTATGCCTGCAAAAAACAAAACGAAAAAAATTATTAAAACCTTTATAATACCGTTGTTTGATTGCTTCGCCAAAATTACCTCTTTAGTTTATTTATAATATATTTTATCTTTTATCTTTACTTCTACAGGAGAATTATTTTTTAAATATTCTATTAACATTTTATCAAGAAAAAAATATGTATGTTTAGCATTCTTGTATTTTTTTAGTTCTATGTATCCATCTCCTCCAAAATATAAAAAATTGTCAGTAGCTACTTTGTAGTATTTATTAGAATCTAGTGGTAACTCATTTATTTTTACTTCTGTTATTCTTGAGCCACTTTTTATAATTTTATCCAATTTTTTATTTAGTATTTTGCCAGGTGCGTTTAAATTTATTGTATAAGAAATACCTGAGGTTTGTAAAAAAGAACTCGACGGGCTTGGGAGAAAACGTGCACTCGTTTCTAATATTTCTTTTATATCAGAGCCTTTTACTTCAACTAATACAATGTATGAATCAAATGGAAATAATTCTGATATGTCCTTGTTTGTTATTGTTTTTGGAAGAATGCCTCCATATCTGTAACCACCGCTTGTGTTCATTGAAATGTCTATTTCAGGATAGTAAAATTTTATTGCTTGGTGTAAGAGGGCGCCTGCTGTAGTTAAATTTGTCTGAATTTCTTCTCTTGTTGCATTAATTGAGGTAGTCGTACACCCTGCTTTGCTTTTGGCATATGTATTTATTTGAGTATCATATTTTTCTATTATATTTTGAGTTTCTTGATCCGGTAAAATATTCGGATCTACAGCTATCTGCTTAAATTGATATTCTTGAATTTTTCCATTTTCGACTTTTAAATCCCATTTTCCAACTGTTGCTCCAAATTCTCCGTTTTGAGATATCAAAACTTTTTTGCCTGATTTTTGTTCTATTTCAATAGGACTTTCTAGCATCGTATGTGAATGTCCACCTATTATTAAATCAATTCCTTCTAATTGTTTTGCCATAATTTTATCTTTTTCTAATCCACTATGAGATAAAATTATTATTAAATCTGTTTTGGAAGCTATTTTTTTTATTTGCTTTCTTATTGATTTAATTTCATCATAAACAAAATATTCGTTTGGATTGGCTGAGCTTGTTGCTTTTACTGATGAGTCAAGAACACCTATTATTCCAATTTTAATTCCATTTATTTCTTTTATTATGTAATTTTTGATTAATTCATTCAGTTCTTTGTCTTTAAATTTTATATTGCAATTTAAAAATGGAATTTTGCTAAATTTTGCTGATTTTTTTATATAATCTGTTCCTTTGTCAAACTCGTGATTTCCTAATGTTATTGCATCATATGATTGCTGCTCTAGTATTTCTAGGTTAACATTTTGCGGAATAACTTTAAAATACAATGTGCCTTGAGCATAATCTCCTGCATCTAATATCAATGCATTGGGCTCTGTTTTATATATTGTTGTTCTTCTTGCGGCTCCACCTACTTCTGTTTGGTTTTGATAGCTAAATGGTTTTATTCTTCCGTGTAAATCATTTGTAGTAAATATTATCAAATTTTGTGCTAATACAGATTCAATGCATAGCAACATAAAAACAAATAAAAATATTATCTTTTTTAATATATTCTTCAACAATTTTTATTTTGTTCCAATTCTTTTGGTATTGCGTACAAAACTGTCTCTAAATGTAATGGACTGTAATGTCCTATGTGAAAATTATAGTCCTTATCTTTTAGTATTTCATAAAGATATAAAGGAATTTCAAAATAATCAGTTGGATTGTGGTACAAGGAAACTGCTAGTTGAGGTCTGTCAGAAAGTATAGTTTCTTTCGCTCCTTTTAGTGCAGAAAGCTCAGCTCCTTCTATGTCCATTTTTATAAAGTCTACTTTTTCCACATTTTTTTCTTTTTTGAATTTGTCTATAGTTGTTGTCTTTATTGTTGTAATTTTATCGTTTTCAGTAAGTTTTTTATTCATTTTTGCATTTTGTACGTGTGAGCCAGCTTGTACTTGCGTTTCTACAAAACTCAGTTCTGTTGCTTCATTCCACAAGCCAAATTCAATAATTTCAATTTCTGGTATGTTTTTTAAAAAAGTATCGTAAATATCATTTTTGAATTTATCGTACATTGGTTCAAAACCATATATTTTTTGTAAATTTTTGAAATTTTTCTTATATACAAAAAACTGTATTCCATTGCAAACTCCGGCGTCTAAAACTGTTTTTATTTCATTTTTATTAATAAATTCTTGGTATTGTGCCTGGTAGTTTCTTGTTGGACCAGTTAATTTTATTCCATGTTTTTCTTTTACATAATTCTGGATTTCGTATGGTTCATTTCCTGTTACTAAATCCCAAATCATTTTGAATAAATCTTTATCTTCTTGAGTAGATAAAATATTTGAAACTTTTTGAATGTTTTCTTCGTATTGGTTTAATCTAAAAAATTTTTCTAATTTATTGGGAACTATTAAATAATTAAGTCCCAAATAATCAAATATAATTGTTTGTTCAAACAATCTGTTTCTTGTGGCCACAATAAGTAAATCAATTTCTTGAGTGTGTTTAGGTAAATCAATAAGTTTTACAATTTCTAATCCATCTTGGTTTCCTTCTTTAAAAGAATCAACATAATACAAAACTTTTATGTCTCTTCGGTTTACTTCTATATATTCTTTTAAATTGGTTCCACTTAATCCAGCTCCAAAAATTGCAATTTTGGAATTTTGTGGGATTTTTTCAACAAATTCTTTAATCATATGGAGCTCTCCTTTTTTGTTAGCTTAGCACAAATTTATTACTTATCAAATTTATTAAAAAATTTTTTTATGAGTCAGGAAGTTGCTTTATCTTTTTGGCAAAAACAAAAATAGCTGTTGCCATTAATAAACCAAATACTAAAAATGTATTTAACACTCCTATTTTTTCTGCTACTATTCCTGCAAAAAGGTTACTTACAGGGACTGTTCCTATAAAAGCAATTGTGTATAAACTCATAATTCTGCCCCTTTTATCATTATCCACGTAATGTTGAAGCAGTGTATTTGAAGTTATCATTATTGATACCATTCCATAACCAATTACAAATAATAACATAGAAGACATATAAATATTGTGTAAAAATTTTAAGCCCAATAAACCTGATGCTAGTAACACCGATCCTGTTAATAAATTTTGGGGAAGTCCTAATACGGATTTTTTTGAAGCAAGATATAAAGAAGCTCCAAGCGCTCCTATACCTGCAGCACTCATTAAAAAACCCAACATTTTTGCATCTCCATTTAATACTTCCTTTGCAAAAATAGGCATTAGTAAAGGATATGACATTCCTAAAAAACTTGCTATAGAAAGGTAAATTAGAATGCATCTTATGGGAAAATATTCTGCAGCATATTTAAGCCCTTCTTTCATTTCGTACAAAAAATTATTAATTTGTTCTTTTCTTTTGTTAATACTAGGAAGTTTTATTAATAAGAGGGCATATATAACTGCAATATAGCTTATTGCATTAATTAAAAAGCATATTCCTTCGTTAAAACTTGCTATTAAAACTCCGGCAAAAGCAGGGCCAATAAGTCTTGCAAGATTAAAACTTGAAGAATTTAATGAAATTGCATTACTTAGATCTTTTTTGTTTTCTACAAGTTGAATTACTAAAGATTGGCGCATAGGCATATCAAAAGCTGCAACTATGCCTATAAAAAATCCCATTATTACTATATGCCAAATTTGTATTAATTCTGATAAAGTTAAAATTGCAATTAATAAAGCTTGTATGCCAAATAATGCCTGTATTATAATTAATGCTTTGTATTTATTTACTCTATCAACTATTACACCTGCGAATGGGGAAATTATTAAAGAGGGAATAGCATTTACAAATGTTATTAAGCCCATTAAAAATGCTGATTTTGTTAAAGTGTAAACTAGCCAGCTCATTGCAATATTTTGAACCCAAGTTCCAATTAAAGATATACATTGTCCTGCAAAAAAAAGCCTGTAATTTCTGCTTTTTAAGGCTCGGAATGTATTATATATTTTTTCTTGTAAATTTTCTTTCATATTCTTATATTTACTCAAAAAAAAGTCACAAACAAGTACGAAAAACGTAGCTTCCTAATTGTTCTGTGGAGATACGTATTGTTATTTATATGAATCGAATAAAAAATTGCAAAAATATTTTTTTAGTTCAATGGGGAATGTATTCTAAAAAAAATTTATTTAAATTTATCTTTATGTTTTCTAATACAAAAAAACATAATATGCTAAATTTTTTACAAATTCCTTTTGAAGAAGAAGTTAATGTTAATAAAAGCAGAATTTTTTTTCAAAACGGGCAAAAATTTTTTAACAAAAAAATTGCTTACTTGGTAACTAGAGAATTTAGATTGCACGATAATTTTGCTTATAATTTTGCTCGTGAAAATTCTACTCATTTAACAATGTTAATATTAGTCCCCTTTTATATGAATAAAACTAAAAATGAATTTTTTCAAAAACAATTCTATTTTTATGAACAAGAACTTAAAAGGCATAAAATTAGTTACATAATTTTTGATAACATTAAAAAATTAAAATTTTTTTTGAGAAAGCAGAACATAGAACTTCTAGTAGTAGATTTTAACCCTATTTTAAATGAAAAATTTGTTAATTTTAACTTTTCAATTGTAGAAATAGATGGCCATAACATTTGTCCAGCAAGAGTAATATCTGAAAAACAAGAATACAATGCGGCTACATTTCGGCCCAAAGTATACAAAATGATTTCAGAATTTTTAACGGAATATCCTTTTGTTGAACATAAACTTACTCCAGCTGAACAAAAGCTCCAATTTTTTGTGAAAAATATTCTAAAAGATTATGCAGACAAAAAAAATAATCCTTTGTTTAATGCAACATCTAATTTGTCACCATATTTAAATTTAGGATTTATTTCTGCTCAAAGAGTAGCATTGGAAATAATAAAATCTGAGGTGTCTGATTATAACAAAGAAAACTTTTTAGAAGAACTTATTGTCAGAAAAGAACTTAGCGACAATTTTTGTTTTTACAATAAAAAATACAAGACCCTTGAAGGAATACCTCAATGGGCAAAAACTACGCTAAATTCTCACATTTTTGATCCCAGACCTATTATTTATTCAATAGAACAACTTGAACAAGGTAATACACAAGATGGATTATGGAATGCTGCACAAAAACAACTTTTAAGAGAAGGAACAATACATGGATACATGAGAATGTATTGGGCAAAAAAATTTCTGGAATGGACAAAAACCCCAAAAGATGCATTAAATTATGCAATATACTTAAATGACAAATACGCATATGATGCTCCGTCAACTAATGGATATGTAGGAATTTTATGGACCATAGGAGGACTTCACGACAGAGCTTTTCAAGAACGTCCTATAATAGGTAAAATTCGCCCAATGACTTATAATGGTACAAAATCTAAATTCAACATAACAGAATACATAAAAAAATATAACTGAATGAACAAAAAAAGAAGTCTTAATGACTTCTTTTTAAATGGTGGAGCGTACGAGACTCGAACTCGTGACCCCAACACTGCCAGTGTTGTGCGCTACCAACTGCGCTAACGCCCCATTAAAATTGAGAAGAATTTTAATTAATACGCTACAAATTACTGGTTTTAGTCTAACAAAAATTCTTTTTTTTTACAAATATTTTTATTTGCAAAATTTTTTATTTCTTTTTTTTTGTTTGTGTTATTATTATTCACACATGGCAAGTAAAGGAGCAGAAAATTGAAAAAATACGAATTATTATCGATAATTAAACCAAATTTTGACGCAGAAGAAGTAGATAAAATTATTGCGCAGTTAGAAGAATATGTTAAAACTTTGGGTGGTAACATTTTAGACAATGATAAAATTGGTCGCAAGAAATTAGCATATGATATAGACAATTACCGTGATGGTTTTTATGTAGTTACAAAACTTGAACTTGCACCTGAAAATGTAAAGGCTCTTAAAAGAAATTTGAAATTAAACGATAATTTTTTAAGAGATATGATAATAGAAGATCAGCAAGTTAAAACAGAAGTTTAAAGGAATATTGTATGTCAGTTAGTAAAGCGGTTATATCGGGAATTGCAATAAGAGATGCTGAAAAGCGTTTTACTAGCAATGATTTGGCTGTTTTAAATTTTACTATGAATATTAACGAAGCAGAAGAAACATTGCTAAGAGTTGTAATGATGGGTAAATTAGCTGAAAATGCCGAAGGATTAATAAAAAAAGGCTCTAAAGTAACAGTAGAAGGGCGTTTGCAAACTAATACATTTAAAGATGCAAATGGAGAAGACAAAAAAATTGTTGAATTGCATGCGCAAAGTTTTGATGTAGCAGGGCAAAGTGAAATTTCTATTACTTCTTCAAGTTCTTTAGACGAAGATTATTTACCTGATGAAGTTCCTGACGAACTTATTGGAGATGAAGAAATACCATTTTAGAAAAATAATTAGGAAGGATAAATAAAATGATTACAAACAACAAAGACCAAGCAAAGAAAAAGAAAAAAAATTGTAGTTTTTGTGCAGACAAAATAGATTATGTTGATTACAAAGATGCACATAAATTAAAAAGATATTTAAGCGAAAGGGGTAAAATATTACCCAGACGTATTACCGGTACTTGCGCTGAACATCAAAGACAAGTTGCCCTTGCAATAAAAAGAGCAAGAGAGGCTGCATTGATTGATTATGTTTTTGAAGGCTAATTCATTTTAAATTTATTTAGGTAATTATGGGCAGCAACGTATATAATTTTTCAAAGATTCCAAGTATGCCGGAGAGAGTTCTGTCTGCTCTGGCATATTTTAGTTGTGGTGTCGTGGGAATTATTTTAATAATTATTGCTGCGTTTATAAAAACTAATTTGAAACCTTTTGTGAAATTTAATGTTTATCAATCTATTTTTATTGCATTTCTTTTTTGGGCACTTCAAGTAACTTTTGATTTAATTGTTGGAATTTTACAGTTTCTAAATATTATTCCTTTTGTTGGAACTTTGTTGAATAGTTTTTTTCATTTTTTGTTTTATTATTTGATGGGTTTCCCTTTATTGTTTAGTTTATCTTTGTTGTCTTTGCTTATAATTTTATTGATTTTATATCTTACGATTATGTCTCTTTTAGGCAAAGAGCCGTATGTTCCATTTATTTCTTCTAACATAAAAAGGTTCATATAAAATGTATCTTGTTGTTGGATTGGGAAATTATCCAAAAGAATATGAGCTTACGCGACACAACGTAGGGTTTATGTGTTTGGATAATTTGGCCCAAAAATATAATGTAAATTTTAAAACTGAAGTCAAATTCAAAAGTGATTTTGCTTCAATTAATTTAAATGACAAAAAAATTATTTTACTGAAACCTTTAACTTTTATGAATTTATCAGGAGAAGCTGTTCAAAAAATTGTTTCATTTTATAAAATCAAACCAGAAAATGTTCTTATTGTTTTTGATGATATTTCTTTAGATTTAGGAAAATTTCGATTTCGTTCGCTGGGAACTGATGGTGGTCATAATGGAATAAAATCAATAATTAATTTGTTAGGTACTCAAAAATTTGACAGATTGAAAATTGGTATCGGTCCTCAACCTAAGTTTGTTAAGTCGGAAACTTTTGTTTTGCAACATTTTTCTAATGAACAAATTTTGCTTTTAAACAAAGTTATTTGTAAATCAATTGATGCTATAGAAGATTATTTTAACTTAGGTATTTATGCTGCTCAAAACAAATATAATGGTTTAAATTTAAATGTTTAATATCAATCTTCTGGTGGAATGTCATCTGTTATTGGAAGAACAAGTTTTAAATGTCGTTCAAATTTTTTATAAAAGCCACAATTTGTAACGTTTAGGCTGTCTTCTAAAAATACAACACCTAAAGAAAGGGCGTGAATTAATGGACAAGCTATGCCTTTTTGCAAATTTGCGCATGTAATACATTCATCGTCTTCTTCAATTGTTACGCAGCCATTTTCTAAGTACATATTTTTTCCTACATTTTATAATTATTAATTTTACAACTTTTCAACTAAAACACAAAATGACTATAATCTAATTATTAACTTTGCATTGTATTCAGGTTTACTTAGATTTAATGCAGGCATTTTGACGTAATTAAAAGTATCTTTTATTGATTTTAGTATGATGTCATCAATTTGTTTGGAACCACTTGAACTTTCTATTGTTGTTTTTGATACTGTTCCATCTTTTTTGTAATTTATAACAACTACTACGTTATCTTTAAAGCTTGGTTCTGTAGCTGCCATAAGATCTTGTGATAGAGCATTTTTAATAGATTTTCCTGCAATTGTAAAATATCTTTTCACTTCAGGATTTTCTACTAAAGTTTCTGATACTTCCCAAGATATTTTAGATATTCTTACCCCATTAAAATCTTTTGCTAATGCATTTGCTATTACATCATTTATGTTTTTAGGTTTGGGAGGTTTCACTGTTGTAGGAATGTTTGGTAGTTCCGGTGTATTTGGTGCAGGCGGAATCTTGATTTTATCTGAGTTTGTATTATTTGTAATTTTTTCAGCAGTAGTTGTAGATTTAGCAGGCTGATTTGAATCAGTAACTGTAGGTGGTGGTGCTATATTGTTTTCAGATGGAGCTTGTTCTTCTGCTTTTTGAGCTTCGTCAATGTTTTCGGAAGTTGGGGCAGGAGGAAGAAGCAAATCTTCTTCCGATAAACCGTTTATTTCTTGAGATGTGCCAAGTTTTGATAATATTGTATCTTTGTACATATATGTTCCATATGCACCTAATGCTATAACTATAAAACTTGCTAGCAATATTTTACTTGCTGGAGAGGAAGAAGATTTTGTTAAATTTTGATTTTCTTGTATCGCATTAGAATATGGCTGTTCAGTTTGATTAGAAAAAGCGTTGTTCATATCTACATTTGCTTCAATAATTGGTGATTCTTCTGATTGATCTGCCAATATTTCTTCTTTTGTTTCAGAAATGTCTGTATTTGTGTTTTCTTGTATTTCATTAATATTCGCTTCTTCTTGCGATATTGGATTTTGTTCATCTAAAGATGATTGTTCTTCAATTTGTTGGTTCTCATCTGCAATTTCTGACAAAAATGAAAACAAATCTTCTTCATCTTCTGTGGAAATTTCTTCTTGTTCTTCTTGAGAACTTGTTGTTTCAGGAGAAAGTGATTGAATTTCTGATGATTCTGCAGGTAAATCAGAAACTTCTTCTATTGTTTCTGTTTCATTTTCTTCTTCTAATAAATCAAATGATGTATCTTCTGCTATATCTAAAAAATCATCATCGGAGTCTTCTTCAAGTGATAGAATTTCTGAATCTTCTTGAGAAAATTCATCTAAGTTTTGTTCTTCTCCTAGTTCCAAAATATCTTCTTGTTCATCTGTATCTTCGAGAGATAATTCTTCTTCATTTTCTACTAAATTCTTATCATCTAAGTTTCCTTCAGGTTCATTTTCCGAAAGATCAATAATTTCATCTTGTGCTTCAGCTTCTAAGTTTAATTCTATATTTTCTGCTAGTTGTTCGGATGATGTTTCTTCTGCAATATTTTCTGCTGCTTCATTGCTTTCGTAAAATTTATGTTCAACGGCTGTTTCGGGATATACTTGTTCTTCTTGATTAGATTCCTGTACGATTTCAGATTCTTCTTTGTTTGTTTCAGAAATAGCATCAATAATAAAATTGCTTCTGTTAAATGTTTCAATTTTTGTTTGTGGTTCATCAGATTTTGATTCTTCTGACATTGTTTCTTCTAGTATTTCTACGGGGTGTTCTTCTTGTGGGGCATCTTGCAAAAGTGTTTTTTCTATTTCTGAGTTTCCTGCTATAGATATAAAATTACAATTCAAAGCGTAAAAAAGTTTGTAATTCTTTCTTACTTCCTTGCTCAACAATAAATATTTTAAAAAGAAACGCTTGCCTTCTTCAGATAAATCATTATCTATGTAAGCAAGAATTAATTGTTGTGTTGTTTCAAGTATATTGTCTGCAAAAATTGCTTTGTTAGTTTTTTTAGTTTGAATAATTTCTGTAAGATTATCTGCAGAATTCAATAAAATTTTTGGTATTGACAAATTATTTAGATCTATTTCTTGGATATAACCAATTATCTCCATTTTTGTAAGATTTTTATTAAAATTAACAAATATAAACAAATCAGGTTTGTAGTTAAATTGTTTGTATATTTGGGGAATATAAACGTTTGTGTTTTTCGATTTATCAATTGTAGGAATAATATGTACAGATAATGAATTAATCTCAAAATCAATAACAGCAAGATCTTCATTTGCTATGGGTAAAGTGTATATGGAATATGTGTTGTCTGCAATTAAATCATCAAAATCCATATACCTATTTAATGCTGTTTTTATAAGTTCTGCTATGTAGTATCTTTTCTGAGTGTCCTTGTCTATTATTAATTTTTGAGTTTCTATCTCTATTGTTCTGTCTTGTTTTTTTATATCCAATATAGGCATGAAATTCTCCCTCGTATATTATTCCTAATTACTTAGAGAGCAAAAAAAAAAAAATATTCCAAAAATATAAAAAATCCAACAAATAAATTAGGTCTATTTTGTTTGCCAGTATGAAATCAAATGTCTGTTTAAAAAATTAATGATAATATTATCTTTTTTGTCATCAATCTTAAAAATTACTCGATGTCTTTGGATATCAACTGTGGCAAGACCATTATTTTTCATTACAGCTTCATGCAATCTTGCAAGTTTTTGTATTTTATCTCTTTCAAGATTGTTCAAATCTATGTTAAAAGTTCCCTTAAAATTAATTTTATTTATTCTCAAAATAAAATACCTTTTTTCTTTTACTTATGTATAAAAACATATAAAGTAATATTTTGTCAATTCTTACACATCTAATGGAATTTTTTTATATTCTTTAATTTCATTATATGTTAGCCCATGATTTTCTAGATAATAAAACATAGCTTTTAAATAAGCTCTAGCTGTGTCAACACTTGTAAAACAAGGAGTAGAATACATTTCTGCAATGGTTCTTATCAAAAAACCTCTGTTTTGAGAACCTACTCTTGCTCCATGTCCACTTGTTGTTGGAGTATTTATTACAAAACTAAGACGTTTAAGTTTCATGTCTTCTTGAATTTTTCGTAAATCAAAATTTTCAATTTCTTTCGATTCAATACCATTTTCTTTTAAATATTTATGTGTTCCGGTTGTCGCAACAATTCTAAAACCTAAGTCATATAATGTTTTTGCTATATCTAAAGATTGCGTTTTAAAATGATCATTTAAAGATAATAAAACATCACCTCTGTGGGATGGAAATTTATATCCGGCAGCTAAGAAACCTTTGATAAGCGCTTTTTCATAAATAGTATCTATTCCGAGAACTTCTCCTGTTGATTTCATTTCTGGAGCTAAGGCAGGGTCAATTCTGTTCAGCTTTTGAAATGAAAATACCGGCACTTTTACGCAAACAAGTTTTGTTTTTTCTGCTAGTCCAGGTTTTAGACCTTGTTCTTTTAAATTCTTTCCAAATGCAATGTTCATGGCTATATCTACCATGTTAATCCCTGTAACTTTACTCATAATGGGAACAGTTCTAGAAGCTCTAGGATTAACTTCAATTACATAAGCTACATCATCTTTCAAAACAAATTGAATATTCATTAATCCTCTAACATTTAAGGCTTTTGCAATTTTTTCTGTGTATTCTGTAAGTTTTTGTATAATTTCCGGCTTAACCTTTTGGGTAGGATATATAGCCATACTGTCTCCACTATGTACGCCTGCCCTTTCTATGTGTTCGGTTATCCCAGGAATCAAAATGTTTTCTCCATCTGAAATTGCATCTATTTCAACTTCTTTTCCTTCTATGTATTGATCAATTAATATAGGATGTTCATCAGAAAATTTAAGCGCAGACTGAAAATATGCTGTTAATTCTTCTGTGTCATAAACAACTTGCATTCCCCTCCCTCCTATTACATAAGAAGGTCTTACTAAAAGAGGAAAACCTAATTCTTCTGCAGCTTTTAGCATTTCTTCTTCTGTTCTTACTGCTTTACCTTTAGGTTGAGGAATATCTAAATCATTAAGTAATTTTTCAAATAATTTACGGTCTTCTGCCTTGTTTATTGCTTCTAAACTTGTTCCTATTATTTTTACTCCTCTTTCTGCAAGTTGTGAAGCTAAATTTATTGCAGTTTGTCCTCCAAATTGCACAACTACTCCTATTGGTTTTTCGTTTTCTATCACGTTCATTATTGTTTCAATATGCATAGGTTCAAAAAATAATTTGTCTGCTACATCAAAATCTGTCGAAAGAGTTTCCGGATTAGAGTTTATCATTATTGATTTGTAACCGTTATTTTTTACGCTCCATGCACAATGAACTGAACAATAATCAAATTCTATACCTTGACCTATTCTTATTGGACCTGAGCCTAAAATTACTATGCTTTTTTCTTTTGTGTTGGGTTCAGCTTCATTAAATTCATTGTAAGTTGAATAGTAATAAGGAGTATATGCTTCAAATTCTCCAGCGCAAGTGTCAACCATTTTGAAAGAAGCTTTAATGTTATTTTCCTTTCTTAGCTTTTCTACGTCAATCAATTTTTTTCTAGAAAATACTGCAATTTCTGTATCTAAAAATCCTAATTCTTTCCCCTTCAAATATAGTTCTTTTGTTAGTGGTTCAGATTTTAATTTTTGTTCAAAATTTACTAAATTAAATATTTTCGAAATAAACCATTTGTCTATTTTGGTAATGTCACTAATTTCTTCAATTTCTATTCCTCTGTTTAATGCTTCTGCTACCCTAAAAATTCTCCTGTCATCTTGTACGTGCAATAAAGCTAAAAGTTCATCTGTTGAAAGTTCATTGAATCTTCTGCGAAATAATCCTGCGTTTTTATCTTCTAAAGAATTAATTGCTTTTTTGAAAGAACTTTCAAAAGTTCTTCCTATTGCCATAATTTCCCCTGTAGCTTTCATTTTTGTACCCAAAAGTCTGTCTCCTGATTCAAATTTATCAAAAGGCCATTTGGGAATTTTTGTTACTACATAATCTATTGCAGGTTCAAATGCCGCAACTGTTTTGTGGGTAATTGCATTCTTTAGTTCATGTAAATAATAACCTATGGCAATTTTTGTTGTTATTCTTGCTATTGGGTATCCTGTCGCTTTCGAAGCGAGAGCTGAGGAGCGGCTTACTCTTGGATTTACTTCAATTACGTAATATTGATTGCTCGTGGGATCAAGTGCAAATTGAACGTTACAACCTCCTTCTATTTTTAATGCTCGGATTATTTTTATGGCTGAGCTTCTTAGCATTTGACATTCTTTGTTTGTTAATGTTTGTGTCGGGGCTACAACTATACTGTCTCCTGTGTGTATTCCTATTGGGTCAACATTTTCCATATTGCATAT
Organism: uncultured bacterium; assembly: GCA_949283935.1. Lineage (GTDB taxonomy): Bacteria > Cyanobacteriota > Vampirovibrionia > Gastranaerophilales > JAILCC01 > CASDUJ01. The sequence goes on from CASDUJ010000001.1 coordinate 41,903, forward strand.
TATTATGCAAGTATCATTTGCATCTCGCATAACTTCGTATTCAATTTCTTTATAACCTGCTATGCTTTTTTCAATAAGTATTTGGTTAATTGGACTGCGAAGTAAACCTGTGTGCACAATTGCTTGAAATTCTTTTTTGTTTGTCGCTATACCTCCACCAGAACCTCCTAAAGTAAAAGCTGGTCTGATAATTAATGGAAACCCTATTTTATCCGCAAAATCTTGTGCATCATCAAAATTTGAAACTGTTATGCTTTCAGGTACAGGTTCGTTGATTTCAACCATAAGTTGTTTAAATAATTCTCTGTCTTCAGCGTTTTTAATTGCTTCTATACTTGTTCCAAGAAGTTTTACTTTAAATTTTTCAAGTATTCCTTTTTGATAAAGTTTTACTGCCATATTTAAACCCGTTTGCCCGCCTAATGATGCTATAAGTCCATCAGGCTTTTCTTTGGCAATTATTTCCTCTAAAGCTTCAATCGTAATAGGTTCTATATAAACTTTGTCAGCAATTTCTTCATCTGTCATTATTGTAGCAGGATTTGAATTTACTAAAACTACTTCTATTTTTTCTTCTTTTAAAGCTCTGCAAGCTTGTACACCTGCGTAATCAAATTCTGCTGCTTGCCCAATCACTATAGGACCTGAGCCTATTACTAATACTTTTTTTATTTTTAAATTTTTTGGCATTTCTTGAATCCTTCTATTTGTTTAATCCAGCTTCTAAATATTCCTTCTGCATCAGTTGGACCTGGAGAAGCTTCGGGATGAAATTGTACCGCTTCTATTTTTAATTCCGGACAGCTAAATCCTTCTGTTGTTCCATCATTTAAATTTTCATATGTCACATTTATATTTGCGGGAAGTGATTTTTTTTCAACTGCATATCCATGGTTTTGTGATGTAAGTAAAACTTTTTGGCTTTTGAGATTTATTACAGGGTGATTCCCACCCCTGTGACCATATTTTAATTTATAAGTAGTGCCTCCTAATGCTATGCAAAGAATTTGATATCCTAAACATATTCCATACAATGGAATTTTTCCTATTAGTTCTTTTGTCATTTCTATAGCTTGTTTCGCATCTTGAGGATCTCCAGGGCCGTTTGAAAGTAAAATTGCATCAGGCATTTCTTTTAATAACTCTTCTGAATTTACTGTTGGCGGGTAAACTTTTATATCACAATCTAAATTAATAAGATTTTTTAATATACTGTTTTTTATTCCGAAATCTACAACTGTAATTTGCGGTCCTGTACCTGAAATGTGATAATATTCTCCTTTTGATGCAAATTTTGCAATGTCTTTGCTCATTTTCCAATTAGATAGTTTTTCTTTCATTTCTTCTGTTATTTCTTCTGTTGTAATTAAACAAGACATTGTACCTTTTTCTCTTATAATCGTTGTGATTTTTCTTGTGTCAACATTGGATATTCCAATAATGTTATTTTCTTTTAAATAGTTAGAAAGCGTTTGAGTGCTTTTATAGTGACTTTCTTGCTTGCAATAATTCTTTACAACAAAACCTTTTGCAAAAACTCTTTCGTTTTCAAAATCTGTTTGGTTTATTCCGTAATTTCCTATCTCCGGGTATGTCATTACTATTATTTGTTCAGCGTAAGATGGATCTGTTAAAATTTCTTGGTAACCTGCCATTGAAGTATTAAAACATATTTCTCCATATGCAGTTCCTTGAGCTCCTATAGAAATTCCTTCAAAAATATATTTGTTGTCTAAAAGTAGTTTAGCATTCATTACATACCTCTATTTCTTCGTAAATCTTTTTCATAGCCCCTATTTTGTCTTTTGCTTCTGTTACGGCTCTTCCAATTACAATATAATCTGCTCCCTGTTTAATTGCTAAAGTTGGTGTGGCTAAACGTTTTTGATCATTTTGAGCTGCCCATTGGGGTCTGATTCCAGGACATAAAACTTTGAAGTCTTTTCCACAAGCTTGTTTTATGATTTGAACTTCAAAAACACTTGCTACAACACCTGTTAGTCCAGATTCTTTTGCTAGTTTGGCAAGCTTTAGAGCATAATCATTTACGTCGTAATTTATTGCTAGTTCTTCGTTTAATTTTTCATTATTAATACTGGTTAAAACAGTTACGGCTAAAACAATAGGATTAGGTCTGCCTAAATTTTGAGCTGTTAAATTAGCACTTTCTACGCATTTTTTCATCATTTCACTGCCACCTAGTGCATGTACATTAAAAAAATCAGCACCATTGTTAATTATATTCTCCGCAGCTTTGGCTACTGTGTTTGGAATATCCATTAGTTTTACGTCTAAAAAATATTTTAGGTTTAGTTTTTTCATAAAAGAAAAAAGTTCATTACCGTTACTTGTGTAAAATTGAAGCCCTACTTTGAATATTCCAACGTAGTCTTTAAGCTCATTTATTAATATTTTTGCTTCTTCAATTGTATTGACATCTAATGCTAATACTATTTTTTCTTTGATTTTAGGATTTATTATCATATATCTCTCCATTTACAATTGTCATTATTGATTTTCCGGTTAATTGTATTCCCTCAAAAGGAGTAAATTTACATTTGGATTTGAAATTTTTTCCTTGAATTGTCCACTTATAATTAGGATCAATTATTGTTAAATTAGCTTTATTTCCTATTTCTATTTTCCCAAAATTGCTGATTCCTAGTATTTTAGTTGGATTTGTTGTGAATTTTTTTAAAATTTCACTAATTGACATAAAATTTCCTAAATAAGTTAGAGCAATTCCTAAAGCTGTTTCAAATCCAACTATTCCCATTGGTGCATCTGAGTAAGATTTCTTTTTTTCTACCAAAGTATGAGGAGCATGGTCTGTGGCTATTACATCTATTGTTCCGTCTTTTAATCCTTCTATTATTGCTAGACGGTCTTCTTCTGTCCTTAAAGGCGGGTTAACCTTATATATTGAATTTCTGGAATTTTCTGTTGTTTGTTTCAAAACAAAATAATGTGGTGCAGTTTCACAAGTTATATTTAGCCCTTCTTGTTTGGCTTTTCTAATTAAGTTAGTACTTTCTTTTGTTGATATATGAGCAAAATGGTATTTTCCTCCATTTTTTCTTATAATTTCAATTTCTTCTTTAATTGCTTCATATTCGCTTTGAGCATTCCCTCGAAGAGATATTATTTCTGCATGTGAAATAATTAAATTACCTCTTTTTAAAGCTTCAATTAAGGTTTGATGATTTTCAATTGGTTTGCCGTCATTTGAAAAAGCTATTGCTCCCGATTTTTTCAATGTGTCAAAATCAGTTAATTGGTTTGATGTAAGATTTTTTGTTACTGCGCAAATCGGAAACAAATTGTAGTTTTTGGCTTTGCTCAAAATAAAATTTAGAGTTTCTAAATTATCGTTTGCGGGATTCGTGTTTGCCATTGGACATATGGCACAATAACCTCCGTTTATAGCAGATTCGATACCTGTTTTTATTGTTTCTTTGTACTCAAATCCAGGTTCTCTAAGGTGACAGTGCATATCTAGTAAGCCTTTGGATAATATTTTTCCTGCTAAATCTATTCCATTCGCCTTAATATGCTTGGATAGCTCTGTGATTATACCATTTTCTATTCTTACATCACATAATTCGTTTTTTTCAATTATGTGTGCATTTTTCAAAATAAACTTCAACTTTCGCCTCCAAGCATTTTGTTTAAAATTGCCATTCTAACAAAAACTCCATTTTGGACTTGTTCAAGTATTGTTTGCCCTTTTTCACTGTCAATTAATTCTGATGTCATTTCTATTTCTCTGTTAACTGGGCCAGGATGCATTATTATTGCTTCTGGGGCATATTTTTCTATTATTTTTGTGTCAAGTCTGTAGTTGTTTATGTATTCTTTTTCGTCGTAATATTCTTCTATTCTTTCTTTTTGAATGCGAAGCCCCATAATTACTTTTGCATCTTCTAAGGCTTCTTTTAGTATTGGTGTGTATGTTACTTCTAAATCTTCTTTGGGCTTAAAATATTCAGGGGCACATATTGTTATATTTGCGGCAAATTTTTTTAAAAGATTTATATTTGACTTCGCTACTCTTGAATGTTCTATATCTCCTACTATAACTACCTTTTTCCCTTCAATTTCTTCTAAATGTTCTGTCATTGTGAAATAATCCAATAAAGCTTGAGTTGGATGTGATGCTTTTCCAGAACCGGCGTTTATAAATTTCATTGGATAATTGATTGAATCTATCAAATTGTCAATTAAATTGTCTTCTGCGGTTCTTATTATAACCGAACTAATTCCCATAAAATATAAATTTTCTAGAGTATCCCTTATTGTTTCTCCTTTGTTTATTGAAGATATTTTTTCATTAAAATTTATTACTTCCATTCCCAATTTTTTAGCTGCAATTTCAAAAGATATTTTTGTTCTTGTTGAATTTTCAAAAAACATTAATGCTGTCATTTTCCCCATAACTTTGGAGGATTTTATGTCAGATTTGAATTCTTTTGCGTCATCAATAATTTCATTAATTTCTTTTGGGGTAAGATTTAATATTTTTACCAAATTTTTAATCATTAATTTTACCCTCCTGTCTACTGCCAGGTTTTTCTATTGGAATTTTTGCTTTGCATAAAGGACAATTTTCTGGCTCGTATGTTTGGGGAGTTACTTGAGCTAGAGATATAATATTCAATCCTGTCTTTCCGCAGCTCCTGTCTACTATACAACCTATTGCTTGAATTTGTGGTTCAAATTCTTTAATTGCCTCAATTGTTTCTTTTATTGTTTTGGCTGTAGTTATAACATCTTCTACAATTACAACTTTTTCTCCTTTTGTTAGTTTGTATCCCCTTCTAAGTTGCATAACATTGTCTTTTCTTTCAACAAATAAATTCCTTTTTTGCGCTTGTTTGGCTGTTTCGTATCCAATTATTACTGCTCCTACTGCAGGAGCTATTATTGTGTCAAAATCAATTTCTTTTAATTTTTTTGCAAGAAGCTTACCTATTTTTTCTGTTTGCTCAGGGTATTGATATAGTTTTGCACATTGAAAATATTCATCAGAGTGTAGCCCTGATGTAAGACAAAAATGTCCTTTTAAAAGTCCTTCAGTTTTTTCTAATATTTCTAAAATATCATTATCCATTATTGAAATCCTCTCTTATTTTTGCTTTTAATTCTTCGAATGATTTGAAACCATTTGTTTTAATAAATTTCGATAATTCGTCGGCTATATCTTCGCATATTGTAGGAATTGTAAAATTAGCTGTGCCAATTTGTACGGCATCTGCACCTATTGCAATAAATTCTATAAAATCATTAAAATTAGAAATCCCTCCCATTCCTATGATGGGAATTTCTGTGACTTCCTTTATTTGACTTATTGCTTTTAAAGCAATAGGTTTTATAGCTTTGCCTGATAGGCCTCCATTTATCTTGGTAAAATTAAATTTACCTTCTGAAAAGTTTAATTTAATTCCCATGGCACGAACTGTATTTATTGCTGATATTATGTCTGCTCCGGCATTTTGAGCTGCTTGAGCAATTTCGCCTATCGATGTTACATTTGGGGTAAGTTTTGTAATCAGTACACCTGAAAAAATTTTTCTTGTTTCTCTTACAAGTTCGTACAACGAAGATTTTTTTGTTCCAAATTCAATACATCCTGTCTTTACGTTTGGACAAGAAAGATTTAGCTCAATAGCTGGTATATTGTTTTCTTCACATATTTGAGCAAGTTGTAAATATTCTTCAGTAGTTGAACCTGCAATGTTTACTATGAAATTGATTTTTTCATTATGTAAAATTGGAACAATTTTACTTAAAAATTCTTGAATTCCCATATTTTCTAAACCAATGGAGTTTATCATACCAGAAGTTGTTTCCATTATTCGTTTGCCAATGTTGCCTCTGCGAGGTTGGAGTGTAATAGCTTTTGTAACAATCGCTCCAGTATTTTTGATGTTTATAAAGTCATCAAATTCATTCGCATAACCAAATGTTCCAGAAGCAGCAATAATTGGAGTATTTAGCTCTAAACGGTTTAATTTTGTTTTGAGATTGCTCTTTGCATCTAATTCCATTTAATTTCATCTCCTTTAAATATAGGACCATCTTTACAAACGGTTGCGTTTTTTCCATTTTTAAGTTCAATAACACAACCTCTGCAAACCCCTATTGAACAAGCCATTTCTTTTTCCATAGCAATTTCCGTTTCAATTTTTAAATTTAATGTTTTTTCACAAATATTTTTTAAAACTATCAAAGGACCACAAGCGTAAATTTTTTGCGGGTTAAATTTTATTATCTCTTCTGATATACAATCTATAACGCTTCCTTTTTTCCCAAAACTACCATCGTCTGTTGTAATTAAATCAATATCAAGATTTTTAGGAATGCAAAATTTATTTAAAAAACCTGCAATTAGTTTGTTTTCAATAAATCTGATTTGTAGTTCTTTTCTTAGAAAATAAATTGGAGCAATTCCAACTCCTGCAGCAATAAGTAAAGATTTTTTATTCTCAATATTAAAACCATTTCCAAATGGACCTGTAAAATTGATTTTATCATCAGATTTAAGATTACTAATGTAACGAGTACCTTCTCCCTTAGTTTTGAAAAGAATAGTAAAAGTATTTTTGTCAATGTCCATAACACTAAAAGGTCTTCTTAAAGTTAAATCTCCGCATAATATTGAAACAAATTGACCTGGAACAATTTCAAAATTTTTTGCATATATCTTTATGTAAAATAAATTATCTGCAGCCTGCGTAAGCTCTACAACTTTTCCTGTGTGTATTTTCCTAAATATTTTTACTGACATATTCCCCCTGAAACAAAAAAAGAAAAGCAATTGCTTTTCTTTTACGATAAAATATTAAATTTTAATATTAAGTAATTCATTTCTGTTTACCAAGTCCATTTTCTACTATTATTATCAAAACATGGTTGCTTCAGTCAAGATAATTTACAATATCTTTACACATTAAGGATAATACTAAAGTATAAAAAAAATCAAACGAAAATAGACTGTAAACTTGCTAGAAAAGGCAAGATAATAATAGTGTACCGAAATTGTTTCTAAGGGTACAAAACGTTACTTGGAAAAAAGAATAGCAAAAAATGATAACAGTCAATACGAATGTTACGTCGATTCTTACGC
>CASDUJ010000002.1 GCA_949283935.1 uncultured bacterium
AACAATTATAATCGCAATAATCAAGGTGGATTTAACCGAAATAACCAAGGCGGGTTTAACAGAGATAGACAGAATAGGCAGGGAGGTTTCAAACGTTCTGGAGGATTTAAACGACCAGCTAAAAAAGCGCTTCTTGTTTCAAGAGAACAAGTTGCAATGATTGAAGTTTTATACAAGAGAATGTTACCTCTTCCCAATCCGGATGCACATGAAGTGATTGGAGCCGAAATTGGTCTTGAGCCAAACAAAGTATTTTTTGGAATAAATTTGGTTAGACAAAAATTACATTTACCCAAATTACCTTTCCCTAAGAGAAAATTAGCAATAACTCCTGAACAATTAATGGCAATCAAAAGTCTTTACGAGCCAATGTTACCGCTACCACCAATAGGATGTCACAAAATTCTTGCGGCACAATTGAAAATGGATGAATGGCGTGTTCACGTAGGAATAGGTTTAATTAGAAAGCAAATGGGTCTTGATCGTTGGAATCAAGAAAGAGAAGATGCTCCTGAAGAATATAAAAACACAGCAAAAGAAACGGAAAAAAATACAGAAAAAGAATAAAAGTTAATTGAATAATTTTATCGCTTTTATAACAGCTTGAGTACGATCTTTTACGTTTAGTTTTTGCAGAATATTACATATATGAGCTTTTACTGTATGCAGACTAACAGAGAGAATTTTAGACATTTGAGCATTATCGTAGCCATTAATTAAAAGTTTAAGTATTTCTTTTTCTCGAGTTGTAAAATTAAAACTTTCTAAATTTTTATCTTTTAGGGTGTTTTTGTAAGACAAATTATCCGCAATTATTTTGCTTACACAAGGATCTAGCCAAATTGCACCATATCTAACATGATTTATTACTTCGCATAATATTTTTGTATCAATTTCTTTGCTACAATAGGCATTCGCTCCATTTTTTAAACTGGAAATAACTTCTTCTTGGTTATTATGAGATGTTAAAATTATTATTTTAGTATTTTTAGATATATTTTTTATTTTTTTTGTAAGTTCTATTCCATTAATATCAGGCAATCCTAAGTCTACAATAGCTATATCTATTATATTTTTTTCAATTATAGAAATAGCTTTAGCACCATTTTGGGCCTCAAAAATTTCATTAACAAAATCTTTGGTATTTAAAACAGTTTTTAAACCAAAAACAGTAAGAGTATGATCTTCAACTATTAACAAATTTATTTTTTCGTTATTATCCATAAAATTACTCAGAACCTGACTCATACTAAAATATCAAATTTTCAACCGATTGTAAACTTTTTAGCAAACTTTTATAATAATAGCAAGAGAGTGAAGGTGAAATATGAAAAAAATATACATAGGAATGAGTGCAGATTTACTACATCCCGGACATCTGAACATAATTGAGCAAGCTCGTCAAATTGGAGGAGAAATTATTATAGGTCTTTTAACTGACAAAGCCATAGCAAGTTATAAGCGTTTACCTTATATGAATTACGAACAACGTAAAATAATAATCGAAAATGTTAAAGGTATTTCAAAAGTTATTCCGCAAGATACTTTAGACTACACAGCCAATCTCGAAATGCTAAAACCAGATTATGTAATACATGGAGATGACTGGAAAAAAGGTATTCAAGCACAAACAAGACAAAAAGTAATTGACACTATTGCAAAATGGGGAGGAAAAGTTATAGATGTTCCATATACTCAAGGAATTTCTTCAAGTCAATTAAATAAAGTTTTGAAAGAAATTGGAACCACACCTGAAATACGTGCAGCAAGATTGGAACGCCTTTTAGAGAGTAAAGAAATAGTTACAATCTGCGAAGCTCACAATGGTTTAAGTAGTTTAATAGTAGAAAATACATATGTAGAAGAAAATAACAAAAAAATTGAATTTGATGGAATATGGATTTCTTCTTTAACACAAAGTGCGGCAAAAGCCAAACCTGACATTGGTTATTTAGACACAACGACCAGAATGGAAGTATTAAATGATATTTTAGATGTAACAACAAAACCTATAATATACGACGGAGATAATGGAGGTCCTATAGAACATTTTATTTTTACGGTAAAAACACTAGAAAGGCTTGGTGTTTCTGGAATTATTATTGAAGACAAAATAGGTTTGAAAAAAAATTCATTATTTGGCACAGAAGTAATTCAGAATCAAGACACAAAAGAAAATTTTGCATTAAAAATAAAAGCAGGCAAAACAGCACAAGTAACTAAAAATTTTATGATAATTGCAAGAATCGAAAGTTTAATCTTAGAAAAAGGAATGGAAGATGCCATAGTCAGAGCCAAATGTTATCTGGAAGCAGGAGCAGATGGAATAATGATACACTCTCGGCAAAAGACTTTTGATGAAATAAAAGAATTTACTAAATATTACAATAAATTTGAAAATCGAAAACCATTAATAGTAGTTCCTTCTTCATATTCACAAGTTACAGAAAAAGAATTAGCCAATTGTGGCATAAATGTAGTAATTTACGCAAATCAACTTTTGAGAGCTGCTTATCCTGCAATGGTAAATACAGCCAAATCAATATTATTAAATCACAGAAGTCAAGAAGCTTCAGAAGAATATTGTATGCCAATAAAAGAAATCATAACATTAATTCCGGGAGCTAAATAAATGAAAGCAAAAGAATTCTTTGACTACATTTCCAAAGAAATTAATTTCTATTGTGGAGTCCCTGACAGTCTTTTAAAAGATTTTTGCGCATATCTTACAGATTATTCAGAAGACAATAAACATATAATAACCGCAAATGAAGGCAATGCTATAGCACTTGCTTGTGGAAATTATTTAGCCACACAAAAACCGGCTTTGGTATACATGCAAAATTCAGGAACAGGAAATTGTATAAATCCATTGTTATCACTTGCCGATGCAGAAGTATACAACATTCCTATTTTAATGTTAGTAGGGTGGAGGGGCGAACCAAAGATACAAGATGAACCTCAACACAAAAAACAAGGTCAAGTTACCAGTAAAATTTTTGATGTAATTGAAGTAAAACATGATATTTTGGAAAAAGATTTTGACAAAGCCAAAAATCAAATAGATTTTGCTTTTAAATATATGCAAAAAACCAAAAAGCCATATGCATTAATAGTACAAAAAGGAACTTTTGACAAATATATTTCAAAAAAGAACAAAAAACGTTCAAAAGCGATTTTATCAAGAGAAGAAGCACTAAATATTTTATGCACACAATTAAAAGATGATGACATAATAATTTCGACAACAGGGCAACTTTCCAGAGAATTATACGAATACAGAGAGAACAATTTTCAGTCTCATAAAAAAGATTTTCTTACCGTAGGCTCTATGGGGCACGCAAGTTCAATAGCACTTGGAATTGCTTTAGCTAAACCAGAAAGAAACATATTTTGCTTGGATGGAGATGGAGCAGCCATAATGCATTTAGGTGCAATTCCTGTTTTAGCTTCCAGCGAAATAAAAAATTTAAAACATATTATATTTAACAACGAAGCACATGATAGCGTAGGAGGCCAAGCAACTTGCGCAAACAAAATTAATTTCACAAAACTTGCACAAGCTTGTGGATACAAAAATACTTTTTGCGCAATTAACAAAAAGGAATTAAAAAATATTTTGCCCAAATTTTTGAGTAAAAATGATTTATCACTACTAGAAATAAAAGTTAAATGTGGTGCCAGAGAAAATTTAGGAAGGCCTAAAGAAAGTCCAATAGAAAACAAAGAAAGCTTTATGGAATTTTTAAGAGAAAATAAAACTTTTTTAGGAGAAAATTCTGTAAAAAATTTACATAAAATTCTTAAGATGCAAAAAGTAAAAAAGGCAATAATTTTTACAGGAAAAAATTCATTTGAAAATATAAAAAAAATAATATCAAATGAACTAAAAGAAATTGAAACTATTTTTTATAACAATTTTTCGCCAAATCCCAAAGCCGAAGAAATAGAAAAAGCAATAAAAATTCTTCCAAACAATTATGATATTATTTTGGCAATCGGGGGAGGAAGTGTTATAGATTTTGCAAAAATTTTCAAATTATGTTCTGACAACAAAATTAACATTCGAAACTACATAAAAACAAAAATAGAAACTACCAAAAAACATAAATTAATAGCGATTCCAACAACAGCTGGTACAGGAGCAGAAGCTACAAAATTTGCGGTTGTTTATGTAGATGGAGAAAAAAACTCTATCGAAACACAAGATATTTTACCTGATTTTGCAATAATAGACAGTAATTTTATATTAAATATTCCACGAGCAATAAAAGCTTCTTGTGCTTTAGACGCATTTTGTCAAGGACTTGAAGCATTTTGGTCTATTAACTCGACAAAAGAAAGTGATGAATTTGCACAAAAAAGCATCGAATTATGCAATAAAAACTTACTAAATTACGTAAATTTAAATGATAAAGAAGCTGCAAAAAATATGGCACTAGCTTCTAATTTGGCCGGCAAAGCTATAAACATAGCAAAAACTACTGCAGCTCACGCTTTATCTTACACAATTACAAGCATTTACGGAATTCCACATGGAGCAGCTGTATGTTTAAGCATAGCTAAACTTGCCCAAGCAAACTATGAAGCAAAACCGGAAAATGTCACAGATAAAAGAGGGGCAATTTATTTAAAAAACAAAATGCAAAAACTTGCACAAATTTTAGAAATATCTACAGAAGATTTTTCAAAACATTTAGTTTCAATTATAGAAAAAGCTGGATTAGAATATAAAATTTCCAATTTAGGCATAGAAAATGTATCTAAAATTACTGATAATGTTAATGCAAATAGGCTTAAAAATAATCCGGTAAAATTTTCCCAACAAGAATTAAATCAATTATTTTTCACAAATTAAACATTAATTAACTATTTTGAGATTTTATAATATCCAATAATTTGGGTAAATCATTGTAATAACCTATTTTAGAAAGTCTTTGAAATTGCGAATAAGTAGTTGGAGCAAGTACTTTCACCATTTCTTCATTTTTCACTAAACCTTCAACAAATCTAGCAAAAAGTTCTGTAGGTTTTTTGTAGTAACGTTTAAGTTTTGCTATTTTATTTTGTATTCTTTTTTGTTTACGATAAACAGACAACAATTTCAAATAATTTTTAAAATTATAAGGTAGTTGAGGAAAATCTTCGTCTATTTTTTCTATTGTATAAAATTCTGTTTTAAAAAATAGAGGAGCCAAAATTTTTATATGATCATATTTCAGAAAATATTTACTTTTGCATTTTGTTTTTCTTTGATATTTTTCATATTCATTGAATTTTTTAGATTTTGCAAAATTCGGAAATTCTTTTTTTATTTCTTTTTCATAAATATTAACTTTAAGTTTATAATCATTTCTGATATTTTCAAGTGTTAAACAGAGGGAATTTTCATCAACAAAATTTGTAACCTTTAAAAGTTCTTTTTCAAATAATTCTATACAAGATGTTTGAAAAATTTTTTCTATTGTTCCACCTTTTTGATAATTTTCAGGTTCAATTTCACTATGAATTTTGTGAGCAAATTCGTGTAATAGAACTTGTATTTTTCGAGATTGAGAAAGATTTTTAGAAATAGTTATTTTTTCATTACAATAAAATCCTAAATGTCCTCTCGCCTTAGTATTTAGACTTATTTGCAACTTCCTTTTTTTTAAGAAATCTAAGATTTGTTCTTCCATAAATTTAATTATATAATAAACTTTCTTCACAACATTGTAAAAAAACCATTTATTGCTTAAAATTAAAATACGAAAAAGAATAATGAGAGGAAACAAAGTGAAAGAAGAAAAAAATTACACACTTGAACAAATTAACGACATTGTTGGAGGAATTTTAAATAAAGTAGAAGCTGCTCCTATAATAAAGAAAATTGCTCCACCAAAATTAGCAGATTCAAACACATTAGCACTTGCATTATCTGAAGAAGAAATTGAAAATTTGTATAGTACAGAAGCAAAAGCTGCACTTGTTCCTCTTGGAGTATCTTTTGAAGGAATGACAACAATAGAAGTTGAACGTCCAAGATTAGCTATGATGAAATTGATACATCTTTTTTATATGCCACCTGATGCACCTTTAGGAATACATCCAAGTGCAGTAATACATCAGGAAGCTAAACTTGGCAAAAACGTTTCCATTGGAGCAAATGTAACAATTTCTCGAGGAGTTGAAATAGGAGACAACACTAAAATTTTGCCAAATGTTTATGTAGGCAGAAACACTAAAATTGGACAAAATTGTTTTTTCCATGCAGGAGTAAATATTGGAGATGACATTCAAATAGGAAACAATGTAATTTTGCAACACGGAGTTAGCATAGGAGGAGACGGTTTTAGTTTTGTTACAGAAACACCAAATTCAATAGAAACAGCCAAACAAGAAGGTTCTATTCAAGGTGATTACAATCAACAAAAAATATACAAAATTCCATCAATAGGTTCAGTAATAATTGAAGATGATGTAGAAATAGGAGCAAATGCTACAGTTGACAGAGGAACAATTGAAAATACTGTAATAAAAAAAGGAACCAAAATTGATAATTTAGTAATGGTTTCTCACAATTGTAAAGTTGGCGAAAATTGCATGATAGTTTCTCAAGTTGGAATTGCCGGCAGTTGTAATATTGGAGATAGAGTGGTACTAGCCGGCCAAGCTGGTTTAGCTGATCACATTAGCATAGGAAACGATTCAATTATTATGGCTCAAGCAGGGGTTACTAAAAATTTTGGGCCCAAAAGTATTATAGTAGGTTCTCCTGCTATTCCGCGAAAAGAATTTATAAAGCAACTAAAATACGCAAAAGAAATGGAAGAATTAATAAAACAATTTAAAAAATACAAAGAAAGACTAGACGAATATCTTGGTAATTCAGATTCAGATGGAGAAAATTAGTAAAAAATGGTAGAACTAAGTGGCAAAGGACTTATGAGTGGAGAAAATTCCACCATAAGAATTACAAAAACAAATAGCGGAGGAATAATTTTTTCCAATAATGGAGAACAAATTAATGCCTTAGCAAATAATGTTATTTCGACAAGTAATTTTGTTGTCTTAGGTAATGCTAAAATACAATTTAATCTAATAGAACATTTAATGGGAGCCTTAGCTTTTTGTAATGCCGAAAATGTATTAATTGAATTATATGGCAAAGAAATTCCAATATTAGATGGTAGTGCAAAATTGTGGGTTGAAAAATTACAAAAAGAAAATTTTGAAACCAAAGAAAAAATTGAAGAAACTGAATTTAAAAATCCAATAATATATGAGGAAAATGAGACATCAATAATTCTTATTCCGGCAAATAATTTTAAAATTACTTATTTGGTCAATTATGCCCACAATGATTTAGAAAACAAATGGGTAACTTTTGAATATGGAAAAAACCATCAAGAAATTTATGAAGCAAGAACTTTTGGATATTTAAAAGATTTAGAAAAATTCCAAGCTATGGGAATAGCATTAGGAGCCGATTTAGAAAATACTATAGGTTTAAAAGAAGACAACACATACACAAGTCCCTTACGTAGTCCATTAGAACCAGCAAAACACAAAATTCTTGATATCATAGGAGATTTACATTTGACAGGAAAAAATCCTCTAGGTTTCAAAGCACATATTATTGCCAAACTTGCAGGACATAAATCGCACATAGAATTTGCTAAAAAGATAATAAAGGAGTTATAAAATGACTGAAAACCAGCCTCAATCAATGGATATTGAACAAATAATGAAACTTTTGCCGCACAGATACCCTTTCTTGTTGGTAGACAGAATAACAGAATATGTTCCGGGAGAATACGCAAAAGGATACAAAAATGTTTCAATGAATGAGCAATTTTTTTGTGGACATTTCCCAAATTGTCCTGTAATGCCTGGAGTTTTACAAATTGAAGCTATGGCACAACTTTCTGGCGCAATGGTTTTAACTTTACCTCAATATCAAAACAAATTGGCACTTTTTGCAGGAATTGACAAAGCTCGATTTAAAAAAGTTGTTCGACCTGGAGACAAATTTGAAATGGAATCAAAACTAATAAAAGTAAAAGGTCCAATAGTTAAAGCTCAAGTGAAAGCAACCGTTGACGGCCAAATTGCTGTAGAAGCAGAATTAATTGTATCTATGATAGATAAAAATTTATGATTAAACTTTTAAAAATAAAAGATTACACAATAATAGATGAAATAGAAACAAAATTCGAATCAGGTTTAAATGTTATAACAGGAGAAACAGGAGCCGGAAAAAGTTTAATAATAGATGCTATTGATATAGCTTTGGGAGCCAAAGCTTCAAAAGATTTAATTAAAACTGGCAAAAATAGAGCGCTTATTGAATTAGAAATAGAAATACCTGATATATTAGCTGAAAAAATAAAAAACGAATTAGAAATAGAAATTGAAGATAAAACCCTTATAATTACAAGAGAAATTACTTCATCAACATCGCGCATAAGAGCTAATGGAATCCTTATATCGCAAAATGAACTTTTAGAAATTAGAAAAAATATTTTGGATATTCATTCTCAACACCAAACATATACATATTTACAACCTAAAACACATATAATGCTTTTAGATAATTTTGGAGATACTGACCACAAAAAAAATCTTATAGAATATAAAAATCTTTTTAAAGAATATCAAAATTCCATACAGAAACTACAATCATTAAAAGAAACCGAAGAAAAAAGCAAACAGCAAGCAGATTTTTTAAAATTTCAAATTGATGAAATTACTTCGGCAGAAATTAACGACATACACGAATTTGAAAATTTAACAACAAAAGTAAATACTCTTGCAAATTTTCAAGAACTTCAATCAACAAGCTACAAAACATATGAAGCAATTAATGGAACAGATGATAATATTGTTGATTCGCTAGAAAAAATAAAAAGTTATTTGGACAAAGCAGGAAACATCGATGAACAAATAAAAGAAATATCAAAAAATTTAGAAGAAACAATATTAAATTTAAAAGAAACAGCTCGAGAGTTAAGAAATTACGCAGAAAATTTAGAATATGACGAAGAAATGCTTAATCAATATCAATTACGTCTTGAAATTTTAAGTAAACTTAAGCGAAAATATGGTGGTTCTTTAGAAGAAGTATTAAATTCGCTTAGCAAATTTGAAGAAGAATATAATTTTATAGAAAATTCAGAAGAAATAATTAATGAACTTGAACAAAAAATTATCATTTACAAAGAAGAATTGAAGAAGCTTGCCCAAATTATTTCGCAAACACGCAAAAATTTGGCACAAAATCTTTCCAATATGGTAACAAAAAGCATTAAAAATCTTGAAATGCCTTATGCCGAATTTAAAGTACAGATTGAAGAAGTTCCTATTGGACAAAATGGTATAGACAATATTGAATTTATGATTATAACAAATCCCACAGAATCATTTAAACCTTTAGTAAAAATAGCTAGCGGAGGAGAAATATCCCGAATTATGCTGGCAATAAAAACCGTCTTTGCAAACAGTGATGATATTATGTGTGTAATTTTTGATGAAATTGATACCGGAATAAGCGGAAAAACCTCTCAAGCAATAGCAGCAGAACTAAACACATTATCTAAAACTCATCAAATTTTGTGTATAACTCACCAGCCTATTATAGCATCAATTGCTGATGTACATCTTCATGTAAGCAAAATGCAAAACGAAACCAAATTCGAAATACACATACAAAAATTAGACAGACACGAAAGAGAAAAAGTTATTTCCAAAATGCTATCAGGAACAGAAAATGAAGAATCTTTGCAACTCGCCAAAGAACTTTTAGCAAGAAACTACTAGTATTTTGTTGTTTATAGAATTAGGATTTAAAACAATTATCAATGATTGTTAATTTTTGTAACAAAATAAAATAAAAATTGCAATTTTTTTAAATAGATATACTTTATATATATGTAAGCAATACTTAATAAGAAGTAGAGCAAAAAAATTTCCTTCCAACTTCCTTTCCTAATAATTTCCCTTTTTTGAAAACAAAATTCAACCGACAGCAGTCGGTTTTTTTTTGCTTATAATTTTTAATACAAGAAAAAACAAATTATTTTAAAAACCTATTTCATTTTTACAATGAGGACAATTTATAATTTTTCCTTTAAATGCAGCTGGAGCTTTTTCATCTACTATGTATATTTCAGGAATTTTGGGAAGACCAGAAGCAATAGTCATTTCTTCAACAATATTATAAAGTTTCGGATTATCTGTTTCAGAAATCTTTACAGCATAGGAAATAGAAAGAACAATCTTATCACCTTGAAAATAAGAAACTAAAAGCATTATCAGCCAAATACCTACGGCTATAGAAATTCCCTCAATAATATATTCAGTCCCAAAGTATAAAATTGCAATAGAAGCCCCAACTAAAACGAGAATTATTGCCATTAATATTATTAAAAAGAGTGATTTTCTTTTATTTAATTGTATTTGCTGCCACATATTAAAACGACCTAAAATTTAACTTTTGGCACAGCTTTTTCATTTTCTTCTATTTCAAAAAATGTTTCTTGCTCAAAGCCAAACATACCAGCTATTATATTACTTGGAAATATTTGAGTTTGATTGTTATAACTTAAAACACTATCGTTATAAAATTGACGTGCAAAACTAATTTTATTTTCAGTTGAGGCTAGTTCTTCTTGAAATTGCAAAAAGTTTTGACTGGCTTTTAAATCAGGGTAATTTTCTGCTAATGCAAACAAAGATTTTAATGCACCACTAAGTTGATTTTCTATATCGGAAACAATTTTTGCATCTCCATTAATATTTATGGCTTGTTGTCTAAGTTCTACAATTTTTTGTAATGTATTAGATTCGTGTACCATATATCCTTTTACAGATTCAATTAAATTAGGAATCAAATCGTGCCGACGTTTAAGTTGTACTTCTATTTGAGCCCAAGCATTTTTTACTTGATTTTTTAATACTACAAGTGAATTAAAAATAGACACAAATACTCCGCCTAAAATTACCAATACAACAACTAATACCATTAAACTTAGCGTAGAATTCATTTTTACTCCTTTTCTATTTATGATTACAAAAATTTTCACCTAAAAAATTTATCATTGAACTTTCTAAATTTTTAGTATCTAAATTATTTAAAATAGCAGAAAGTTCACCTTCATCAAACCACATACCATCCATTGAAGAACATACATCAATCATTACCCCATTAAAACAAATTTTTTTCATATTAGTAAAGCAAATTGGACATTTTCTAATTTTTTCTTTGGAATGAACTTGCGGATATTTAAAAGGTGACATCACATAATTGTATATTTTTAAAATTTCTTTTAATAATTCAAGTTCACCCGAATCAAGCCAAAATCCATGACAAGAAAGGCAATAATCTACTTCAATGTTTTCACGTTCCAATATTACTAGCGGTTGTTTACAAACAGGACAATTCATTATTTTTCTTCTCAATAAATTTTAATCCCAAAATGCGAAATTTATGGCGAAATAATAATAGAATCTAAAAATGTACTGATACCTTCTTCATATGCTTTAACTACAGATTTTGAAAACAATTTTCGCTTTGTCCAATAAGCAGTATGTGCTGAAGCTACAAATTTATTACTTCTTATATTAGATTTATCATAAACAAAACCATATTTTGTTTGGAATTCATTTGTTTTATTTTGCTCTAAAAGATCAGTTTGATTATTTGAAACATAAATTTCTTCAGACGAATTATCGTATTTAATTATATTCGTATAATTATCTTCTACCATTATAGGAAAACCTAAAGGATCTTCTGCAAAATTGATATTTAAGAAAAACATGTTATTTTTGGCCAAACAACGTTGAAGTGACTTTATCATTAAATCTGAAGAATCAGAAAAACCAGAATAAAACAAAGCTATTGGAGAACCAAAAGTTATTATCCCTGCAACGTTATTTAGAGGGGTACAAGAAGTTTTTTCTATTTCTGCCAGATTTGCATAATTATTTACAATATTTTCTTTTTCAAGCATTAAAGTATTATCTTTTTTAAAAATTGCAATTCCAGAATCTATAAGTGCATCTATACATGTTGTTCTATAGCCAATTTTTTCAATTTCATTTAATTTTTCTTCAGAAAGTTTTTCTTTTTGTAAAAATAATTTTGTATCAATCATTGGAAGCTTGTACAAAATATACTCTATAGTTATAAAAGAACCTGCAGAATGTCCTAAAATAATATATTTATCTTCTTTTTTTACAACAATTGAGGTCAATTTATGTAATTTATCAACAACAGGCTTCATATTATTGTATTTTTGTATCCAAATAGCATCGTGTAAAGTATGAGCTAACATACTACGAACAGATTGCGCCAATTTTGGACTGAAAAATTTTGTTATATCCAACCAATCTGCAAGTAAATTTAAGTCATTTTTACTCTGATCTCCCCAATAAAAAGGTAAAGGTGAAGGAGAAATAGTATATTTACCATTTTGCAACAAATATTTTTTTACTTTTTCACTTTTATTAAATTCTTTTACTAAATAAGGATGTAATTTATTTACATTTTCTCTGAATTCTAATTTTTTTTCGTAATTATTGTCATTAGTTCCATGTATATATATAAGTTTTATTTGATCTTTGGCAAAAACAGTAGTTGGAAAAAATACAATTATGGTTAACAAAAGCAAAAAAATTCTCATAAAATTCCCTTAATACTTAGCCTTAAAATTATAATATAACATTGCAAAAAATTAAACAAATATCTAATACTAGATATGTCTTAGATGACAAAGTGCTATGGCTATAGCATCAACTGTATCATCTAATTTTGGCATTTTGCAATTTAAAATCATTTCTGTCATTTGCTTCACTTGAGTTTTTGAAGCACGTCCGTATCCTGTTATTGTTTGTTTTACTTGCAAAGGAGTATATTCTTTTATCAGAATATGATTTTTAGTCAAAGCAGCTACAATAGCCCCTCTAGCTTCTGCGACAGGAATAATAGTTTTTAAGTTTTTGAAATAAAAAAGCTGCTCAATAACGGCCACATTTGGTTTAAATTTGTTTATTAATACGCATATGTCGTCAAATAATTCTGCTAATCTTTCATGTTCAGATTTATTTTTAGAAGTTTTAATGGCACCTGATGCAATTACAACTATGCTATCATTTGTTTTTTGCAAAATTGCATATCCTGTTATAGCTATTCCGGGATCAATTCCTAAAATAAACATATATACTCCTACTATTTTTATTATACATTAAATTTTTCTTAACATAACTAAATACTTTGCAAATAAAAAAGCAATAATTTATATATATATTTTTTTATTAATACATAGAGAGCATGAGAGAGAACAAAAATAAGAGAGGAGAAATTCATGGCAATTGGTTTAGATTTTTTATCAAAAACAAAGATGGGTGCACTACAAAATGCAAAGAATAATAGTTCAGTAAACACAAATCCCAATAATGGAACAAACTCCATTTTTGCTAACCAAAACAAAAAAACAGACAAAAATGAATCAGTAGATATGGCCAATATGGCTACTTCTGACCTTATCAAATATGTTTACCAAAACAATGGCGGAGACGTAGACATACAAAACAAAACTAACGGAAACAAAGACGGAATAAAATTACCTATTACCGTAGAATATGGAGACAAAGAATTTGCAGCAAAAGGTAAAGAATTTAACCAAGTAGTAAATGAAATATGTCAAAAAACAGGTGACAGCAAGTCCAAAGTTGAATCTGAATTAAAAAGAAAATATTCAAGTTCTACAGGAACATCATTAAATATGCAAGCTTAACAAATCTAGCACAAACAATAAAAGCGACCAAAATGGTCGCTTTTTTCGTAATTTTATAAAAGTTTATCTGATACATCACAAACAAAAAAAAGAACTAACAACAGCTAGTTCTTATGAAACCCATAGATAATTTCCAAATAATGGCGGGGACGACGAGGCTCGAACTCGCGACCTCTTGCGTGACAGGCAAGCGCTCTAACCAAACTGAGCTACGCCCCCATTTCTCGAATTTCATTATAATTTGCTGAAAAAATAATTTCAAGTACTTATGGAAATTGCAAATGAACACTCTGTTTGATTATTTATATCAGACAGCTTGACTATTCCGATTCCATCATTTTATAAACAAAATATACTTCATAAATTTACTATTAATAGCGAAAAATATTTTTCAGAAGTAAGTAGGATGTACTAAATCACAAATTTACTACATCCTACTTACTTTTCCACCAACCCAATTAATCAAACATTTTTATCAGCAATCATTCATTACTCCTTTTTATGTTATACTTAACTTGCAATAATTTTACGAAAGAATAACATGGACATATATGAGGCAATAGAAAAAAGAAGAACCATTCGAGAATTTCAAAATAAATCGATTCCAGATAATATTATCAAAAAAATTCTTTCAGCAGGATTAAAAGCTCCTACCAATAATCATTTAAGAGAATGGGAATTTGTTGTTATAAATGACAAACAGCAACGTGCTAATATTCTGGATGTAAAAGATTTAACTGATTACAATGAATGTGAAAAATTTATGGACAATTATGGTATGAGCGATTCTGATCAGCGCGGAATGTACCATATTGCAATGCCAAAACAATTTTCTATGCTCTATAATTCAGGATGTTTAATCTTACCTTTCTTTAGAGTTAAAGAACCTTTATTAAAACCAAGTTGTTTAAGTTCTTTAAATGATTTTGCATCAATTTGGTGTTGTATAGAAAACATACTACTTGCTGCTGTCGCAGAGGGTATTTATGGTGTAACACGTATTCCTTTACCTAATGATAGAGAATGGGAGCACTTAAAAAAGACAATAAACCATCCTGATGATTATGTAATGCCTTGCTATATAGCATTAGGCTACCCAAGCAAAAGTGCAAAAATTCCTATTCAAAAGAAAATAAATATTGAAGATAGAATCCATATTAATAAATGGTAGAAATCCTAGATTTATTTTTACATATTAAGCTCCTTTAATTATTGTTCAAATATTATTCAAACTGCTAATCAACCAACATCTGTGGTATTTTTTACGGGTCAATGAATCTGTATAAACTGCAACTAGTTTGTATTCTCTAGTTATCTATTTTTTACACAGCAGAATATTGCCTAGTAAGGCAATACAACTAGCCCTACAAGAAATACAGTTAACTTATTATTTCACTATATTCAAATTTCAAATATAAAAAAGAACTCGAAATTTAGTCTGCAGATTAGTCTTTCAGTCCAACAAGTATTTGGACTTTAACGGGACCACTAAAATTCTTTGATTTCTATAACCATTTGGTGAATTTAAAAGTATTTTTTGTAGATTCTAGTCCTAATAAAGTCCAGTTCTGAACTTAAATAAACCAATACCACAAAACTTCTGACGGCTATAATTTAGTGTTGTTATGGTAGAAAACCCAACCAGAATTAAATTAATTTGAGACAAACTGGATATTAAAATACACCGAAATTTAATGTTAATTTTTTAGTTTCTTGCACAACTGGACCTTACCAAAATAATCAAACTAAGCGTACACTTCAAAAACGGTGCTAAACTCAGCTATATCAAGGAAAAATCAAACTACCCGTACAGACCGAAAAAAGTCCAATTTGGTAGTTTGATTTTTTTGGAAAACATAATTTTCCGACCTGAAAACGCCCTCGCAGAGCGGGCTCTCCAAAATAAT
>CASDUJ010000003.1 GCA_949283935.1 uncultured bacterium
TTTTCTATGTGAACACTTGTAAATACATCATCGTGCACAAGTCTCTCATTTAACAAAATAGCATCTTCGAAGTTATAACCTTCCCAAGGCATATAAGCAACCAAAATATTCTTTCCCAACGCTAATTCACCCATGTGAGTAGAAGCTCCATCTGCTATAGGGTCTCCTATCTTAACCTTTTGACCAGTTTTTACAATTGGCTTTTGATTTAAGCATGTATCTTGGTTACTTCTTACATATTTCATCAACTGATAAGTATGAATCTTACCATATTCGTCAATAATCTCAATTTCTTCACCATTAACACTATGAACAGTACCATCATGTTTAGAAACAACTACCATACCTGAATCCATTGCAGCTCTTTTTTCCAAACCAGTACCAACTCTTGGTCTTTCAGTAATCAAAAGAGGAACTGCCTGACGTTGCATGTTAGACCCCATCAAGGCTCGGTTGGCATCGTCATGTTCAATAAAAGGTATCAACGAAGTAGCAACTGAAATAATTTGTATAGGTGAAACACCAACATAGTCAACTAATTTAGCTGCTCCCATTGTAAATTCACTCTTGTATCGAATAGGCACAAATTCTTCAGCAATAGAACGATCAGGATTTAATCTTATGTCATTAGGTGCTATACGATATGATTCTTCTTCGTCAGCCGTCATGTAAACAACTTCATCAGAAACTACACCATCTTTACACACAAAATAAGGAGTTTCGATAAATCCATAATCATTAACTCGCGCATGTGTAGCTAAACTACCTATAAGACCAGCATTTGGTCCTTCTGGGGTCTCAACAGGACAAATTCTACCATACTGGGAAGGATGAATATCTCTGACAGCAAAACCAGCACGTTCTCTAGCTAATCCACCAGGGCCCAAGGCAGAAATTCTTCTCTTATGAGTTAATTCTGCCAAAGGATTTGTTTGATCCATAAATTGCGACAATTGTGAAGATCCAAAGAACTCTCTTAATGCAGCAACTAAAGGCTTCGTATTTAATAAATTATAAGGAGTCAAAGTTTCTGCATCTTGCAAAGTCATTCTTTCTTTTACAATACGCTCTAAACGAGATAAACCTATCCTAAATTGGTTTTGAAGCAATTCCCCAACTGAACGAATTCTTCTATTTCCCAAGTGATCTATATCATCTAAACTACCTTCATCATATGTTAAATTTATCAAGTATTCTATCCCGGCTACAATATCTTGAATTGTTAAAGTTCTTGTATTTTCAGGAATATTTAAACCTAATTTTTTGTTAATCTTGTAACGACCAACTTTACCAATGTCATATTTCTTTTCATCAAAAAATCTACTTTCAATTATAGACTTTCCACCTGCAGCAGAAGCTGGATCACCAGGACGCAATTTTTTGTATACCTCAATTAAAGCATCTTCTGTAGTTTCTGTAGTGTCTTTTTCCAGCGTCTTTCTTAAATATTCACTGTGTGTAAATAAAGTTTCCATCTCTTGCACAGTTATACCTAAAGCTTTTAGCAAGGTCGTAGCAAGAATTTTTCTATTTTTGTCAATTTTTACATGGATAACGTCATTGTTGTCAGTTTCAATCTTTAACCATGCCCCACGATTTGGAATAAGTGTTGCATTGTATAAACGTTTACCTGTAGGAGATATCTCAACTTTGTAATATATACCAGGAGAACGAACAATTTGGTTAACAATAACACGTTCTGCACCATTTACAATAAAAGTACCCTTATCTGTCATGGTAGGAATATCACCAATGTATACTTCTTGTTCTTTTATTTCCCCTGTGTCTCTGTTTACCAAACGCATCATAATTCTCAATTGCTTTGCATATGTTGCATCGTGAATACGAGCTTCTTCAACAGTATATTTTGCATTATCAAAAGTGTAATTAGGAAGGAAATGTAATTCTAATCTTCCTGTGTAATCTTTTATAGGAGAAAAAGATAACAACTCCTCTTTTAAGCCCTCAGTCAAAAACCATTCAAATGATTTCTTTTGTACTTCAATCAAATCAGGTAAATCAGCCAATCTGGTAGTGGGCATTCCCATTGGCGTAATTCTTTCTTTATGTTTCGTTGTCGACATTGCAAACCTCTATCTATATAATATGTTGCACTAATTGTTTCTTATTTCATACCATAATAAATGGTACTTCAAAAAATAAGATAGTCAAGTACTCAGGCATCGCGTCTGAGTACTTAAACTTATCTCTTAGTATTCAATTGTATCAATACAAACAATAACTCTCATAACCCCTTAAAAATTTTAAACTAAACATTAAGAGGAAGTTATTATTTTAATTCAACTGTAGCCCCAAGTTCTTCTAAAGTTTTCTTGATTGCTTCAGCTTCTTCTTTCTTCACATTTTCTTTAATTGGTTTTGGTGCACCATCAACTAAATCTTTAGCTTCTTTTAAGCCAAGACCTGTAATAGTTCTTACTTCTTTTAAAACATTAATTTTGTTAGCACCAGCTGCAGCTAAAACAACTGTAACTTCTGAAGCCTCTGTTGCAGCTTCAGGAGCTGCACCTGCTACAGGAGCTGCTGCAGATACGCCAAACTTTTCTTCCATAGCTTTTACTAATTCAGCTGCTTCGATAAGTGTTAATTTTTCGATACTTTCTAAAATTTCTTGTACTGACATTTTTATTTTCTCCTTTTCTATCTTTTTACTAACTAAGCTGTCTTTTGTTGTCTAACTTGGTCAATAGCTCTAACAAGAGCACTCATTACACCGTTTACGCAACCAGCAATACCAGTTGCAGGTGAATTGATACAACCAAGCATTTTTGCGTAAAGTTCTTCTTTTGAAGGAAGTGTTGCCAAAGCCTTAACTTCTTCAATACTCAAAACTTTTCCGTCCATTGCTCCACCTTTGAATCCAGCTTTTTCAAATTCTTTAACAAAAGCTGCCAAAACCTTAGCAGGAGCTACTTGATCTTCAAAACCAAATGCTACAGCACTTGAACCTTTTAACAATTCACTCAAACATTCAAATTGAGTACCCTCAATAGCTTTTATAGCCAATGTATTTTTAACAACCGTATAATCCGCTCCTTCTTTTTGAAGTTTACGTCTTAAATCAGTAATCTCAGCTACGCTTAAACCTGTAGGATCACTTATAATTGCAACTTGAGCTTTTGCAAAAGATTCTTTAATTTCTTGAATTTTTTGATTTTTTTGTTCTTTTGTTGCCATTTTTGCGTCATTCCTCCTTTCCGGAGTTTATATTCTAACTTTCTACTTAATTATTTTCAATTGCATTAAAAAACCTGCGTTCCATCGCAGGTGATTTAAATAAGTTTATAATAGTCTAAACTTCCTAAAATCTCGATTGGGTAGAATTTTAAAAATCATCCTCAAAAGGCATGTTTTCCCAATTGTCTGCGACTTTGATAATAAGGTTAAAACAAACATACAAATTTTGCAAGTATTTATTAAAATTAACTAGTTAAACAAGTTCTTTAGTAATTGTAAGTCGCCATTTTGTTCAAATAGGAAAAAATCAGAGCCTTAGCTGCCTTAATATATCTTTTTTGTATCAACTATTTTTGTTTTCACTTAGGCAGATTTGGATTCACAAATTATTTGATCTTTATCATAATCAAAAGTTCCAACATATTTTGAATCATAGCCAAATTATTAACTTTTCTTATTAAGAAGTTCTATTGCTTTATTTAACTGTATATCTCTGCCATTAACAATATCTTCTTGGCTTAGATTTACTTCAAAATTTGGCTTTATGCCATTTTTATTGATATCATGACCTTGTGGAGTAAGATATTTTGCAATAGTTACATTCATGGCCGTATTCATAGGTAAAGGAACAATTTTTTGAATTAGGCCTTTGCCATAAGTTTTTTCCCCGACAAGTAATGCCCTTCCATTTTCTTGTAGGGCCGCTGCAAGAATTTCACCCGCGCTTGCGCTCAAACCATTTGTTAAAACTACCATGGGTTTATCTATATGCAAACCCGCCGGTTGTACTTTTATTGTTTCTGTCTGATTATTTTTTTTCAAAATACTAACAATTTTTCCGTCTTTAAGTAAAATATTAGCTATAAAAGTGGCATTTTGTAGAAGACCACCTTGATTACCTCTCAAATCTATTATCATAGCTCTGCAATTTTTTGTATTTTGCAAAGCATTTAAAAATTCAGCAGAAGCTGCTTGGCTCATAAATGTACTTATTTTTATATAGGCAATGTTGTTCGCAAGAACTTTATATTCTACAGCCTTAATAGTAATCTTTGCTCTGGATATTTCTTCGGTTATTGTTTTTTCATTTCTCAAAAGAATAATCTTAACTTTTGTACCTATTGGCCCCCTAATCATTGTAGCAACTTTTCTTATGTCGTATCCTGAAATAGATACTCCATCAATTTTCAATATAATATCCCCAATTTTTAAGCCGGCTTTAGCCGCCGGCGAATCTTCTATGACATCTTCTACCGTAATTTTCCCATTAGCAGACGAAATGACTACACCTATGCCAGATAATTGAGCTGAAATATTCATGTTTTGGTCTTCTAATTCTTCTGGAGTTAAAAATCTAGTGTATGGATCATCAAGGCTCAAAAGCATTGTATCTATAGCCACATATGCATCTTCGATATTTTTTATTTTATCTAAGTATCTATGTTTCCAATAATTCCAATCTTGTTTTTCTAAATTAGTAGTATAGGATTCATTTTTTACTTCTTGCCAACTTTGTAAAAATAAATATCTTGCACAAGAAATTTGATCATTTTGCAAACATTTCAATTTGTACTGCGTAATATTTGCAATTTCATTTTTTTGGCAACCTGTCAAAAATATCATAGTTATAAAAATAAATGCTATGAATTTTTTCATCTATTAATCTCTTTTTGTCAAAATTAAAGGTCCATCATTAGTTACTGCAACAGTATGTTCGAAATGAGCTGATGGTTTATCATCAGCCGTAACCACAGTCCATCCGTCATCCAGCTGATATACTTCATCGCAGCCAAGATTTAACATAGGCTCTATTGCAACGACTGTTCCTGCTTTCAAAATAGGTCCTTTATCACCGGTTCTATAATTAAATAAAAAAGGGTCTTCATGCATTTCAGTACCAACACCATGCCCACCATATTGCCTTACAATACCAAGTTTATTCGCAATTGCTACATCTTCAATAGCAGCAGAAACATCTTCCAAATAATTGTTAACCTGCATTTTAGCAATACCAGCAAACAAAGCTTCTTCTGTAGCTTTTAGCAGATGTTTTACTTCATCAGATACATCTCCAACCGGATAAGTCCAAGCACTATCCCCAACAAATCCATGATAAGTAGCACCTATATCAACACTAATAACATCACCATTGTGAAGCACTACATCTTTTGAAGGAATACCATGTACAACTTGGCTGTTAACAGAAGCACAAATAGATGCAGGAAAACCACAATAGCCTTTAAATGTAGGAATAGCCTTATTTTGAGTAATAACTTTGTAAACAATATCGTCTAATTCTAAAGTCGTAATTCCTTCTTTTACTGCATCTCTTACAGCCTCATGAGCCATTGCAACAATTTCACCGGCAGCTTTCATTAAATTTAATTCATATCTGGATTTTCTGTATATCATAATGCTTTTAGAATAACACATTGAAAAAATAAAGTGAAGTCTAATTTTAAATACATAAACGAAATAAGCAAACAACAAAATATTTGTATACTATGCTAAAATTTTGTATGAAAAAACTACAATAGGAAAACAAAAAATGCTCGAACTTTCCCATTTTTTTAACCCTACTAAATCTAATGTTAATAAAAAATATGAAACTTTCACTACAACCCCTGATGGTGTGAAAATTGCAATAAATGTGTACGATACAGGGCACAATAGAGTTGTAATAATTGCACATGGATGGTTTATGACAAAAGATTCAAAAGCTTTTTCAGAAATTTCAGAAGCTTTTTGCAGCAAATACGACGTAATTTCTATGGATTTTAGAGGGCACGGTAAAAGCAAAGGATTTTATACTTTTACCGCAAAAGAAACAAAAGATTTAAAAGCCGTGATAAGTTTTGCAAAATCTAAATATTCTAAGATATACCTAATAGGTTTTTCTTTAGGGGCAGCGAGTTCTCTATTGTACACAGCAGAAAATAACGACATAGAAAAAATAATAGTTGTAAGCCCGCCAACAGATTTTAACAAAATTGAAAATCACATATGGAAAAAATCAGCATGGCTTTCTACATTGAAAAAATTCGAATTAAACAGATACTTATCAATTCGCCCTAGTTTTATAATGTATCCAAAAATTGCACCTATTAACATAGTAGACAAAATAATGGTACCAACAATGTTTATAGCAGGAGAAAATGATCCGACAGTTTTTGCTTGGCACACAAAAAAATTATATCAAAAGGCTATTTGTCCTAAAAAACTATACATTTTTGCCAAAGGAACACATGCTGAAGATTTGTTTTTGGAAGAAAAGGAAAATTTCATAAAGCAATGTACAAAATGGCTTGAAGACACAATTTAAAATTTCTGCTATACTTTAATTTGAAAAATTAATTGCGGAGGTTTTATGGACGAAAAGAGACGCTGGTATGACAGCAACAAAGATATGGTTGCAATTATAGATATATTAAAAAATCAACCTCCGGAATTGATAGATAATCTCGCAGAAAATATAATGGGATTTTCAAACATAATAAGAGAAAATTTAAATGAACTAGAAAGTGAAGAACCTATAAGCATAGGTAAAGAAAGAATGCTTGGTTATTACAAATCTTTTCGCCGAAGAAGATGGTACGACAAAAATTGGACTATACTAAGCATGGTAAACGTTTTATCTACTTTACCTCAAGATGATTTTGAAAAAATAGTTGAAGGTGTTAAAGAAATTTTGAAAGAATTAAATTTAATTTAACCTCTTATTTCGCTAACAATGTAATTTGCAGCCCAAGCAAATTCTTTGTTTGTTCTGGATGCTTCCCTAATTAGTCCAATACAAGCTTCGCCAATGCGAATTAAACACATTGCACACAAACCTCTAGTAGTTCCTTTGGAGTTTTGTATATGATTTATTAATTCAGGCACAAATTTCAAGCCATTGCTTACTATGTCATTTTCAATCTTACTTTTCAACATCGGATCAGCTGCTTTTGCTTTTTCCATCAAAGTATCAAATTCACTCATAGCTTTGTTTTGAGTACATAAACTAACGATTTCATTTTCTAATAATGCCTGCATGCTAACTCCAATATCTTTCTACTAACTGTTAGTTATTATAAACAGAAAAATTTTAAAATTTTGATTTCCTTACATAATCTTTATATCCACGTAAAGAATCTTTTATTTATTGACTTTTTGCCACAAGTAAAGGTTATATATTTGGTTAGAATTAATTTTTGCATGCCCGCCTCGAATTAAATAAAACAAAAATCCAGTTCCCCAAAATGGAGTTAATATTTTCGATATCGGATTAATCCAATAACTTCTCTTTGCTCCTTCTTTGTATATTTTTCCTTCTAATTTGTATTTTGGCAAATCTTTTATAACAAAATTGTCTATGATTAGTATGGCAGGTTCACCTTTCATTTCATTTTGAGACACAAATTCAATATTTGCAAAAATTTCAGTACCCTTAGGAAAAATAATCTTATCTTTAATTTCCACAGCTTTCGTTGTACTAAAAACAATTTTTTCTCCAGCTTGAACATTTTGGGAAGAAATATTTTTTGTAATTTTTACGGGAAAAACAACACAATCTATACTCTCATAATCATAATTAAGATTTGTCGATATCGGCTGAATTTGAGTATTTTTCAATGAATTTAATAATTCATCTTGAAAAACAGGTATTTCTGATTTATTGTCCAAACAAAATTTATTTGAAATATTTGGAACAAATTCATCTGCTATTTTTTGATTATTAATTTTTGGTGGGAAACTAATGCTGCTGCGCAAATTTGAATTTATCAATTCATCTTTGATAACAACTTGAGCTTTTGCACTAACAACAAGAAAAAAACAAGGCAAAATTAATATAAACAATAAAAATTTTTTCATCATATTCTCTATTTGTATTTTGGTTTTTTGATTTTGTTTGTCTTTTCAAATTCATCTAAAGTTTTTTTAAATATTAGACGATTTTCTCTTGATGTAAGTAAAAAATTTTGGTAAATTAAATTTTCTTGGTACACATTATTCACCAAAAAATATGGATATTTTTGGTAAATATGAGCATACAATCTTGCCATACGCTTAGATCCTAATGAATGGTAAGAATACCATTCATACCTGCTTTGGGCTAATATTTTATTTGATATAACAATACTTGCAACCGGATTATACCCGGCCTTTGTCATGAAATCCACAGCCCTTAAATCAGCTCTGTTTTCAATTCTTCTTTCTCTAGGAGGCCAAATGGGAAAATAAAAAAAACCTTTTAAAGGCCCCTTATAAAAATCTATTCCATAAGAAATTTCTCTAGCAATAATAAAAGCAAGTTCATCATCATCATCAATCAAATCCATTAGGCCTTTATAAATTTGTATTTCTCTATTTTTGTGAGAAATAAAAGCATCAGGCTTATTTTTGCTATGAGCATAGACGAAAGTAATTCTTTTGTCTATAACATTAGCATTTAATAACTTATAGCCTATTTCTTGTATCTTTTGTCTTCGTTTAACAAGTTCTTTGTTCGTAATAATTTCGCTTCCATTACTAAACGCAAATACAGGCAGAGATATTATCAAAGATGTAAGCAAAATAAGCAAAATTCTTTTCATAAAACCCTTTCTCAGATATCTTTGTTATATTTATCAACTAGAAATAATTAAACCATAAAATTATAATTTTTTTAATAAATATTATTTGCAAGATTAAATCTTACAAAAAAATTTAAATTTTCTTATTCTTTTAGCAATTTTCTACGTCTTATTGGTTTAATATGAAAGAAGGTAAAATAGAAATTTAATAGTCATGAGGCCAATATTACAACTTGGTGAAAAACCAATGAAACTTTTACGCACATGTGCTACCCAAATAGCCGGTCCTGAGAATCGTCTTATTTTGGGAATATCTGCCCTTGCGAGCCAGCCTTTTATTGATTTTTACAACAAAAATGTAGATGAAAAAACAAGAAAATACTCCGTATGTAAAACAATAGCCAAAATTATAGTAGGAACTACGGTAGGAGTAATTGTAAGAGCTCTTGCTATAAAATATTCCGCACAACTTTTAAAAACTGTAGATGTTTCTGAACTAGTTCCAAATGTTTTAAGAAAACCCGAAAATCGTAAAATCCTTCAAAATACAATAGGTGATATTCTTGGCCTCGGAGTTTGCCTATTTTCCAATTTTCTTATAGATGCACCTCTAACAAAAGTAGGAACTAATTTACTTACAAAAAAATTTATTAAGGAGGAAAAATGAAAGGGCTAAATAATTTTTGCCAAAATATTCTTAATAAATTTTGCCAACAAGGTATTTCAGACAGAGCTAACTTTCTGAAAAACATAGCAGTTATAGGATGGATTTTATCTAGTCTTGCACAAACTTGCGCAGTAATATTTAATGATAAAATTCCTTCAAAAGAAAAACGCTTTTTGGTTCCTCAAGAAATTTTTGACGGTTTAGCAAATGCAACTTTATTTTGGTTCATTACTTCAAAAGCTACAGATTTTGGGAAAAAGCTTATTTTAAAAAAAATTGTACTACCCAAAAGTTTAGTCAATGTAATGAATGATTTTACCACAAAAGCCAAAGATATACCAAAACTTAAAGAAAAATTTCTTGCTCACATAAAAAAATATGGTACAAAAGAAAATCTAAAAACTGCAGAAATGAGTATAGAAGGAATGGGAGTATTATCAGGAATCACAGGCGCAATTTTTGCAAACAACATAATAACCCCAATAGTTCGAAACAAACTTGCAGGAATTTGCCAAAAAAAGGAGATGGACAGAGTAAAAGAAAATGCTCCCCTAAATCCCTACTACGGAAATGTAAATATTAATACTGGTTTTTATTCAAAAAGCCCTCACCCTCTTATAAAGCCAAGTACTTTTCGTGGATTTGAACATAACATATCCATGAAAATATAAAATTACAATTACTCAATAGGAGTATTGACATAATAAGAGATAACAAATAAAGTATTTGTAGTCCGGATGCAGACATATGGAGAATTAATTATGTTTAAAAAAATTTTACTATCAGGATTTGTTTTAGGAGCAATGTTTTTATACACAAGTATTGCTTTGGCAAATGAATCGAATTTCTTTAGAACAAATGTTTTATCGTTACAATTAAATGATAACTACAATAACGTTGCAACGTTACCAACAACACCCTGCAATTGCCCAAAAACTGATTCTACAATTTCTTCACCCTGCAATTGTGGAAAAACACCTTGTGATTGTTCTCAACCAAAAGCTTGTGACAAAAATCCTTGTAATGTTCAGTCCCCATGCAAACCTTGTGAAAAAACTACTCCATGCTGGACAGAAGGTAAAACGTGTGACAAGCATATAAAAAAACTATACAAATTTTTTGCACAAGCTGACTGCGCTGTAGGGCTAACTCCTGAACAAAAAGCTAAAGCAATTGAAATAAGAAAATCCACAGTAGAAAAAATCGTACCAATCAAAAGAGAAATTGCCGCCAAAAAAGGTGAATTAATTGCTCTTAAACGTACAAAAATGTGCCAATTAGAAATAGATAAACAAAGTAAAATTATAGAAAAAGAAATTAAAGACTTAAAAAAAGAACTAAAAAACACATATAAAACAGCCGACAAAGAATACAAAAAAATACTAAACTTTCAACAAAAGAGAGCATACAAATCATTCAAAAAAGAATGGAAAAATAAAATGTACAAAAAAGGAATAGATTGCCAAAAATCTTGTCCTTGTGACAAAACTAATTGCAATTGTTCTACTCCTTGCGATTGTGCAAAACCTTGTCCTTGCGATAAAACAAATTGTGATTGCAAAAAACCTTGTGAAATGAAAAAACCATGTCAAAACCAATCACAAAATGAATGTGAAACAAAACCATGTCCAATTCAATAAAAATTAAAACAACTAAAATTCCGGGCAGGATTCAAATGAATTCTGTCCGATTTTTATTAAATTTTTCCAATTATTTTTTTAGCAAAATCAGAAGCTGAATGGTTAGGACTTTCTAAAGGCAAATCACCATATTTCAATTTTATCCTATCAATTAAAGCATTCTCATTATTTCCAAAAAACAAATCAGTATAAAGAGCCACTCCATCTTTAATAATAGGAGAAGAATTTGCAGAAAATATTTTTGGATGTTTTTTTCTAAAAATATT
This sequence comes from uncultured bacterium, assembly GCA_949283935.1. GTDB lineage: Bacteria > Cyanobacteriota > Vampirovibrionia > Gastranaerophilales > JAILCC01 > CASDUJ01. The sequence continues at coordinate 11,327 of CASDUJ010000003.1, forward strand.
AAAAGCCAATGCATTCATTCCTAAACAATTAATTTCTTCTTGTACGGATGTTATACCATCATTATCTTTAGCATGGGCTAATTCGTGAATCAAAGCTGCACTTATTGCATAAACTTCCGCCATATTTCTTGTATTTTTATATTTCTCATTTATTACTATAGTATTTTTTGAATGAACCCATTGCGCATGTATATCAGGTTTAGAAACTTTATCGAAAACAATAGATATATTACGTTTTTTCGCCAATTTTATAGCCTGAGAACCATTTTTAAAAATTGGAGATACCCCATATTTGGCAAGTTGTTTTATATCATCAGAAGAAAATTGTAAATGGTTCAAACAATCTAATGCAATTTGAAGAACGTTTAAATTTCTAACATAAACGTCGGGATTAAAAAAAACTTTACTAGCGGGAACAAAAGCACCATACAAAGTTCTAGCTTTAGTTTCAAAAGATAAAAATCCATTATTTCTTACATCGGCAGAAAAATTAATATTCACTAACTACACCTAAATTTATACACAAAAAAAGATTTACTCCAATAAGAATAAAACTGTAAATAAAAAAATTTGCTTAAAAATCAATTAGGTCTAGTTTGATTAAGTTTATTTCTCAAAATTTTAAATCTTTCAATATCTTCATTTGATCTAATAGTTTCTTTAAATAAAACTTGAGAAGCCGGATGAACAAGTAAAATTGAATCAATATGAATTTCTAAAAAATTATATTTTCTAGGTGGAACATTATTATTTTTACTCATAATTTCAGCATCAGTTACTGCCAAAAACCTACGTTCATTGTCATTTAACAAATCTGTTAATTCTCTATTTGAATTTGTGTATTTAGAAACGTGAACAGTCCCTTTAATGTCATAGTCGGGCGTTAATATAAAAACTTCAACAGGTACGGTATCATTTTTTTTCATGCTGGTTACCTAAAAATATCCACACAACAAGTATAATACAAAAACAAATATTAGACCAGATATTTTACAATTTTAAACAAGTTGGCTAATTATTAAGCTCTTTACAAAATTTTTTTTATATTGTATTATTTACACCTATTCAATTAAAAAAGACCAAGAGAAAATGGACATATCTGCTACAAAAAAAGCAATAATCGCATTTTCGCCGATTGGGTTAATACATCAAAAGCATGCCAAACCAAAGAGTTTGTTAACGCAAAATTCAACACCCAATCAGCAGGTGTATGATGATGGGAAGAAACAAAAGAGAAAATACGACTGTGTCCCAAAAGATTTTCGAAATGAGAGTATGCTCCATAAAATGAATACAAATGTGAAAAAATCCGCCCAAGTGTGCTTCGGCGGATTTTTTAATGCGCAAAAATTTTACACAAATAATTTACTTAAAAAAGGATTAGAATTTGCTTCAGACAATGGAGCCTTGTTTGCTGCAGGCATAGCATTACTTACTACTACATTTTTAAGACCATTAACTATTTTTGCAACTCCCGGAGTTAGGAAAGAAAACAAAGAATATGCAAGTGCAAAATCAATTTCATCAGGAATTATAGGATTTGGTATTATGGCAGCAATATCAACTCCTATAGCTTCAGCAATCAAAAAAATTAATCAAAATCCTGCCAAATATTTAAAAGAAACTACAATCAAAAATCTCAGTGAAGGAACAAATCTTGTTAAATCAAAGAAGTACAAATTTGCGACACAGCTTTTCAAACTTGGGGCAGATTTTGTTAGTGCTATCCCAAAAGCTCTTTTAACATGCGCTTTAATCCCCCCCATTATGCTTTTGTTTTTCCCCAAAAAGCAAAAACAATCACAATACAACTATCCTGAGCAAGTTGTGTGTTTTAAATCAGGTAACTATAAAACGAACCAAATTTTTAAAAATTTTATAAAAGAAGGTTAAAAATGAATATAAAAGCAATAAATAATCAATTAAACACATATAATACTCAAAGTTCTAATCGAATTTGTTTTAGCGGTAATTTTTTAAACACTAATTACGACAAATTTACAAACAAACTTGCAATTGGAATAGGCAAAATAATAGACACAAAAACAATACAAAATTTCTCCAAAAAATTTCATAACACAAATTTAGCTACTCATATTTTTAGTGCAACAGGAATCTTATTATCATCTTTTCTTGCTTTAAGTATTGCAAGAAATAAGAAAATAGAAGAAGAAAGAAAAAAACCTTTAATATTAAACACCGCTATTTCATGCGCCATTGCAACTGCAGGAGGCTATAGCATTGATAAATTACTTCAAAAACCTATCGATATTTTTTGCAAGAATTTTAAAAATGCTAACAGCTTCAATCCCAAACTGGACAAATACTTAGATGGAATAAAAATTGCTAAATCTGCTTTAATTTTTGGAATGCTATATAGATTTATTGTACCAGTAATTTCAATGTTTTTAGCAGAAAAAGTTATAGAAAAAAAAGAAAAGCAATTATACCACACAGCTTAATATATCTGCGAAAAATTTTTTATCAATTCCTTGAGCAATTATATTTTTTATAATACCTTCCACATAATCTTCTTGAAGTTTAATTCCAAAATGTGTTTTTCCTTCTTTGTCTGAAAGTATTCTTGATTTTATTTGCAAAATACTATTGCGAAGATTTTGGATAAATTCAGGGTTCTTTTTTGAAATTAATTCATAACTTTCAGAACCTCTATCTATGTTACAACCTATATGCATAGGCAAATAATTTGTATAATGATTTATTCCATTGTTAGAACGAGGATTAGTATGTTCGACAGAAAATTTTATGGATTTTAACAAATTATTCAAAGTCATTTTCGCATCAGAACTATATATATTAGGTTCTTTACCAAGCATAGACAATTGTTTAAAATTCCAATTTTGAAATTTCTTTTCATTTGCACAATTAATAATTGTATTCAAAAATCTTTGGCTCTTACCTTCAAGCATCGAAGCATAAGGAGAAAGAATTTTTGCCACATTACTACCTTTTTGTCCTTGCAAAGATTTATAAATATCTGTGACATCTTTTTCAGACAAAATTAATTTTCCACAACAAGCACAGTTCAACCCCCTTTGATTTTGCAAAAATTTATACGTACTTCCAAATGTTATGTTATTATTTATTTCCATAATTGCTCCGTTTATATAAAATCGGAACAACAAATAAATTGCTTTTTATAAAGTCGAAAATTGTAACAATTTTATGAAAAAGTCAACAGCCCAAACAAAATAAAGAATACAACCTAAAAATGGAATTAACAATATAATAATGGCATTTTTTCTTGGGATATTATAAGTTTCTGATATAGCTAAAACCTGCAAAGAAATTGTCCATATCCAAACTCCTAATAACAAAGTAACAGCTAAATCTGATGTGTAAAAAGATGCATTTTTTAGCAATTTCAAGGGAGCCAAAAAAATCCAAGGAATAAAAGCTAAAGAAGTTAAAGTAAGAAGTTTAGAATAGTTTCCTGCTAAATTAAACATTTTAGCTATTAAATCAACAAAAAAAGCAAAAAATAACCAATATACAATCAAATTAAATGATTGAAAAAAGAATACAAGTAAAGTAGCAAAACTAAAAGAATCTTCATTAAGTAACAACAAAAAAATAGAAATCAAAAAAACTAACAACAAAGGTAATTTGTATGGTTTATCATAAGAAAATTCTCTAAAAGCAATTACAGGATGAAACAATATATTGTAAAAAATTTCTGCAAAATTATTCATTTTTACTCCCAAATAACTAAAGGCCGAGAATTATGGGTAAAAGAAAATGGTAGTATTTCATTAAACGAACGAGCAAATTTTCCTTCTAATCCCATAAGTAAACTTCTTATACCATTTGTTTTTGTGTAAGAAACTATTGGCAAAATTCCAGAACTACCTGCCATTTCACTTGCAAGTATTTGTGCATCATATAAAGAACCTATTTTATCCACAAACCCTAATTTATAAGCCTCATCACCCAAAAAGACCCTTCCATCAGCATATTCTTTTAAAGTTTGCATAGATAAATTTTGTTTTTTTACGGTATACTTATCATTTCTGTTAACTCTTGCAATTTCTATTGCTTTTATGAATTGTTTATAAGCATCATTTACAGATTTTTGAAAAAGTTCTTTTTCGTCAGTAGACATTTTCCGGTACAAAGAACCTGAATCTTTAAATTTTCCACTCTTAATGACATTAGAAGTTACCCCAATTTTATTAGCAAGACTAGCTATATCCACAAAATTAAATATAACTCCAATACTGCCAGTCATTGTACCCTTTTGAGCTACAATTCTATCTGCAGCACTTGCTGTATAATATCCTCCGCTAGCCGCGACATCAGCCATAGAAGCTACAACTGGTTTTTTTTCTCTTAAACGTAACAAAGCATCATATATATCTTGTGAAGCTGCAACAGTTCCGCCTGGGGAATTAATTCTAATAATTACAGCTTTAACTTTGTCATCTTGTTGGGCTTTTTCCAAAGCACCAAGAAAAGATTCTGTAGTAAAAACATTTGCCCAAGTATTAGGTTGTAAGTCAGAAGATATTACACCTTCTATGTTTAAAAGTGCAATTTTTTCCCCGTTTTTTTCTATGTTTGAAAAGAATGGATTTGGCGTTGAATTTGTATTTTTTCCAATTTTTGTGTTAGGCAAAAAAATTCCGGCTAATAAACTTATTATGCAAACACCTAATATTGCTAAAGCAAGATTTTTTTTATCCATAAAACTTCCCTTCTAAAAAATTTTTGACTCCGCTTCATATTTTTGTGTGAGAATATCTAATTGCTCAACCATTATTTCTTTATATTTTTCCGCAATGTCTTTATTAGTTGCCTCGAACCTAGCCGTAAAAACAGGTTCGGTATTACTTTGCCTAATCATAGCAAAACCACCATTATCAAATATTATTCTTAATCCATCCAACGTTATTATAGAACGAATAGATGAACCAAATAAATTGGGATTTCTATCTATAATTTCAGATAAATCTTTTAAAATAACTGCTTTAAATTCATCTTTGCAAGGATATCTTAATTCTCTTGTAGTATATGTTTTAGGCAAAGCTTCTATTAAATTTGATACTTTGAAATTAGAATCTACATTTTTGGCCTTTGCTACTATTTCAATAAAACGACATCCTGCATAAATTGCATCGTCAAAACCATAATATCTATCCTTGAAAAAGATATGACCGCTCATTTCACCCGCTAATATTGCTTTTTCTTCTTTCATCTTAGATTTTATGTAGCCGTGACCAGTTTTCCACATTATAGCTTCGCCACCTTTTTGATTAATTGTATCAAAGAGTACTTGAGAACATTTTACTTCCGAAACAATTTTAGGTCTTTCGCCTCTTATAGAAAAATCTTTAAGCACATCTAAAGCAAATATAAGTAAAAGTTGATCACCAGGAATACTATATCCTTTATTATCAATTATTCCAATTCTGTCTGAATCTCCATCAAAAGCAATTCCGAAATCTGCTTTTGTTTCCAAAATTTTTGCTTTGATATCATTTAACGTTTTTTCGTCAGAAGGATTAGGATGATGGTTTGGAAAATTTCCATCAGGTTCAGAATAAAGCTCTACAACCTCACAACCCAGCTCTCTATACAATTCCGGGGCAACTAAACCTCCTGTAGCATTAGCACTATCTACGACTATTTTAATAGAGGCTCCCATCCTTGGAAAATTTTTTAATTGAGTATCTATGTAATCAGAAATTATGTTATATTGAACAACTTCTCCTGGCATATAATAAGAACGTCTGGAATTTTCAAATTCTTTTTCAGCAAATTCAGCCACTTCTTTTATTTCTTTTGCACCAAGAGAATGTCGATTTAATGTCATTTTCAATCCGTTATATTCTTTAGGATTGTGGCTGGCAGTGACAATTAAAGCTCCAGACACTTCAATTATTTTATCATCTATTTCAAATTTTTTTACTTCAGAAAAATAGCCCAAAGGAGTAGGCGCCAAACCTAATTCTATAACATTAGCTCCTAAAGAAGTTACTCCTTTTATTAAAGCTTTTTTTAATTCTACAGAATGTAATCTTGCATCATAAGTTACACTAAACCATAAATCTTTTGGTTCTTTAGCTGTTTTTGCGCAAACATATTTTACATATCCTTTTCCTGCAAAATTAAAAATTTCTTCGGTAACATTTTTACCAAAAACTCCCCTTATGTCATTTTTACCGAATGCACTTGTATCAAGTTTTGCCATAAACTCCCTCTACTTTCTCTTAATTAATTATATAAAAAAAACTGTTATCTGGCTAATTGTAAAATTGTTAATTTTTTTGTTACAAAAATAGTAAAAATACATTCATTTCCATTTACAAAAGCATAGAAATATGATACATGTAAAATGAATTAAGGAATCAATTAAGGAGAATGTAAATGTACATAGGCAGAGTTGGAAGCGTGAATTTTAATGGACAAACCAGATTAAAAAAAAGTAACTTTTCAAAAACTGAACCATTTGCTTGTGGAGATGATTGTGGTACATTAACCCAATATTATGACAAAAATGGTAATTTAGTAGGGTTCAGACGAGTACACCAAAATGGTATTATTGAAAGAGCTCGACAATATCCTGATGGAACTGTTTTAATAACAAAAAAATACAATAGACATCAACCTGCTTTAGTTAAAGGTTTTGATCCTGACGGAAATTATCATCACGAAATTCCTGTAATAAACATCTTGGGACACAATCCTAACAGACGTGTAGTTGAAGAAAAATGGGCAGAAGAACAACTTATGAAATAAAAAAATGATGTGTTACATAAATATTATTTTGTTAAAACTCTCCACTCTCGTGGGGAGTTTTTATTATAATAAGAGTTTCATCATCTTTAGAAAACTGTAATCTATTTCGAGCTAAGGCTTCTACTCCAGAATTTGAAGTATATTTTTCTAATTCTTCTCTTAAAAATTGATTTTTCTTTTCAGCTATTTTGTTAATATTTTCTAGTTTAGCTATTTTAGATTTTAAACTATAAATTTTAGCAGAATTCACTACAATACCCCAAAAAAGTTGAGCCAAAAATATTACCAACAAAATTGTCAACAAAGAAAGATGTAATTTCATTTTAGGTTCTTGTTTTTTTGTATCTATTATAGTATTTATGTCATTTCTTTTAATATTTTTTTGATTCTGCTTTTTCACACAACTAACCTCATTGTAGCTATTTTAAAAAATAAAAGAAACAAAGTCAAAAGAATTTACTTTTTTTAATCTAATATTACTGAACATCTACAATTAAATTCATTAATTCAACGTCATCATAATCTATGTATTCTTTTACATCCTGATTTATTCCAGTTTGAATGGTAAGAGTATTTTCTGCCATATTATTTAAGTATTTTGTAGGTATAGGAATTTTTTGATTATCTCCATTTATCTTTAATTCACCTATTTTATGTTTGTTAATAAATATTTCCATAGGACTACTAGCTGCATTAGTTAATTTATTTTGTCCTAATTTCATAGCTTGTATTGTATCTATTCCAATTATTGAACCTATTGTTACATAAGCTTTTGTTGTTGGTTTTATTTCGCCAACTTTAAATTTTTGAGAAAAAGATGGTCCCACACAAGGAGAATTTATTAAACAAGCTCCTGCAGAATTTTTAGAAAAAGAATTATCTCCTAAATGCATCATATTATCTGAAATAATAATAGATTTAGGAGAAAATTTTTGTAATTCCAAAAGTGTACCAGAACTAAATTTACCATCATGAATCGTAATTGAAAAGGGCCTATATCCATCTTTTTGAACAGATAATATAACAGGACCATTTTCTGAAGGAACTAATTTAAAAAAACCATCTTTGTTAGTAAAATCAACTTTATTTTCTATAGGAATTGAAACTTTTGCACCACTTATAGGTTTTTTAGTAATTGCATCAATAACTTGAGGTCGTTTTATTTGAAAATCATCTTTTGTAATTTCTCCTATAAGAGCTTGAGAAAAAGATACATTTTGGATAATAAAATTTATTACCAAAATAACAATAAAATTTTGTGTAATTCTGTGCATTCCTTATCTCCCACTAACATAAGTGTATCTTTTGTAAAAATAATATTTATCCGCCAGTAAGATATATTTTGTACATTAACTTATCAAAAAAAGTATTAATCAAAATATGATAAATTTTACTTGACCAATTAACCATTATATGATAATAATATATCAAGGTCACTTGCTTAGGTAATTAAGAATGGATAATCAGGAATTAAGAAAAATTTTGGAAGAAGCTCAAGAAACGATTCAAACTATGTTGGAAAATTTAGACAATTTTGAATGTCTAAAATTTTTTGCAGGAAAACTTTCCTTGCTATCGAAAGCAATTTTTACAAGCATAAATTCTAATAACTAAAAGTTAGAGAACTTAGACTTTTGTCTAAGTTCTCCCCCCCTGTTATTCTTTAACTCCAGCACTCATAATACCTTTTATTAAATATTTTTGTCCAATTAAAAACACAGCCACTGCCGGTAATGTAGTAATTACCGAACAAGCCATTAATTGTCCCCATTCAATAGTTTCTCTAAAACTACCTTTGAAGGCTGCCAAGGCAACCGGTAAGGTCATTATTGCATCAGAATTTGTAACAATTAGAGGCCACATAAAACTATTCCAGCTTGATATAAAAGTAAATATTGCCAAAGTTGTTAAAGCAGGCAATGCAAGGGGTAATGCAATTTTAAAAAATGTTTGAAACACACTACAACCATCTATTTTGGCCGCCTCAAAAAAAGCATCAGGAATCATCTTAAACCATTGCCGCATAAGAAATACCCCAAAACCTCCAAAAAACCCCGGCAAAATCAAAGCTTGAAATGTATCAATCCAATGAAATTCTTTCATAAGATAAAATAAGGGTATAATATTAACCTGAGGAGGAACCATCATTGTTAACAAAACAATAAGAAACAAAGGCTCTTTAAATTTAAAATTTAACTTAGCAAAAGCAAATCCGGCCATGGAAGCCACTAAAACTTGACCTATTGTAGTTAAAGAAGCAACAAAAAAACTATTAAAAAAATATCTCAATATAGGAATTTGCTCTGCGGTATAAGTGTAATTAGAAGTAATAAAAGGAATTGGTATAAATTTTGGAGGATAAGAAAAAATCTGATTTTCACTCATAAAGGAAGTAATCAACATCCAGAAAAATGGTAAAATCATCGAGATAGCACCAGTAACCAAAATTGCATAATTAATAACAATCAATACTTTTTGCTTTTTCATATTAATATAACTCTTTGATAACGTTAAAAATTAATTCAGACTCAATATCCTCAAAAAGTTTCACTTGGGCATAACCTACCGGCAAAACGAATCTAAGTTTGCCATTTTTAATCTTTTTATCATAAGAAATTGCTTGAAAGATATTTTCAGCTTGGACATTTTCAGGTATTTTTTGAACAAAATTATATCTATCTAAAATACTTTGAGCAAAATCGAAATAATCCTTAGATATTTTTTTAAGTTTTAAGGAAATTAGAAAAGCTCCTTTCATTCCAATAGAAATAGCTTCTCCATGTGTAAAAAAATTATATTCTGTAGCTTTTTCTATTGCATGCCCTATTGTATGACCAAAATTTAATATAGCTCTAATTCCATTTTCTTTTTCATCTTTAGCAACAACTGAAGCCTTTAATTCACAACATCTACTTATAGTTTTTTCCAAAATATTTTCATTATTTTTTAAAATTAAATCACAATTTTCCAAAAGAAAATTTGCGAAGTTAACAAAATTAGATTCGCAAGTTTTTTCTATAAAAGAATATTTAATAACTTCACTTAGGCCCGTCAGGACTTCCCGTTTTGGTAAAGTTTTCAAAAAATCCAGATCTGATATTACAGCCTTAGGTTGATAAAATGCACCCAATAAATTTTTCCCATAAGGAGTATTTATAGCTACTTTTCCTCCAATTGAACTATCAACTTGAGCTAAAATTGTGGTAGGAATTTGGATAAAATTAATACCTCTTAAATAAATAGCAGCGGCAAAACCAGTTATATCTCCAATAACTCCACCTCCGAATGCAACAAATAAATCATCTCTTCCCAATTTAGCTTCAAATGCACAAGTTAAAATTTTGTCTAAAGTAATTTGATTTTTGTACATTTCACCGTCAGGAATTACACAATATTCAATATGAAGATTTGTCTTTGCGAACATTTCAGGAAATTTTTCTTCATACAATTCAAAAATCGTTTCGTTAGTTACGATAACAACTTTTTTAGACGAAAATTTCAGAAAAAATTCAGAAATCTCTGCTAAAATACTGGATCCAATTATTATTGGATAATTAATTCTGTCTTTGGAATTCAATTCAATATTTAAATTTATCATAATAAACCTTTGTTATTTCTTCTGCAATTTTTTGTGGAATTTTGTTTTGGGTATCGACAACAAAATCTGCAAGCATATAATTTTTTTCTCTTTTTTCTAAAAGATTTTGTAGTGTTGTGAGAGGGTTGGAATTTTTCAATAATGGACGGTGGCTTTCTTCTTTTATTCTTTTGTAAAGCTCTTCAGGTTTAGCTTTTAAATATATAACAAATCCATTTTTTTTCAAATTTTTCAAATTTTCAATATTTTGAATACATCCGCCACCTGTTGCAATAATTTTACCATTTAAAACTGAAATGTTAGCAATAATTTCTCTTTCTAAATTTCTAAAAAATATCTCACCATATTTATCAAAAATTTCACTAATAGAAGAATTTTGTTGTTTTTCAATTATTTCATCTGTATCTAAAAACTCAAAACCTAACAATTTTTTTAAAGCATAACCTACAGAAGTTTTCCCAGCTCCCATTAATCCAACGAGAACAATATTTTTTTGCATTTTTACCTCTCAGCAATCATTTTTTTATAATTTGCAAAATTGGCAGAAATTTCTTCATAACTATCTCCGCCAAATTTCTCCAAAAATTGTTGCAAAACTGTTATAGCACAAACAGCTTCTGCAATAACTCCGCAAGCAGGAACTGCACAAGTGTCTGAGCGTTCAAAATGTGCCAATTGCTCAGATTTATTAATTAAATCAACAGATTTTAATGGAGTACGCATTGTAGGAATTGGCTTCATTGCAATTGTTGCAACAATTGTTTCCCCATTTGACATTCCCCCTTCAATACCACCTGCATTATTTGTTTTACGAAGATATTTACCATTTTCGTAAAAAATTTCATCATGTACTTCATCTCCAGAAAGAAAAGCACATTCTTTGCCTAAACCTATTTCAACAGATTTTACAGCTTGTATACTCATCAAAGATTGAGCAAGCAAACCATCAAGCTTTTTGTCCCAATGTACGTGTGAACCAAGACCTACAGGCACATTTTTTATCTCTATTCTTATTTGTCCACCAAGAGTTACTCCTTTTTGAGTAGCAATATCTATTTCTTTTTTCATTTTTTCATAAGCATTAACATCTGGACAATTAAGATCATTATTTGTATTTTCATCAAAATTTTTAGCTTGAACCGCCCCTATTGAAATTACTTTACTGTTTATGGCAATATTAAATTTTTCCAAAATTTGCTTGGCAACAGCTCCAACCGCAACTCTTATAGCTGTTTCTCTGGCACTTGAACGTTCCAATATGTTTCTTACATCAGTCTGATGATATTTTAAAACCCCACAAAGATCCGCATGCCCTGGTCTAAGTTTTGTAACCATTTTACAATCTGTAAAATCTATTTTATCTACAGGATTTATACTCATAGAAATTTGCCATTTTTCAAAATCTTTATTTCTGATTTCTAGACACAAAGGAGATCCTAAAGTTTTTCCAAAACGCACTCCTGAAGTAATTTCTATTTTGTCAGATTCAATTTTCATTCTTGCTCCACGTCCGTAACCTTGTTGACGGCGAAACAATTCAGAATTAATTTTTTCTGTATCAATAAAAAAATTAGCAGGAATACCCTCAATAATAGCTGTTAATTTTTTTCCATGGGACTCGCCCGCACTTAAAAATCTAAATTTCATATTTGCATCCTATTTTCTTAATAATTATACTATCAAATTTGATTCAGGTCATTAATTTATTTATTAAGAATTTATTTACAAAGCAAGTAGGAATTTTAACAAATAAATTTTGAATTTACAAAAAGAAAAAATTTAACAAATTATTTTAATTTGAGAACGGAATTTTCAAAATATTTTGCTACTAAAAAATTATTTGTGAGATAATTAGTAAGCGAAAGTTTAGGAGAAAATTTTATGATAAAAGTTTTGGTATCAGGTGCATGCGGAAAAATGGGTAAAGAAGTAGTAAAAGCCATAAATGAAGCTGCTGATATGGAACTTGTTGGTGCCGTGGACATTATAAACATTGGACAAGATATAGGAAAAATAGCATTTGGACAAGAAAATGGAATTCAGATAACCAATAATTTAAAAGAATCAACAGAATTTGCCAAACCGGATGTAGTAATTGATTTTACACAACCAAACAGTGCTTTTAAAAATGCAAAAGATATTTTGGAAGCTGGAGCGAGACCTGTGATAGGCACTACAGGTCTAAAAGATGAAGAAATTAATGAATTAAAAAAACTTGCTACAAAATTTAGTTTATCAGGAATAATAGCCCCCAATTTTACCACGGGTGCTGTATTAATGATGATGTTTGCCAAAATGGCGGCAAAATATTTTGACAATGCCGAAATAATTGAATATCATCACAACCAAAAAAAAGATGCCCCTTCTGGAACAGCTATAAAAACAGCTCAAATAATGGCCTCTACAAAAAACTGTTTTACAAAAGGCAATGCATCCGAAATAGAAGCTATAAAAGGTTCAAGGGGAGGAATTTCAATGGGAGATATTCACATTCATTCCGTCCGCATGCCAGGTTATATGGCTTCTCAAGAAGTAATTTTTGGTTCTGCAGGACAAATTTTAACAATAAGACATGACAGTGTAGAACGTAAATGTTATATGCCTGGAATTCTTTTGGCTACAAGATACATTATGGAAAATAATGAATTTATTTATGGTTTAGATAATATTTTATAAAGAGGAACAAATATGTCAGGAATTAATTTAGCAATTTTAGGTGCAACAGGAGTTGTAGGCTCAGAAATTTTAAATGTATTGGAAAAAAGTTCTCTACCTATAAATTCAATAAAAATGTTATCAAGTTCTCGAAGTGCAGGGAAAAAAGTTATTTTTAAAGGCCAAGAATACACAGTAATCGAAACTAAACCAGAAGAATTTGAAGGTATTGATATAGTTTTAGCCTCAGCTGGAGCATCTACAAGTAAAACTTACGCAGATACAATTGTAAAAGCTGGAGCAGTTATTGTAGATAACAGTAGTGCATTTCGAATGGAAAAAGACGTTCCATTGGTAATTGCAGGAGCAAACGATGATGATTTGAGAAAACACAAAGGTATTGTAGCAAACCCAAACTGTTCAACCTCTCAATTAATGCTTGTACTAAAACCTCTTCACGAATACGCAAACATAAAAAGGCTTATAGTAAGCACTTATCAAGCAGTAAGTGGAGCTGGAAAAGCTGCAATGGATGAATTATTAGCTCACACGGAAGCAAAAATTACCGGAAAAGAATTTGAAACAAAAGCTTTTGTAAAACCTATAGCTTTTAATTTAATTCCTCAAATTGATATATTTTGTGATAATGCATACACAAAAGAAGAAATGAAAGTCGTAAATGAAACCAAAAAAATACTCCATTTAAAAGAAAATACTCCCATAAGCTGTACAGCTGTAAGGGTACCTGTATTTATAGGACACTCAGAAGCAGTAACAGTAGAATTTGAAAAACCCTTAACTGCTGAAAAAGCAAGAGAAATTTTAGAAAATGCATACGGAATAGTTGTAATGGATGACATAGAAAACAAAATATATCCCACCCCTACTTTTGTAGCAGGAAAAGATCCGGTTTACGTAGGTAGAATAAGAAAAGATTTAGCATTTGATAATGCAATAGCAATGTGGGTTGTAGCAGATAATTTAAGAATTGGAGCTGCTTTAAATACAGTAAGAATTGCGGAAAAACTTGTTGAAATGAAACTTGTAAAAAACAGCTAAGGAGGAAAATTAGTAATGGCACTAAGATACGATGCAGGAGAAGTAATTACGGCTATGGTAACGCCGTTCAATAAAGATTTAACAATTAATTTTGATGATTTAGAAAAATTGACACAACATCTTATTGATAATGGTTCTGATGCTGTTTTAGTAGCTGGCACAACAGGAGAATCACCAACATTAACACATGAAGAAGAACTTGAAATTTTAAAAGTTGTTAAAAATGTTGTACAAAACAAAGCAAAATTATTTGTAGGAGCAGGTTCAAATTGTACCAAAACAGCAATAGAACAATCCAAAAAAGTTGAAAAAATAGGTGTTGATGCAATTTTAACGGTAGTTCCATATTATAATAAACCATCCCAAGCAGGTTTAATAAGTCATTTTACGCAAATTGCTCAAAACGTTAACTTACCAATACTTTTATATAATATTCCAGGAAGAACAGGAATAAACATGCTTCCGGCAACAATAGCAACAATAGCAGAAAAGAATCCAAATATTTTTGGAGTAAAACAAAGTAATGGAGATTTAGATCAAGTCTCAGAAATAATAGCCCAATCTCCCAGTGATTTCAGCGTATTTTCAGGAGATGATTCTCTAACGCTTCCAATGATGTCCCTTGGAGCAAAAGGTGTAGTAAGCGTAGCTTCGCATATAATAGGTAAAGAAATAAAACAAATGATAAGATTGTTTAAACTTGGAAAAGTTAACGAAGCAACAGCTTTACATTTAAAGTTATATCCAATATTTAAAAAGATATTTATGGCACCCAACCCAACTCCAATAAAAGCAGCTTTAGCTAAAAAAGGATTTATTTCAGATATAGTAAGGAGTCCTCTTGTAACATTAACAGAAGAACAAAAATCTGAATTATTCAGTGTACTTCAGATATAGTTACGTATTTTTTTCGTAATTTTTGGAATTTATAAATGAGTACAATACCCATAAAAACACACATTACGAATAAAGATATGGCTAATCCTACCCAAAATCCAACAAGTTCCATTTTATATTTGTAGGCGAATATTGCTCCCAAAGGAAGGCCTATAAGCCAATAGCCACAGAGAATAGCTGCTGAAACAAAAAGTGTCATTTTAAGTCCTTTTAAAATTCCACTAAAAGCTACTTGTAAACCATCAAATATCTGAAAAATAGCAGCAACAGTAATAACAGGAACACAAATAGCTAAAAGTGTATTATCATTTGTAATTAATCCAATAATTTGTTTAGGAAAAACAAATAATATAAAAGCGCAAAACATCATAAAACAAACAGTTAATAAACTACCAGAAATAGAATAACGTTTTAAATCGGTATAATTTTTGGAACCATTTGCATAACCTATTTTTATAGCAATAGCATTAGAAATAGCCAGAGGGACCATAAATGTAAGAGATGTTATAGTCATAATTATACTTTGAGCAGCAGCAAAAAGCCCTGAATCGCGAGCCGTAATAATTGTAATACTATTAAATGCACAAAATTCCAACAAAAGTGCAACAGAAATAGGATAACCCACTTTTAGTAATTGTTTGGTATAAATTTTGTCAAATTTTAATTTGAAATTGATTGCTTTAAAACAATAAAGCAACAAAGCCAAACCCATTATAGTTCTAACCAATAAAGTTGCTATAGCCAATCCAACTGCTCCAAGTGCAGGCAAAGGTCCTAATCCGAAAACAAAAACAATATTTAAAATTAAATTCATAAATATAGCAACAACAGATATTAAGTTAGGAAAATTTAAGATTTCATAAGCTTGTAAAAACTCCTTAAGAGCAAAATGAAGATAAGCACCAAAATAAGAAAAAGAAGCAATTATCATATATTCTTTAATCATAGGCAAAAGATGGGGTTCAAAACCTACTTTGTCGATAAATGGGATTCCCAATAAAGTAACGAGACAAAATATGGCAGCTAAAATCATCGTATAATTTATAGTTGTTAGAAGATATTTCTTAGAAGGATGAGAGCTCCCCAAATAATTTGAAATAACTGGAGTAATTCCTGACAATAAACCAATTCCAACAATAAAAAGACACATCATTATAGCATTAGCAATACTTATTGCAGCAATTGTGTTAACTCCATGTTTTGAAGCAACAAGTACATCAACTGCTCCTATTAATATATGAGCCAAATTACCTATAATTATAGGTACAGAAATTGTCAAAAGACTAGTAAAGTATTTTTTGTATTTACTCATGAAAAACTCTTCAATAAACAATGCCTAAATTCTAACATAAATCAAATTTTTCTTCTAAATTTAAACAAAGCAAATAATAAAGTTTTGTTAATTTATGTAAATTTTTGCAAAAATTACGTTTAAAAATTGTAAAATAAGTACATAGAAGATATATAAAGAATAGCAACTAAAGTTAATTAAGGAGATATAAATGAAAAGTTATGTTAGTAAATACTTTAAGGCTTTTTCACTAAGCGAAGTTATCATGACATTAGGAATCATGGGACTTTTAGCTGTCACAATGTTAGGATTAAACAATTTTCAAACTCAATCTCATAAAATTGCTTTAACAAAATTGTCCCAAGTTGATTCCGCATTAAAAAGTTGGGGAAAAGCCATATCTAATTCCAATGAAAGTGGGCTGGGAGTTAATGAAAATATAAAAAACCAAAATGATTTAAATAACTCATTACTTGAGCATTTTAACTCAAAAATTACAGGAATAAGCATTGATAAAAACATTGCAACAGGAGATAAAATAACTAACACAAATGAATTTATATTAGATAACGGAGTTAAATTAAACGCAAAATATATAATAGACCCAGCTGATCCAACAAAAGATAAATTTTGTACAGACAGTACAGCTTGTGCAGTATTATTGGCATCAATAGAAACTGTATCAGCGGGGAACAAAGTAACTCTACAAGAGGAATATGCCCTGTTATCAAATGGAATTAAAAGTACAGATTCTATATACGAAGGCTGGAAAAAATCACCCATTAGTGCTGTTACTATTGATGGAGAAACAAAATATTATTATTGTTCACAAGAGTCTTGCAAAGTTACAGGTTGTAACATTAACAATTACCAAGAATGTACTTTAGCTCCAGAAGAATGCCAAACAGGCAATTGTGCTAACGTTTACACAACAGAACCACAATATGCTGCTTGTGTTGGCAACAATCAAACAGGACAAGTTGAAACATGGCAAATTGGAACAATCATAAGTGGTTCTTCTACGACAATTATAGATAAATGTTGTATTACACCGTTGATTTTTCAAGAATATGATAAAAACAACAATAAAATTTGCAAATGTCCACCTTCAGAATCAATAAATCTTACGGATGGATATATTTACGCAGAAGACGCAAATTTGTGTCAATTCCCATGTCCAAAGGGTACATACGCAAAATACTCCATTACAGGCGGTGAATGTATTAGATGTGATGAAGGAAAATACTGTCCACAAGAAGCTACAATAGAAACTACTCAATTAATATGTCCAAAAGGTTATTATTGTCCGCCAAAGGGTAGTAGGGATGATAAAAACTATTGTGATATTTCTTACAGATTAGACAAAGATGGGAAAACGATTCTTGCAGGTGGATTAATTGAAAAAATAATTTGTAGTAAAGGGCACTATTGTCCAGAAGAAGGTTTGACTGAAGAAATTTTATGTCCGAAAGGTACATATTGTCCTAATGAAGGTATGATTGAGCCTATAAAATGTCCCGCAGGAACTTATTCTGATGTAATGGGAGCTACAGATTCAAGCACTTGTAAACCTTGTCCAGAAGGAACATATTCAGACACCGCAGGATCCGAATTTTGTATAGCTTGTCTTATTGGGACGTTTACACCATCTTTGGCCGAAAATGCCACTATTGGTGCTACTTCTTGTACAGGATGTCCTGCCGGCAGCTATTATGATAATAAACTAGGAGAATGTAAACTATGCCCAGCTGGAACTTACCAAGACAAAGAAGGTCAACTAAAATGCGAACCTTGTCCAAGTGGTTATTATATGGACAAAGAAGGAGCAACCAGTTGTTTATTATGTCCTGAAGGGTATGAAGCACCAACTGAGGGTTCGATAGAATGTCTGTTCATAAGCAGCATTACTTGCGAAGATTACGGTGACCCTAACTTAATTTATATAAGTACCCCAGAAGAACTTGCAAAAATTGGCAATGACCCAAATTATCCATTGTCTGGAAATTATTGCCAAATAAAAAATATTGATATGAAAAATTACACAAAATTTAGACCGATTGGATGTACGTCAACTTTTACTGGTAAATATGATGGAAATTTATATAACATATCAAACTTAAAAATTGTTGAAGAAAAATGTGTAACAGGAACTGGTTTATTTGCTTCTGTGAGTGGAACAATTAAAAGACTTGGGGTAATAGGAAGTGTAACAGGCAATAGTTATACAGGCGGAATAGCAGGAAAATTACTGCATGGTAATATAAGCAATTCCTATTTTACTGGAGAAATTAATGGTCTTACATACGTAGGAGGACTTGTTGGCTCTAATCATGGAGGAAATATAAATTCTTCTTACACATCTGGTAATATTAATTCTCGAAGCTACTCCGGTGGACTTGTTGGATACAACGCTACTGGGGGAAAGATAAACAATGTGTACACTAACGTTACTATGCCGGCTAATTTTTCAGGTGGACTTGTCGGGTATAGCTCAACCACTAGCAAAATTACTTTTGCTTATACCGTAAGTAAAAGTAATAAAAATAACTCTTTTTTTGGTATAAATACTGAATCATCTTGCGAAGAATGCTATGCATCAACAGAACTATATGAAGAATGGGATGATAATAACAATACAGAAAAAATATTTTCACCAAATGAACTAAAAGTTTCTAAAGGTAACAAAAATCTTTATTCAAATTGGTCTGAAAGTAACTGGTGTTTTAATTGTGGCAATTATCCCGTTCTAAAAAATATGCCGCAAAATGCACCTGATTGGATTTCATGCAGTAAAAAATGTTCTTGTCCAGAAGGAGCAAAAGGGGTTTACGATGACTGCGAATGTCCGATAGAAGCTTCAGTATATAATCCTATTTATAATATTTGTAGCTCATGCCCAAATTATGGAACTTTGTATATATTTAAATTAGATAAAGGGGCTTGCCAAAATAGAACTCTAAAAAATTTAATAAAGTTATCAGGTAATACTGAACTTTTGAATCTCATGAATCAAAAAGGAATACCTGATAGATTCTTCAAAGTAGATAAGGGGGAAAAAGGCATTTATTGCGAACCCAGTCACGCATATGCATATGATTCACAAGCGGAAACTCCTACTTTTGATGTAAGTATATACATTGTATCTAGGTACGGAGATATTGTAGCAGCAATACCAAATAATTCGAAATTGCTACCTAACAATTGTTATGAAGTGTGTGATGAAGAAAATTGCTCCAAATATTGCGGGATAGAGGACTTGATAGATAGCGATATATCTTCCAATATTTCAGAAGGCGAAATAAAAATAAACTATTGCCCATACACAGTAAGTAGCGGATATTTCAGATTAGTCTCGCCTTTAGTTTTGGATCTCCTAAATGATGGTTTATCCTTTAGTCCTTTGGAAAATGGTATCAAGTTTGACTTAAACGCAGATGGAGAAAAGGAACAAATAGCTTGGACCAGAATACAAGATAAATTTGACAATGCCTTTCTTTGCATAGATAAAAATAATAACGGTAATATTGATAACGGCTCAGAATTATTTGGGAATCAAAGCGATGAAAAAACGGGTTTTGAAGAACTTGCTAAATATGATAATAACGGTGATGGAAAAATAACAGAAGCAGATGAATCCTATTCCAAGTTATTACTTTGGGTAGATTTCAATAAAAATGGAAAAGTTGACTATTACAGAATAGTAGAAAAAACTATACGTTCAAATGGAACAGACACAAATACAACAAGTCATATAACATACCAAGAAAAAGAAGTATGCGAACCTAACGGAGAAAAATACCCTTCTGATTGTCAGACTGACGAATTGAAAACATTAAAAGAAATGAAGATAACTGAACTATCTACCAAATATTCAACTGAAGTAGATAAAGACGGAAATATAAAAACAGATATCTATGGTAATACTACAGGCTTCGTTGGTCAATTCAAGATATTAATAGAAGAAGTTATAGATGGAATTTTAACACTTGTAGAAAAAGTTCAAACTATGATAGATGTATTTTTCGTATCATTGTTTAATTAAATACACTTAATCAAATAAAATCATACATCAAAAAAGCTGTAAATTTTACAGCTTTTTTGATGTATGATAATAAAATGAGAGAGGTAAATTATGAAAAAACAAGAATTGCTTGAAGATGATTTAAAATACATATGGCATCCTTTTACTCAAATGAAGGAACTAGAAAATGAAGAAAACAAACCAATAATAATAAAAAGGGGTAAAGGAATATACATAGAAGATATAGACGGAAACAAATACATAGATGCTGTTTCATCTTGGTGGGTAAATACTCTAGGACACTCCAACAAAGAATTAAACAAAGCAATAGCCAAACAAGCAAAAGAAATAGAACACGTAATTTTTGCAGGTTTTACGCACAAACCGGCAATACAACTCGCTAAAAGTCTTATTAAATTAACAAATAATAATCTTAAACATGTTTTTTATTCTGATAATGGCTCAACTGCTGTAGAAGTAGCTTTAAAAATGGCTTATCAATATTGGGTTCTTAAAGGAAAATCCATCAAAAGAAAATTTATAGCACTAAAAAATTCTTACCACGGAGATACTCTTGGAGCTGTATCAGTAGGCGGAATAGACTTATATCATAAAGTTTACAAACCTCTTTTATTTGAAATTGTTCAAGCGCAAAGTCCTTATTGTTATAGATGTCCTTGTAATTGTGAAAAAGAAAGTTGTAATGAAGAATGTTTAAACTCGGTAGAAAACATTTTAAAAGAACAAAGCAAAGAAATTGCTGGAATAATAATTGAGCCATTGGTGCAAGCTGCTGGAGGAATGATTATGTACAAAAAAGAATACATAACAAAACTTCGGGCACTTTGCGACAAATATGATATTTTGCTAATTGATGACGAAGTTGCTATGGGCTTTTATAGGACAGGAAAATTATTTGCATATGAACATGCTAAAATTGTTCCCGACATTGTCTGCGCAGCTAAAGGGATAACGGCTGGATATATGCCACTTTCTGTAACTTTAACAACAGATAAAATTTACAATGAATTTTATGATAACGATATAGACGGAACAAAAACTTTTTACCATGGTCACAGTTACACAGGATACCCATTAGCGTGTGCCGTTGCTAATGAAAATCTAAAAATTCTAAAAAAAATGAATATAGAAGAATATTTAAAACCAAAGATTAAGAAATTTGCTCAAGAGCTTAAAAAATTTGAAAAGCACAAAAACGTAGGTGACATAAGACAATGCGGAATGATTTGTGCAATTGAACTTGTTAAAGATAAAGCTACAAAAGAACCTTTTAGTTATGAAGATAGTATAGGAAAGAAAATTTACCAAAAAGGATTAAAGTTAGGGGCATTATTAAGACCAATGTGGAATTGCATATACTTTTTAACTCCATACATAATAACAGAAAAAGAAATAGAAAAACTTACAAACATAGCCTACAAAGCATTAAATGAGGTTTTACCTAATGACTAGTTTTTTTATTACAGGGACAGATACAGATATTGGCAAAACTTTCATAACAGGAGCTTTAGCATTAACATTTGAAGCAATGGGATATAAAACAGGTGTATATAAACCTCTTCAAAGCGGAGCCATAGAAAGTTCAACAGGACTTTTAGCGCCTGATCTTGAAAATGTAAAAAAACTTTCTTCCAATATACAAACTAAATACAGTTATTTATTAAAAGGAGAAGTTTCTCCAGCTTTAGCAGCGAAACTTGCAAAAATAAAAATATCTATAGAAAAAATAAAAAATGACTATACAGAATTCAAAAAAAATTTAGATATAGTTTTGGTAGAAGGAGCCGGAGGACTTTGTGCTCCAGCTGCAGACAATATACTAATGGGAGATTTAATAAAAGAATTTAATATTCCGGCAATTCTAGTAACAGGAGCATATTTAGGTTCAATAAACCACACATTATTAAGTCTCAAATATATGGAATCAGAAAAAATTTTTACAAAAGGAATAATAATAAACAACTATCCTTCTCAAAGTGAAGATATAGCAATACAAAACATCCCAAATGAATTGAAAGAATTTACAGACACACAAATATTAGCAATTATAGAAAAACAAACAAATATTAAAAAAGAAAATTTAATAAAGCTTTTCAAAAATTGCGCAAATCGGCTTATACGTTAAACTTACCTTACCATTTTTTTCAAACTTTGATTTGTATATATTTTCAAAATTTTTGAGTTTTGATTTAGACCAAATTTCTTGTTTCAAAGCATTTACTCCAGTTAATTTTAAATGTTTTAAAACATCTTTTGGATTGTCAAACCACAAAACTTCAGGATTTAAATAAAAAACTTTTAACTCAGAAAATATTTGAGGATCTTGATAATCCAAACTTGTATTAAGAACATCTTTTATTTCCGGGAAATTATCTTTGGCAAAAATTGAAAAAGCCAAAATTCCACCTTTATTAAGCATGTTAGAAAGTTTTTCCAAAGTATTTTTTAAATTTTCAGACCACTGCAAAGCTGCATTAGAAATAATCAAGTCAAATGTTTCATTAATACAAATTTCATCAATATCACCGCAAATAAAAGTTTTTTCAGATAATATTTCATCAATAAAATTTTCACAATCTTGCACAATATCATTCAAAAAATATTTTTTAGGTTTATATTTTGAATTAATTATTTTTGTCAAAATACCACTTCCACAGCCTATTTCCAAAATACTTGCAAATTTTTTTTCAGGCAGTAAATCTACAAGCTTTTTTGCAAGAATTTTTTGCACAACAGCATTATCATTGTATGTTTTCAAACTTTTTTGAAACCTTTTTTTAAGCAATTCTTTGTTAATCATTTTAATATTTCCATCCATGATTTAAGTTTGAAAAAGGGATAATGTCCACAATTAATTTCAATTATTTTTGTTTGCGGTCTTGTATGCCAAAAAGCAAATTGATTTTGAACAGGAATAATTTTATCTTGCAAAGGAACAAAAGCTTTATCAAAAAAAATATCCGAAGATATTTTCATATTTTTTAAAGCAACAAGTTCATCTTTTAACTCACAAGTATTTCTGTTTATAAATTTTGTTTCATCTACAGCAAACATTTTACGCAAAAATTTTCTTTTAGATAAGTCATTAAAATTATTTAAAGTTAAATCATAAATTTTGTTTGGAATACCATATTTATCATCAATAGGGAATAAAGTTCCGGCTATAGCTATTTTGGAAACAACATTACAAATTCTAGCCTCAAAAATAGCAGATACCATAACACCCATTGACCAAGCAGAAATATATACTTCAGGATAAGAATTAATCTGGTCAAAAATTTTTTCATCTATGCTCAAATGTCTATAATCAAAAAAGCTTAGTACATCAAAATCATTGCAGATAATATGTTGTATAGATTTTTCATCCATTCCCCAACCACTGAAAAACACTACAAGTTTTTTATTATTATTTTTGTTTAACCAAAAATATTTCATTTTAATACCTCATTCAACAAATCTAAAGCAGGTTTTAACTCTTCAAAATTAATATTAGCAGTTAAAGATAATCTTAGTCTTGAAGTATTAGGGGGAACTGTAGGAGGTTTAATTGGCAAAACATAAAATCCATTATTTTGTAAAGCTTGTGCAATTTTATTTGTCATACTATTTTCACCTACAATAAATGGCAATATTTGTGTACATCCTTGATCTTTAATATATGAATGAACAGTAGTGGCAAGTTTTATCAAACTGGCACTTTGTTTTTTTAGCAAATCAAATTGCTCAACAAGCAAAAAATAAGTCCACATAACATTAATTGGAGCAAGAGCGGTTGAAAAGATAAATGGAGCAGATTTATTTACTAAAAAATCGATAATATCAGAATCTGCGACGCAAAATGCACCAACAGATGCAAGAGATTTCCCAAATGTAGCTGTAATTATATCTACTTCACGCAAAAGCCCCATTTTTTGGCTAATACCACACAAAGATTCACCAAATATTCCAAAAGCATGAGCTTCATCTATCATCAGCATAGCATTATATTTTTTTTTCAACTCAATTAATTTGTTGATATCAGCCACATCTCCGTCCATACTAAATATTGATTCAGAAATTATCAATATATTTTTATATTTGTGAGAATGTTTTTGCAATAATCCTTCTAAATGTTCATAGTTAAGATGTTTGTAGCGAAAAAAATCAGCTCCTGAAAGCTTTATCCCTGCAATTATACTTGCATGATTAAGTTTATCTGAAAGAATTAAAGTATTTTTTTGAGCTAAAGCACTTATTACCCCTAAATTACACTGATATCCTGTATTGTATACAAGGGTACTGTCTTTAGAAAACAATTCTGCCAATTTTTTCTCTAATTTTGTATAAATCTCAGAAGTTCCAGTCAATAATCTTGCCGATGCAGCAGAAAAAAGAAATTCTTTGTCATATGCATTTTTATTTAAAAATTCTCTTTGAAGTTTTTTATTTGTACTTAATCCCAAATAATCATTTGAGGATAAATTTAGTAATTTTTGATTATTAATGAAAAGATAAGCATCTTCTTTGTAAGAAATATTACTAATTTGCCGAAAACAATTATTTTCCTTGAGGTCTTTTAATTGCGAAGAAAAATAATTCATATTTTACCTCAATTTTTTACCCAGTTTTGTTATGGTATGCAAATCTTCTTCAGGATCTATACCAATAGTTGTAAGATAGTTTCCTATTAATATTCCTTCAACACAGTTTTTTAGAGCAATTTCCATATTTTTTTGGGACAAACGTAATTTTCTACCACCAGCATATCTAACGATTGCTTTTGGATTAGCTATTTTAAAAATTGCAAGAGTTCGTAAAATATTATCTTCATCAATTTTATCCCAATAATTTTCAAAAGGTGTACCTTTTATAGGAGTCAAAAAATTTACAGGAATACTATCCGGTTGAATCTTTGCCAGTTCTAAAGCCATTTCAACACGTTGTTTCGGGGTTTCTCCCATCCCAATAATAACACCACAGCACAATTCTATTCCGTATTTTTTAACCAAATTAATTGTATTAATTCTATCTTCATATGTATGAGTTGTACAAATTTTATCGTGGTAAGATTTACAAGTGTTAATATTATGATGAAAACGATTCAAACCTGCATTTTTAAGCATTTTAGCTTGTTCTTCATTTAAAATTCCTATACTTGCACAACTTTTTAGCCCTTCTATTTTATTGATTTCTTTTATCATTTCAAGCATTGTACCAAAATCACTTTCATCAGGTGTTTTCCCCGATGTAACAATTGCAAAACGCTTTACCTTGTTCAGTTTTGAAGCCTCAGCAGCTTTTTTTACTTCTTCTATCGAAACAAGAGGATGAGTTGCTATATTTGTTAAATTATGTGAGCTTTGCGCACAATAACGACAATCTTGTGAACATTTGCCGGTTCTTGCACTAATTAAAGAACAAAACTCAACTTCATTAGAAGTATACTTGGCTGCCTCAGCCATTAATTTAGGTAAAGGAATATTATATAATTTAAATAATTCATCTTCTGTTTTTTTCATAAAATCATTATAAATTAAACAAAACAAACAAACTATATTCTTCCAATTAGTCACAAAACAAAAGTTTAACTAATTGTCAGCATTTTGTTCTTGTTTTTTCGGCTTTTCTTCATCTTCTTCTATATCAAAAATTTCATCTCTTATTTCATGTATCATTATATCTCCAACTTTTCCTCCAATAAAATCACCAACATAAAAACTTGCAGCTAAAGCAGGTAATTTTACTAATACAGAACGATTTTTTGTTAAAGAATTAGTTAAAGATACACAAAATGTTGGAATAAGTGCTTCAGCAACAATACCAGATGAAGTTTGTTCAACTATTTTTTGCAAATTTCTTTCTTTAGCCATATCTAAACCACTCAAAACTACAGAAGGCATTTCGAAAGGATTAGAAATAAAACCTGCAGCTTCAAAAACTTTTGTTGTGTTCATAATTATATTTCTTGTTCGCTCATTTGCAATTTTAGTTACCACTGGATTTTCTACAATTTGAGATACAGATTTTGGCAAAACTATTTTTGAAGATTTTCCTAAATTTTGCTCTTTTTGCTCCAAAATAGTTTTGTTTTCAGTATCTTTTAATTTTGCAGTATTTTTTCTAAATAATAATTTATCTACAATTAATCCAGCAGAAATACCTGCCAATCCAGCTACTGCAGAAAGCAAAACATCTTTAGTACAATTTGAAATCATGTCAGATAAAGCTTCTAATTTTACAGGTTTTAGTTCTTTTTTAGGAACAAATTTATTTGAAATTTTTTTAATTACTTTATTGTTTAAAATTTTGCTTGAAATTTTATGTGAAAATTTCTGCAAAGTTTCGCTGCTAAATTTATTTGCTAAAAATTTATCTGTACTAAAAACAGCTAAAGCTGCAGCTCCTAGAGCAGTTGTGTTCCTTATGAGTGTCCGAGTTTTTTGTTCTTGGGGAGCCTCAATATAATCTCTATAGGTTTTGTATGCACCTGCCCCAACTAATACACTGCCTGTTATTAACGTTTGCCTTAATTTCATACACCACCACAAAAAACTATCAGGAATTAAAATTATAGCAATTTTAAATCATTATAAATAAATGTTATTTATCTTTATAATTAATCATAAATGTTTGGGCAATTCTAGCATTTTCATCATCATCTGCAGCCTCAAAACAATCTGCTATAACATTATGAATATCTTCAGGGTAAGTCTCATTAGTTTCTAAAACAATAAATTCTCCTTTAGCCAATCCCATCATCAAAAGAGATAATATTGAACCTGTTATATTATTTTTCCCTTTGGTTTCAGAACATACATAAACATCTTGCGGTTCTTTTGGTAACAGCGTTAATTTAACTATATTAGAAGAAGGACGAGAATGAATCCCACAAGGATTATTTATTACTAATTCGCTTTTTCTGGTTCCATTTTCGTCTACTCCAAAATGTTTTGCTCCAAAAGAGCTGTTTGTTTTCGCTATTGAATTTAAAGTATTTAAAAAATTAACTTGCATTTTAATTCTCCTAGTTGCCATGCTTTTATTACTAACTATTATAAGTATGCAAAAAAATAATTTTGTTAGTTTAATTTATATTTTATAACCCCATAAAACTATTTTTGCACCTGCAAATACACATATTTTCTAAATTATTCCGCAAACTTCAAACCTTTACGAAGAACTTTCAGTATAGAACACGAAAAGCATAGAGTCAAGAAAAACAATAAAAAGGCGGCTTAACAAAACCACCTTTTTATGTTATCAAAACTTTTATTTTATTCAGCTGCAGCTTCAGGTTGAGGTCTTGGGGCCGGTTGAGTAACACCGCTTGAACCTTCTGTTAAGAATTTTTCAAATTGTTCCTTCATAACATTAACCGCATCACCTTGAAACATCAAACCATTTGATACATGAGCTTTATCAATAGTTTTTGGATTAACAAGATATAATGTTGGAAAACCAGTAACATTATATTGTCGCATATATTTTCTGCTTTCAGGATCATCACTGTTTACATAAACAAAAGTATACTTCTTCTTTAAATCTCTATCTTTGGCTAATTCTGCAAAAGTAGGTGCAAATCTTTTACAAAAACCACACCAATCAGCAAAAAACAAAACAGCAACCGGTTTTCCCTTAGCTAATGCTTTTTCTAAATCCATAGATCTTTTTGCGTATTTTTCAGAAATTTTATCTTCTGCACTTGCAGCTGGAGCTTGTCTTTGAGGTTGAACAGCTACAGGTTTCTGTTGATCAGCAGCAACTACAGCAGAACCAGTTGGAATAAAAGTTCGTGCAAAGATTGCTACAGACAGAAGCATCACTGCAACAGACATAATCAAATTAGCTAAAACAAACTTACCTAACATTTTTTCATCAAACATATAATTTCGCTCCTTTCGGGACCACAGTAACACCATTTGGCGATACGTAAAATCCTCTTTTTATATCCTCTTCTTTATTAATTCCTATTTTAGCATAATCGGGAATTTTTACAACTTTATCAATAATAGCCCTTTTTATAATTGCATTTCGACCGATTTGTACATCTTCCATTAAAATCGAATCTGATACTTGAGAAAAACTATTTACCCTTACATTAGGAGATAAAACACAACGAGTAATTTTTCCACCACTTATTACACATCCTTCTGAAACAAGCGAATTTATTGCCATACCTGTTCTGTCTTGTTCTTCTCTAACAAATCTAGCTGGTGGAAAATTATAATTGTATGTCCTGATAGGCCAATCTTTATTATATAAATTAAATTCAGGATTAACTTCTAATAAATCCATGTTTGCACGCCAATATGCATCAACATCTCCCACATCACGCCAATAACCTCTTTCGGTCTCTAACATTCCAGGATGAGTATTTTGGCTAAAATCATAAACACATACTTTGTATTTTTTCATAATTTCAGGAATAATATCATTGCCAAAATCATGAGAAGAATTCGTATTTTGAGCATCTTTACGTAAAACTTCTTCTAAAACATCATGGTCAAATATATAATTGCCCATAGAAGCAAGAACAAATCCAGATTTGTTAGGTATTTGATTTACGCTTTCACCGCTCGGTTTTTCTTTGAAAGCTGTTAAATTCCAATGTTCATCAACTTCCATTATCCCAAATTTATTAGCTTCATTTATAGAAACAGGTATAGCACTAATCGTTAAAGCAGCCCTATTTTTTTTGTGAAACTTCATCATTTGAGATATATCCATTTTAAAAACATGATCTCCTCCAAAAATACAAACAAATTGAGGATTTTCATCAGTTATTGCATTTAAATTTTGATAAACTGCATCAGCTGTTCCAGCATACCAGCCTCCACCAGTTCGCATTTGAGCAGGAACTAAATCTACATAATGATTAACTATAGGAGATAATGGCCAGCCGCGTGTAATATGTTTGTTTAATGAATCAGATTTATATTGAGTCAAAACTTTTATTTTGTAAAATCCAGAATTTATAAAATTATTTAATACAAAATCAATAATTCTATATCTCCCACCAAATGGAACAGCAGGCTTTGCTCTGTCTTTTGTTAAAGGGAAAAGTCTCTTCCCTTCTCCTCCTGCAAGTATCATTACAAGTGTATCATTCATAAATTTAATCCTCTACACTAAGTACTGCCATAAATGCTTCTTGCGGAATTTCAACTTTGCCAACAGATTTCATTCTCTTTTTACCTGCTTTCTGCTTTTCTAATAATTTTTTCTTACGAGTAATGTCTCCGCCATAACATTTGTCTAAAACACTTTTTCTTAAAGCTTTTACGTTAGTTCTAGCTATAATTCTACCACCTATTGCTGCTTGAATAGCAACTTCAAACATTTGTCTTGGAATTATATCTTTTAATTTTGCGGTTAGCTTTTGCCCCATATAACAAGCATTATCTTGATGAACTATACAACTTAATGCATCAACAACTTCCCCAGCAAGTAAAATATCTAACTTAACTAATTTAGATGCTTGGTAATTTAAAAACTCATAATCCATACTTGCATAACCTTTTGAACAAGATTTAAGTTTGTCGTAAAAATCAGTAATTACTTCAGATAATGGCATTTCATATTCCAAATTTACCCTTGTTGTGTCAAGATAATGCATATTTTTGAAATTTCCTCTTTTGTTTTGGCACAAATCCATAAGTGCACCAACATATTCATTTGGAGTAATTATGCTAAGTTTAACAAATGGTTCTTCAATTCTTTCTCTGTATTGTACATCAGGAAGATTTGCCGGATTATCAATCATTACAACTTCACCGTTAGTTTTTACTACTTTATAAACTACACTTGGAGCAGTAATTACCAAAGAAAGATTATATTCTCTCTCTAATCTTTCTTGAGCTATTTCCATATGCAACATCCCTAAAAATCCACATCTAAAACCAAAACCTAAAGCATTGGAACTTTCAGGCTCAAATGTTATGCTACTATCATTAAGCTTTAATCTCTCTAAAGCTTCCTTCAAATCATGATATTGATCATTATCTACAGGAAACATTCCAGAAAATACCATGGGAACAGCTTTTTTATAACCAGGTAAAGGTTCACTTGCAGAATTATCCGCAAGAGTAATTGTATCACCAACTAATTGAGTAACTTCTTTAATTGAGGCAGCACAATATCCTACCTCTCCAGTTTTTATAATTTTAGATGGAGTTCTTACCGGCTTCATATAGCCTAATTCAACTATTTCATATGTTTTGCCTGATGACATAAATTTAATTTTGTCATTGGAATGTAATTCTCCATCAACAACTTTGAAAAAATTCATCGTTCCCAAATATGGATCATATGCACTATCAAATACAAGTGCTCTTAAAGGTTTATTACTTGTATCTTTTGGAGAAGGAATTTTGTGCACAATTGCTTCTAAAACTTCTTCTACTCCTACGCCAGATTTTGCGCTTACTAAAATCGCTTCTGAGGCATCAATTCCTATAATATTTTCAATCTCTTGTTTAACCCTTTCTATATCAGCACTTGGTAAGTCAATTTTATTTATTACAGGTATTATTTCAAGATTTTGATCTATTGCCATATATACATTAGCCAAAGTTTGGGCTTCTACTCCTTGAGATGCGTCAACAACCAGCAAAGCCCCCTCACAAGCTGCTAAACTTCTTGAAACTTCGTAAGAAAAATCTACATGTCCAGGAGTATCTATAAGATTTAAAATATAATTTTTTCCATCTTTCGCACAATAGTTCATTCTCGCAGCTTGTAATTTAATTGTAATACCTCTTTCTCTTTCAATATCCATATTGTCTAAAAGCTGATCTTTCATTTCACGACTTGAAACAGTAGCTGTTTTTTCAAGTAATCTGTCAGCTAAAGTAGATTTTCCATGGTCAATATGCGCAATTATGCAAAAATTTCTTATGTTGTTTATCATATTTTAATTTTATTATAAATATATTTTTTAGAAAAGGAATTCTATTGCAAATAGTGAATTTAGGTGATTTATTCTTCTTGCAAAGCAGGTCTTATTAATACTATAGAATCTAAATTTAATTGAATAAAATCATGCGCTTCTATTACCCTGTTTGAGGTTTTTCTGTGTTTTAATTTACAATTTTTTATTGCAACAAATCTTTTGTTACTATTTAAAATATCTGTAAGAATTCGATTTCTTCTGCCTGTTTTGGGCATAAAAACATAACCTTTAATTTCGTAATCTTCTGTGATTACTAAAACTCTTTCGGACCAAACACCTGTTATAAATGCACTTTTTCTTTCGATTATGTTTTCTTTTTCGTCCATATTAGGCTCCCATTAGTTAATTTCCTATATTTGAATAAGACTGGAACAAAGGCAAATACAATGCTAATGCCATAACTAAAACTACTCCTCCAATAAAAACAAGCATTAGAGGTTCAATAAATT
Organism: uncultured bacterium; assembly: GCA_949283935.1. Taxonomy (GTDB): domain Bacteria; phylum Cyanobacteriota; class Vampirovibrionia; order Gastranaerophilales; family JAILCC01; genus CASDUJ01. The sequence goes on from CASDUJ010000003.1 coordinate 43,007, forward strand.
TAGTCATCATGTCAATAACTCTGTCTAATTGATTATCAATATATTCACTTGCTTTAGCTAACATTTCACCTAATTTACCAGATTGTTCTCCCGTAGAAACCATAAACAACAAAATAGGAGGCATTACTCCTGCACTTTTTAAAGAAGATGAAAGATGTAAACCTTGTTGTACTTTGATTCTAGAACCATCTATAGCTTCTTTTAATACAGTATTACCAACTGTATAATTAGCCAAATACAAACAATCTACAATAGGGACACCAGCTTCATAAGAAACTAACATTACAGAAATAAAATTAGAAAATTCTGCAAGTTTGACAAAATCTCTTATAAGAGGAATACTCAATAAAAATTTATCTAATGCTCTTTTAAAAGGATCCCAGTGAAACAATAATATTATCCCCCAATAAATGGCCCCTCCAATTATTGGAAGTAACATCCAAAATTCTGCCATAAATTTTCCTGCATCTATACACATTTGAGTAATCCAAGGTAATTCAGCTCCCATACCTTCATACATTTCAGCAAATTTAGGAAAAACAAAAGTTAGCATAACAAGAACTATAATGGCTGCAAAAACTAAAATTATACAAGGATAAGCCAATACACCTATTATTTTGCTTTTTAAATCATCTTGTTTTTTCAATAAACCTGACATACGCTCTAAAGTAACATCAAGTTCCCCAGATTCTTCGCCAGCTCTAACTAAACCTGTATATAAACTATCAAAAATTTGCGGATATTTGCTTATTACATCTGCAAAACTACTCCCCGCAATAATCTGACGCCTTAATTCCGCAGAAATAGACTTCATTCTAGAACTATTCGTATCTGTTTCTAAAAATACCAAAGCTTCTATCAATGGAACTCCAGCTTTTAGAAGTGTTTGCAAAGTTGCTGTAAAATCTATTTTTTCTCTGCCTGACAATTTTCCTAAACGTACTTGGCGTCTTTCTTCAGCTTGTTTTTTTCTAACAGCTGTTTGTGTGTAAGCAGAATCGTCAGGATTTACAATACGCGTAGGTAAAAGATTAAGCTGCATTATTGCACTTCTTGCTTCTTTTTCATTTTCTGCTTCAATTTTTCCTTCGACTTTTGTTCCATCTTTTTTTATTGCGAAGTATTTATAAGTTTTCATTTAATTTTCCTTAATCAGTAACCACGCCAAGTACCCTTACAAATTCACTTATAGGGGTTTCGCCATTAATTATGTGTTCCAAACAATATTGTTGTAATGTTTTCATTCCACAGCTTATTGCTACTTCTTCTATGTCTACATCAGAAGCAGATTGAGCTATCATTTTTCTTATTTCTTTGTTTATTGGCATTAATTCAAACAAACCAAGTCTGCCCAAAAATCCTGTGTATTGACATTGAGCACAACCTGTCGGCTTGTATAATTCTTTTTTCTGAAATTCTTTTATGTCATCTGGATTTAAAAGAATATGTCTTAATTCTTCTTCAGATGCATAATATTTTTCTTTACAATAAGGACATAATCTTCTTACAAGTCTTTGCGCTATAACACCAGACAAAGAAGATGCTATCAAATAATTAGGTGCACCCATTTGCATTAAACGAGATACAGTTGCTGCAGCACTGTTAGTGTGAACTGTACTTAATACAAGGTGACCTGTTAAAGCTGCTGCAATTGCAGCTTCTAAAGTTTCAAAATCTCGAATTTCACCTACCAAAATAATATCTGGGTCTTGTCTTAGTATAGCTCTTAAACAAGATGCAAAAGTTATATCCGCTTTTGGATTAACTTGTATTTGATTAATTCCTTCAAGTCTAATTTCCACAGGATCTTCAATTGTAGTAATATTTACATCTTCATTGTTTAAACTGTTCAAAATAGAATACAATGTTGTAGTTTTACCACTTCCTGTTGGACCTGCTGCAAGAATAATTCCATAAGGAATTTTTATCATCCATTCAAGTTTCTTTACATCTTCTTCGTATGCCCCTACTAAAGATATAGCTTTATTTTCACCTGTCATACTTACACTAGGTTGTAAAATTCTTATAACCATTTTTTCTTTAGAACCAATAGGTATTGTGTTAATACGACAATCAAAAGTTTTTGTTTTATGTTTTATTGAAAATGCTCCGTCTTGAGCCCTTCTATGTTCGGCTATGTTCATTTTTGCCAAAACTTTAAATCTGGAAATAATACTAGATTCAATATTTGTAGGAATCTCTACAACTTTTCTTAAAATACCATCTATTCTGTATCTTACGATATAATTATTAAATCTTGGCTCAATATGTATATCACTTGCTTTAATATCAATTGCATCAGTAACAATTTGATTTGTAAATTTAGAAATAGAACTTTCATCGTTCTTTATGTCTCTTTCTACTCTTTCCGCCAAAGTTTCTTCTTGCATAATTTCATGTTCAGAAGAAATATGCTCAAAAAGTTTTGCCTTTCTGTCAGCTTCTTTCAAAAAAGCATTAACTGAACGATCATATTCGTAATAAGTAAGTAACCTAGGATCTGGCTTTAAACCAGTTAAAAATACTATATCATTTAGTACTTTTTTATCCGTAGGATTAACCATCCCTACAACAACTGAACGTCCATCTGAACTTATTGGAACAAGTTTGTTTTCTTCCAAAAATTCTCGGGGAAACAACTTAAATAATGTATCAGAAAATTTAAGTTGTTTTTCACTAACAGCATCAACTCCTTGTTGTTCAGAAAGGGCTTCTTTTAGTTGCTCAACCGTAAGTAAATTCATCCTTACCAAAGTAGATCCGATAGGTTCTTTTTTAGCCTGACTTTGCACAAAAGCTTTTTCTAAGCTTTCTTCAGTTACATATCCTTTTTCTAAAAGGATATCTCCTATTCTTTTTCTTTTAGATGTAGTTTGATTTGTTGCTACATCTTTAGTTGTAGCTTTTACAGCATTTGAAGATTCAGATTCTGAAAGTGTTTTAGTAGCAAAAGCAAATGCAAAAAGTTCCTTAAATTGCTCTTGGGGCAGTGGTATATATTTTATTTGCGATTGGAATTTTTCTTTTATTTTTGTATCTATGTCAATATTATGAGTTATACAAGCTACAAAAAGTACCCCATTTTGCTCATTCACAGGTAAAAATCTGAATTTTTCTAAATCAGCTTTTTCGAATTTTTTTAAAATTTCTTTGTTTAAAACTTTTTTAAGCTTTTCTAGCACTTTTTATTCCTACATTCTTTCAATAATAACTTCGTCATCATTAATTATTTTAGGTGTAACAATAATTATAAGTTCATTTTTACTAGATGTTCTTGAAGAACTTCTAAAAGCGACACCTATAATGGGTAAATCTCCAAGGAATGGAACTTTATTCGAAGATTTTTGCTCAGTTTCTGCTATCAAACCACCTATTATCAAAGTTTCATTATCTTTCAATCTTATGCCTTTAAGATCTAATTCTCGTTCTGCAATAAGAGTAATAACTTTCTTTTCATCAGATGAATCTACTTGGAATTGTCCATTGGGAGTAGAATAAGATGGATTCAAATCCAAATAAATATATCCATCAGGTGTTATGGTTGGTTTTATCGTCATTTTAATACCATATGTATCAGTTTCTACAGTTTGTGTAGTTACGCTTTGCAAAGAAGCTGTGGATTGTTGCGTTGTAATATTACTTATGTATTCTTGAGTTATATCTAATGTTGATTCAACATTATTTTTTACCAAAACTTTTGGATTAGACAAAACTCGACCTTTACCTTGATTTATTGCTACAGCAATTCTGTTTGTAATTTGTAATCCATCAGGATTAACAGGCAAAGCAGAAGATAATGTAGCACCACCTCCAGAGGCAGAAGAATTACTACTTTGCTGTTGATCACGCATATTAGCATTAAAATCAATTGATAAAGCTCCACCTTCAAAACCTAATTGAAAAGAACCTGCTGTTACTGTCCAATTTGGAGTAATTTCTCTTGATCCAGTAGCATTTAATTCTAGCACAGCTATTTCAAGTATCGCTTGTCTTTGCTTCACATCATTTTGAGCAATAACTTCATCCACCAATTCTAGTTGTTCTTTTGTAGCACCGGAAATTCCAATTGTTCCTAAATCTGGATAATATGTAACAACAAGTCCGTTGCTTTTAAATGAAGAAAAAGTACCTTCAACTTCAGAACCTTCTATGTCTTTTGAAGAACAAGCGATTTTGGCTCCACCTTTACCTTCACTGTCAGAATCTTCATCTTTAATTTCATTACTTTTGAAAACTTTATGGCAAACTATTCCAGCCATTTTTCCAGGAGCTAAATGGTTAACTTTAAACATTACAGTTTCAGATTTTTTGTCAAATTGCTCAATTATTTTTTTGGCAATTTCAAAATCTTTTTCGGTTCCAACAATCATTATTTGATTTGTATTTGGGTTAGACATAGCAATTTCATCATTACTTAATCCAGGATTTTTCAGTTTATATATATTTTTATTCAAAAATTCAGCAATTCTTCCAGCATTTTCATATTTAACATCAAAAGTTCTAATTTGTTGCTGCGCAAAAGCCAAATCTTTAGAAGCTGATTTCGAAGCTACTATAAGCGTATTTCCATCTACCCAATAAGCCAAATCATTTAATACCATTACATATTCAAAAGCTTTGTTTAAAGTAACATTAACTAAATCCAAAGTTACAGTTCCAGATACCGAATCATGCAAAATTATATTCATTCCAGCTTTATCAGCGAGCATTCTCAAAACTTGTCTCGCATCAGATTCTCTAAGACTCATTGTTAAAAGTTTAGGACTTTTGGTTATACTTACTCCACCTTCTAGTAAAGGCATTGAAAAATCATCTGATTTTTTTAAATTTTGAATGGCAGGGGTATTACTTGCATATTGTTTTCCATCTATGGCAAAACAAGCCCCAGCAGCTATTAAAGCAGTTAATAAGCAGCCTATTGCAAGTTTTGGTAAATTTTTGTAGCTAATCAGCATATCTATGACTCCTTGGGATTAATTTGTGTCTTGCGTAGTTGTATCAGTTGGACCTATAGGCAGTGGAATTTCTCCAGCCTGAGTTTTAAGCTTTATTTCCGGAATTGGAACCGGAGGCAAAGACAAATCTTTCAAACTTTCTTGAGAATTATTTCCCATATTTTTGTCTTTTTTCTTAGAAGTTTTAACTATCAATATATCTTCATCTTTTGCAGGATTATTAACACCTGCAAATCTATGCCCTAAATTATAAACACCAGTTCCAAATAATTCACCATCTACAATATCACCTACTTTTGCCCTATAAACATTGGTACCAGTTTTTATTGCAACATAATCTTTACTGATGTTAGCAATTTCAAAAGATTCAACTTTATCCCCCGGCTTAACCAAATAATCATCATCAAGCACATTAATAATGGCTGAAGGACTTGTTTCATCATACAAAATTCCGGTAACTTTTGCGGTAATAAGATTAGACAAAGTTTCGTCCATCTCGCCACTCATAGGGGGTAAGGGCAAATCCCCAAAATTCAAAGAAGAATAGGTTAAATTTCTTTCTCTATATGGCACAAAAGGCGAAGTCCTTCCTCCTGAATCTATATCCAAGACGGCACTATTTCCGCTTAAATCAATAAGTTCATCTTCTTCATTTTGTTGTTCTTTTGCAGGAACCTTTAAATTTTCTTTTTCCAATTCAATATTTGCAGGTAAGTTTTCATCTGCCAAATCCATGTTTTTATCATTCACAATATTTTCTAAGACAGGAACATTACATCCTGTAGCACAAAATAATATTGGTACGGCAAAAAGCAAATATAAATACTTATGGAAAAATCTCTTCATACTTTAGAAACATCCTGTCTGTACAAGACTTTTTATATAACAAATATTCTACTATATTCTATTGTATCGTATGGTAATATTAAATCATTCAAATATATTATATTTCCACTAATAAAATAGGTCAAATAATGTAGTAATGTAAAGCAAAAAGGCAAAAACAAACAAAAAAAATTTAAATTAAACTAAATTACAAAAAAATCCCCAACACACACAAAATTATTGTTAAAAACTAATAATTATCTAAATTTAAATAAAAAAAATTTGTAAATATTAGAACAAAGTATATAATAGAATTAAATTGTTATGGAAGTATAATGGTTAAGAAATTAGCAGTATCATTTATTTGGCATATGCACCAACCTTGCTACAAAGATGAAAACTCTGGGTTGTATCTCATGCCATGGGTTAGGCTTCATTCTGTCAAAGATTATCTTGACATGTTGCTTTTAACCACAGAATTCCCCAACATCAAACAAACGTTTAATCTTGTTCCATTACTATTGGATCAAATAGAAGATTACGCAAACAATGAAGCACACGATATTCATTCCAAATATACAATAACAGACATAGAATATTTTTCACATGATGATAAATATTTTATCCTTTCTAATTTCTTTGCAGCAAACTACGCACACCAGATAGAACCTAATAGCAGATATTTGGAATTGTATAACAAATATTTTAATGAAGATGCGCCTATAGAAAATTTTTCTAGTCAAGAAATTTCTGACCTTATGGCATTGTTTAATCTTGCTTGGTTTGATCCACTTCATATAGAAAACAATCCTGAAATTGCAGCATTAGTTAATAAACAAAAGAATTACACTCTTGAAGACAGAATTAAAATTATTGAACTTCAACGAGAAATAATGAGAAAAATTATCCCCACCTACAAAAAACTTTTAAATGAAGGAAAAATTGAAATATCAACTAGCCCATATTATCATTCACTAATTCCTTTGATGGTTAATCCTGAAACAGCGAAAACTGTAAACAAAAATATTACTTTACCAGAATTCCCTTGTTCACTGAAAACTAGTGCACAATTACAAATTGAAAAAGCAATACAAAGAATAGAAGAAATTTTTGGGCAAAAACCTAGAGGAATGTGGCTTCCTGAACTATGCATTAATAATGACGCATTAAGAATGCTGACAAACTACAATATTGAATGGACAATAGCAGATGAAGCTTTATTGGCTAAAACTTTAAAAAAAGATATCTCAAGAAACTACAGAGGAGTATTGGAAGATCCTTTTGATTTATGCATTCCTTATGGTTTTATGGCGAATAACAAAGAAATTAACATTCTTTTTAGAAATGCAATGATTTCAAACCTCATAAGTTTTGAATATGCAAATTATAACCCACTAGCAGCAGCTAAAGATTTATACGAAAGAATTAAAGTAGCTCAAGACAGATTAAATATATCACCCATAGAAGAACATATAGCTGTTTTTGCAGTAGATGGAGAAAATTGTTGGGAGAATTACAAAAATGATGGAATAGAATTTCTGCGAGCTTTATATACGCTTTTGAACAATGATTCTACTTTAGAAGTTACAACAGTAAGTAATTACATAGAAAAAGTAAAAATCAAGCAAATATTAAAATCCATTCAATGCGGTTCTTGGATAAATGCCAATTTTGACATGTGGATTGGAGATCCAACAAAAAATATGGCATGGGATTATTTAAGCAAGACAAAAGAAGATTTTCTTTTAGCACAAAAAAATAACAATTATTCGCCTGAATTAATAAACAAAGCACAAAATGAATTGTTAATGGCGCAAGGGAGTGACTGGTTTTGGTGGTATGGAGAACCAAACAATTCAGGAAAAGATGAAGTTTTTGATCATCTGTATCGAGCCCATTTAAAAAATGTATATGAAATTTTAGGTCTAACACCTCCAGAATATTTAGAAATGCCATTGGAGGTATTTATAGGTAAACCTTCCAAACATCCTAAGGGCTTAATAACTCCCAAAATTGATGGAAAAGAACAAGAATTTGAAGATTGGGTGAATGCCGGATGTATAGAAGTTCCTCAAAGCCCAACTTTACTAACAAAGATGCTAGATAAAATATGCTTTGGAAATGACCAAAACAATATTTACGTTATGTTTGACTTTAATAAATATTTTATGGAAAAGAATTTACATTCTTCATACCCAAACGAACTTTTTATTTATTTAGCCAAAAGAAAAGCAGAAAATTATTCAAGTATTAGACTAAGAAACAAAAATGAAAGCGTTCCTCAAATTTTAAAATACGTTTACACTCACGAAATTCAAATACCAACGACAAAAGAAAGAATTTTACCAATAATATTTTCAGAGGCAATAGAACATTCCTTGTGGAAAGTTAATCTAGCCCACAATATAAATTATTTTCACTCAGAAGTATTGGAAATGCAAATTCCATTCGAAGATCTCGGAATGAAACAAGGTGATGGAATTTATATGATATTTGTTGCTTGCAAAGCTAATATTATTAACCAAATTTTGCCATTAGACAATGCTATTTACATAGAGCGTCCATAAAATTCACACAGTTATTTGTCAATTTATTATTAACAAGAAAAATATCCCAGGCTTTTTAGCATTTTATCAACTTCAAACAAAGAAATACCAACCACATTATTAAAGCAACCATCAATTTTCTCTATAAATATCGCAGCGAGTCCTTGAGCAGCATAAGCTCCAGCCTTATCATATGGTTCATTTGTATCTATATATTTTTGTATTTCATTTTCAGCTATATACCTAAATTTTACTCTTGTTGATTTTGAATTTGTTATAATTTTTTTTGTTTGTGTATCAATCATAGCAATAGCTGTAATAACTTCATGAGTCTTACCACTAAGAGCAGATATCATATTATATGCATCTTGTTTTGAATGAGGTTTACCCAAAATTTTCCCATTCAAAACCACTACCGTATCCGCAGCGATAATAATTGCATCATCTTTTATTCTTTTTTCAACGTCTTTCGCTTTGTTTATAGCAATATTTTCTATTTTTTCATAGGTAAAATTGTCATCGTTTATTTTTTCATCACAATTTGACGGAACAACGCTAAATTTTAAGCCTATTTTAGAAAGCAATTTTCTCCTACGAGGAGAAGCTGAAGCAAGAATCAACTTTTGCATTTTTCCAACAATCCTTCAATTGCATCAAAAACATCTTTTGTATGAATTTCCAAACATTCTTTTGTATCACAAGAAGTTTGTCTTTTCTCCCACAAACAAGGTCTGCATTTTAAATCATTTACTTTTAAAATTTTTATATTATCACGTTTAGGAACGAGCAATCTCTCATCTGTAGGACCAAATATTGCAGCTACAGGGGTATTAAGAGCAATTGCCATATGCATAGGAGCACTATCAACACAAACCATCACATCAGAAATTTTTATAAGTGAAACAAAATCTTTGATACTTTTTGTTTGCCCATATAAATTTTTGAAATCTGTATAATCAGTTCTTGTAGCATTAAGGACAAAAAGTATTCTTTCAATAGTTTCTTCGTCATCTCTACCACCCGCCAAAAGAACTTTATATCTTTTAGTTTCTAATAATAAATCAATAAGTTTTGCCCACCTTTTAACATCCCAACTTTTAACTATATTTTTTTTCAAACTCATCAGACTAACACCTGGATGAATTAAAACTATAGGTTTATCACAATTTACTTCAGGCACAATTACATTATCAATTGCAGGCAAACTAAACTCTGCTAAAGGATCAACTATTTTAACCAAATCATGGTACATAATTGCCGCATATTGTTTTTTGTTTAAAGGAATTGATTTTGTCAAAAGTTTTTCACTCCAATCAGAAGTATACCCATAACGCTCTTTTATAAAAGTTAAGAACAATAGCAAAGAAACTATTTTAGAAGAACCAGTTGAAAAAACAACATCAAAACCTATTAACCAAATTCTAATAAGAAATTTCAAAATTTCGAAATATTTAAATTTAGATTTTATATTAACACACAAAATTTTATGCACATCAGCGCACAAATGTTTTGCACTTCTACTACGAGGTTCTAATGCCAAATAAATTTTTGCTTGCGGATAAATTTTTTTAACAGATTTTATTGTAGGGAAAAAAAGAATTTCATCACCAATTCCACCAAAGTTGATCAACAAAATTTTTTTCACGTTATTTTTGTTCATTAGCAAATCCCTTCATAGTTACAACAGCTAAAATTGCTAAATACAACCAAAACAAAAGTTGTATTTGCGGACGATACCATATAGTATCGAAGAAGCCATGGACTAACATAGCTACAATTGCGCTTAAACAAGCAATTGAAATAATTTTATATTTTACAGAAAAATCAAATAATCTTTTCAAAGATTTAAAAAATGTTAAAAATATCATCCACAAAAAAGCAATAGGAGCAAATATACCACTTTCAACAGCCATTTCCAAATATATATTATAAGCACCCAAAGCATCAAATCCTGTAACCATATAGAGGCCATAAATCAAACGATAAGTAGTGTTCCCCGGTCCTATACCAATCCAAAAATTATCAAAAAATATTTTTAAACTTGAAATATAAACATTCATACGATAAGAATTACTACTATCACCTCTCAGAGTAAAAATTGATTCTAACCTGTGCAGTAAAGAAGGAGAATTAAAAATAACAAACACTGCGCATAAAACAATTAAGAATGCCGAAAGCAAAATTATTTTCTTTAAACTTCTTCTTTGTATAAAATAATGTTTAAAAGCTTTAAAAATCATAAAAACTAAAAATAATGCAGCAAAAAACAAAGCAATATAAGCTCCTCTGCAACCAGTTTGCAAAATAGTTATAAGCGAAAGCAAGAGAAATAAAGCAAAAAGAATACTAATCTTAAACTTACCTTTCATAAAGCTATACAGAAAAACAGCAAAAATACTAGGAACAGAAGCCAACAAATATGAAGCGAATAAATTAGGATTAAAAGGTTTCAAAGTTCCAAAAACTCTATTCATAAGATTCTCAGCATTAACATGATTAGTATCTTGCCAACTTGCAAGTGCCTCAACCCCAAAAATCATTTGTTTCAAAGAAAACAAAAGTTCCAAACAAGAACTCAAGGCAATTAAAAGAATAACAGGAAAAATCTTTTCAGGGTTTTTTTTCAAAAATTCAAAAAAAGAGAAGAAAGCAAAAATATAAATTAAAATTTTGACAAAACCTTTCAAACTAGGCAAAAACAGAGAAGAAAATCCAACACTGATAAGAATTACAGCCAAATAGAAAAACACCGGAACATGAATAGAACTAAAATGAAATTTTTTATGTCTACATAATGAATTAACCAAACTTATAAATACTAAAATACACGCAATTAAACCCAGCATGCCAGATTTAGCAAAAGGTAAAGCAAAAATCAATACAGCAAGTACTAAAAAATAGATATTATCAAGATTTTTTACAAAAAAGGAATTTGGAGCCAATCTTCCACTCAAAAACGCAAAAAATCTTGTAAACAAATTATAAAAAGAACCTAAAAAACTTGAATTAACAAGACTATTAAGTTTCTCTTCATTTGGATTAAATACATTTAAAAATCTATGGAAAAAAGACATTTTATTCTTTCACATCATCCACTATTCTAACATCAGAAACCATACCGCTTAAACGATAATTAAAACCTTCCAAATCAACAGGTAAACCAATTTTAATTTTATTACCACCTATAACAGCTCCATCATCAGTAATTTGAGCTTTATCTTTTAATGTTACCACATATTGGAAACGATTAGGATAAGCTACATTATTGATCAAATAGGGTACTTCAGGTCTATCGTAATTGAAAAACATTTCCTTCATATTTTCTTTTTGCACCTCAACGATCTCCAATTCTGTATATGGCACATTTCTTATGGTAATGAAAGTTTTTTCACCTTTTACAAATAATTCTTTTTCAGCTGTAATATCATAAGCTCTAGTTACGACAACAAACTCAACAGGCTTTACTCCCTTAGATATTTTGGAAACTGGCTTAAAAACACCCATTTTTACAACTAAAACACCCAATAGAAGAGTCAAAACAACTATAAAAATAAAAAAATCAATAATGTTAAATTTCCCAAAAACTTTCCCATTTTTAAACATAAACAACTTCCTTTTTTAAATTCCAATGATAATTATAGCACAAAAAGATAAAAGTACTACGCAACCTACTTGTCTATTAAATTTGCTTGTGGTATCAATAAGTAATAAATGTTAAAAAGGAGAAACAAAACATCATGGTAAAGATACGCTTAAGAAGAATGGGAATGAAGAGAACTCCCCATTTTAGAGTTGTAGTAATTAATTCAAGAGAAAAAAGAGAAGGACGTCCTATTGAAGAACTAGGTTACTACAATCCTAAAACTAAAGAAATGAAACTTAACAAAGAAGCAGCTTTAGAATGGATAAAAAAAGGTGCGCAGCCTTCAGAAACTGTTCAATATCTTATCAATAATTGTAATGAAGATGGCACATTAAATTATCAAAAAAAAGAGGTTGAAAAACTTTCCAAAAAAGCTCAAGCAAAATTAGAAGAAGCTAAAAAAGCTGAAGAAGAAGCAAAAGCCGCTCAAGCTGAAGCAGCTACAGAAGAAGCTGCAGCTCAATAAAACATTAAAATTTAAAATGTTGATACCCTCCTTACAGGAGGGTTTCAAGTTTTGTAAGAAGGATTTGTTATGCAAAAAATTGAAAATATTGAAAAATTAGTAGAAGATACTCAAAATGATTTGGCAAAAGAATTTCAAAAATATGATAAAATAAGAGACTACAATCAAGAAAAAGTACTTGATGCTTTTATTAAAAACAAAATTGGAGAAGAACATTTTTCTTATGTTTCCGGATATGGGCATGATGACATAGGCAGAGCTGCAATAGACAATTTATTTGCGGATATTTTTAGAGCAGAATCCGCCATTGTAAGGAATCACTTTGTTTCAGGTACACATGCTCTTGCATGTGTACTTTTTGGGATATTAAGACCCAACGATGAACTAATATCAGTTGCAGGAGCACCCTATGATACTATGGAAGAAGTTATAGGGAAGAGAGGAAATCAAAAAGCTTCATTAAAAGGCTTTGGGGTTAAATATAAAGAAATCCCATTGTTAAAAAATCTTGATGTCAATTTTGAACAGCTCGAACAAAATATCAGCCAAACAACCACAATGGTACTAATTCAACGTTCAAGAGGATACTCCACAAGAAAATCATTAGACATCCAAACTATTGACAGCATAATACGCATAGTAAAAAGCAAAAATCCTAACTGCATATGTTTTGTAGACAATTGTTATGGTGAATTTGTTGAAGAAAAAGAGCCGCTTGAAGTAGGAGCTGATATTATAGCAGGCTCATTAATTAAAAATCCTGGAGGATCCATAGTTGAATGCGGAGGATATATAGCAGGAAGAGCTGATTTAGTAGAACTAGCGGCAACAAGGCTGACAGCTCCAGGAATAGGGGCAAAGGGAGGAAGCATGCTAAATCAATCTCGGTTAATATTGCAAGGAATTTTTATGGCTCCTTCTGTGGTAATTGACGCAGTAAAAGGAGCTATACTTGCAGCAAAACTTTTGTCTGATTTAGGTTTTAAAACCACTCCTGATGCATATTCAAAGAGAACTGATATAATTCAAGCCATTGAATTTGGAAAACCAGAACCTTTAATTGCATTTTGCAAAGCATTGCAGGCTGCAAGTCCGATTGAATCATATCTTACTCCTATTCCAGATGAGGTTCCGGGATATGATGATAAATTAATTATGGCAGGAGGTAGTTTCATTGAAGGTTCTACTATTGAATTAAGTGCAGACGGTCCTCTTCGAGAACCATATGTAGCATATATGCAAGGCGGAATAAATTATTCGCACGTTAAAATTGCACTAAAAAGAGTAATTAATGCATTAATTAATGATAAACCTAAAACACACTTAGAAATAGAAAATTAAAAATAAATCTTAATATTTTCCCCGAAAATGTAGAAAAGGACTAAAAACTTGAGGTAAAACTAAATTTTGGTTATCAATATTTTTCAATTCTTTTTCCTTATCATAACGATATTGGGTGAAAAATCTTGAAGATGCTGCGACAAAAAATCCCATTACACCAATCCCAAACAAAAACGGAACAGCAGAAATAAAAATCTTTTGTTTAAGTAATTTTTTATAAATTTCTTCAAAATTTCCACCTTTTTTTGTTTGTATTTTTTTAGCTATTTCTATTAAGTCTTTGATTTTGGGAACATCTAGATTTTTATCTATTATTTCTGTGCATTTACCAAAATTTAAAAGCATTTTTTTGAAAGCCTTTTCTAAAAGTTCATTGCCACAAATTATGTAAAATCCAACCAAAGGCATTCTATAAAGTACTTCAAGAAAATTTTGCTTTCCTCTATCTTTTGCAGAACCGAAATATCCTAAACCACCTACAAGAACACAAGAGGTTAATTGGCCTTTACTTAGAGCTAATTTTCCATTATTGTTAGCAAAATCAATACTAAAGTATTTATTAACAAAATCTTGTTTTTTAGTATTTTTAAAAAGTTTTGTGCCAGGAGCAAGAATAAATTCAGAAAAGTGTTGAAGAATTTTTGAAGTTTTTCCATATCTAGCGAGCAATCCGCTTAAAGCAACACATCCAACAGCTAAAATAGAAGCAGCAAAAATATTCTTTTTTGCATTTTGCTCTACTTTTAAATTCTTTTTGGTATTAATGCTTTTGTTTTTATCGAGATTTGCAATATCAGTAAAATCTCCTTGTTTAAAGATTTTCAAAGTTAAAAGATTTTTAAAATAATTTAAAGAAAATTCTACCAAAGGAATTAGCATACAACTAAGAGCTATTGCGGCTTTTACAGGTAATATTTTTCTATTTTCAGGTAAATTTTTTTTCATTAGTTCAACTGCCGGAACAGATATTTGAGACTTCAAAGTATTAGATAAATTTTTGCTATACATTTTTCTAAAAATACCTTGCCCTAAAATAGCAGGGCCATAATAAACAAGAGCAGATTCAGAAAGTTCAAGAAAACTATTTTCAAGCAAATCTGCTTTTGAACGAGCAAAAATAGCTTTTGGCAAAAGTCCTGTGCCAGTATCTTGAACAAAACGCATATGTGACAAACCAGAACCGCCCTCTTGAACAGATATTATTTTGCTTGCAACTTTTAATCCTAAATTTATATTATCAATTTTCATTTATTTTATTTCCTTTAATTTGAATAATTTTTCACAAAAAAACAGCCTGTATCTTATGAGTACAGGCTACTTTATACTTTAAGTTATTATTCAAATTAATGCCAACTCAAATCGCCTGTCTCATTTGACAGAAGCCACCAAGCTTGAATTTTCACGAAATTTGAATTATGCATTGCTTTACCTTTTGATTTCCAAGACTATTTTCACACTATCAAAAATAAAAATCAAGAGTTTCATTTATATTAAATATAAATACAAACAAAAATATTTTTGCTCAAATTTCAACTTTCTGTTCTAAATCTAAATTTAATCCAAGTTTTAAACCCACCTAGCAAATCTACGACTTTATAACCTTCGTTAACTAACTCCACAGCCTTTTTAGCTGAAAGCTGGCAAAATTGATTATAACAATAAACAATAATAGTTTTGTTTTTAGACAATTTATCTAAATTATCAAGCAAATGTTCTTCGGAAATATGTATAGCAGTAGGAATATGAGAGATTTCAAAATCTTCCAAATTTCTCAAATCAACTACTTGGAAATCTTTTTCTTCATTATCTAACATATAAAGAAGTTCCATTGGACTAATAGAATAGGTTATATAATCATTAAAAAAATCTTTTGCTCTTTTGAAATCATAATTTTTTTTAAACATAATATTCCTCCGTAAATGAATTTTTTATAATTTTTGCCAAATCTTTTAAAAACTATTAAAAATTCAGGCATGTTTTTTGGCAAACAAATATTTAGAAAAATAACTGAGAAAATCAAAATAAAAATCCGACACAAGAGTAATTTTCAAACAAGTACATAGATGTAAGAATCAATAATAACAAGCATTTAAAAAAAAATAATAATTCAAATAAATTTGCAGTAAAAATTTTAAAAAAAAGCTTGCAATTTTAAATACATACTGGTATAATAATCTGTTAATAAGATGGTAGAAAAAAGAAAGACGATTCCCGAGGGGTTTCGTGTGTAGGTGAGAAATGAAAACACAAGCAATTAGTATGCCAATGGCTAAGAGCCAAACATACGCACAAAGTCAAGAAACAAGCAATAACAATTTTAAAGGTACCACCTACGTTATTGTTCCTAATGGACCCAAAGAAGACACATTCACAAGTTGGGCAGCCAAAAATATTCTTACTGCATCTGCATTTAGTTTAGCTTGGGACTTAGGCACAAATGCATGTGCAAAATTTTCTAGTACAATCGAACCTGTTACTTTAAAACAAATGTTTAAAAATATTCCGCAAATTGCAGGAGTGTTTCTGTTGATTGGTGGAATATTCAAAGCGGTAAGTCATTTAATTGACAACCATAGATAAAAAAGTTAACATGTAAGTACTTACATAAGGAATTATAGTCATGATTGATGCAATAAAAAATTATTCTTCAAATCATGGTGGCAGGAAACAATTAACGACAACTCCGATTACCTTCAAAAGAAGTTTTGAAGATGGGGTTGATTATTATTATGTTAGTGAGATTCCCAAAACTCAAAAACAAAGTGAATTAGGTTCCTTTTTGTTTGTGAGTGGCTGCGCAGGTGCCATTAGTATGATTACAGACACTTTGTTAAATGCCGGAGAGCTTATGAAATCCAATTTCAAAGCAGTTAAAAGCATTGCCAAAAATGCAGGTATATGGGCATTGATTGGAGGTGCTTGTTTTGGATTTTTCAAAGCCATTGAACATGTAGCAACAAACAACAATGACTATTAATATTTAACTTTAACTTCTTTTCATCCATCAAATTTTGGAAACATGTTTAATGTTCCGTCTGGATTTCTCCATTTAAACCAGCCTACTTTTTGTTCATTATCATAATCAACAACTTTTAACAAAGCCCAATTGCCTTTTATCAATTGAAGGCGAATATGTTTAGGATAAATGAATTCATAACTTATTTCTGCATCATCCTCTGGAGCAAGTTTCAGCACTTTATCAGATTTGGGAGTATCCGCAAATAGATAAAGACCTTTTGTTCTACCATATTTATAAAATAATTGCCGCCAGTAATATGCTTTCACATCAGGAGGATTTTTTACCCAACCAGTTAATTGTTTCGAATTATCATAAATAATCTTTGTGTATTTTTCATCATTTTCATCAATAGCAATAAAACCTGACAAAGCATTTGTTGGCAAAAAAACAGCAAAAACATTTTTAGGTTCTGTTACTCTTTCATTGATGTATACTTTATCTGTATTCCAAGTAAGTTTTGCAATAATTGTAGATGTATCATTAGGTTTTTCATATACAGTAGCAACACCATCACCAAAATACAAACCTATTCCATAATTTTTAAAATTATCTTTGTATTTTGGCAAAAATTCAACTCCGAACACATTGCTTGCAAAACATAACAAGAATAACAAACTTAAAATAGTATTTCTCATAATACAATCACCTTATTTCTTCCTGTTTTTTTAGCCTCATAAAGTGCTTTATCAACCTTCACGTAAAGATTTTTCACATCCATATCAGGCAAAAGAGAAACTAGTCCTATACTAGTTGTAATTTTCAAAAACTTTACATCATCATTAAATTTAGAAATATCAAAATTTTCATTTTCAATTCTTTCTCTAAGTCTATTAGCAACTAATTTTGCCTCATTCAAAGTTGTGGAAGGCAAAATAATAAAGAATTCTTCTCCTCCGTATCTTGCGGCAAAATCATATTCGCGAATTTCGTCATTAATAATTTGGGCAAATTTTTTCAATACAACATCTCCAACGTAATGTCCATATGAATCATTAATTTTTTTAAAAAAGTCCACATCCAACATCATAACACACAAAGGCAGGCTTTTTCTTTTGGCAACTGCTACTTCTTGATTGATTCTTAAATCTAATGAACGTCTGTTATTTAGATTTGTTAATGCATCTTGCGTTGCATATTTTTCTATTTCTGCATATACGCCAGCCTTATCCAATGTAGTGGCAGTTTGTATAGATAATTGCATAAGAAAATCAATATCTTCTCGCAAAATTTTTCTACTTTTTCCGTCTATTATAATAGCTCCCTGCAAAATATTTTCGAAATATATTGGAAACAACACAGCAGTTCCATCTTGATTAATAGTTATACGATTTTTAACAGAAACATGCTCTAACATAGGCTTCAAACGCTTTTTATCATATCTAAGAGGCCAAGCTAATTCAAATTTTCCATTTTTATTTTTCATAAAAATATAAGCAAAATAATCCTTAGCAAAATTATCTAAAATTTCGCCTATAACCGGAATCAAAAAAGAATATTCATATTGAGTTTCTAAAATTTTTGCAATATTTTTTTGTGCTTTGTAGAAATCTGCTATTTTTGAAATTTTATCAGTAAGTTTCTTATTAGTAACTACGCTCGCAACTTCAGAAGCTGCAATAAAAAGTACTTTTACCATATCTTTTGTCACAGCGTCTTCTTTGTTGAAATCTTGTAAAAGCTCTAAAAATCCAATGCATTTATAATTTTGCATAAGTGGAATATAAAATTTATTTGAACCTTTATTAAGTTTTATTTTGTATTCTAAATGAAAGTCATCATTTATAACAAAAAATTGATCATTAAGAATAAAATTTAATCTTATGGTAGAATTTATTTTTTGAAAAACATTTTTATATATTTTTTCTTCTATTTGGGTAGGAAAAGGTGTTTTGGAATTAAAATTTAGAAAAATTTCTTGTTCATTATCATAAAAAATTATATTTACTGTATCAACTCCCATATATTTACGAAAAATATTTTGCAGGCCATAAGTTATTTCATCAGAAAGCACATTACAAGAAAGAGTTTGACTTATTTCCCATATAAAATCTAATTCAGACAAATTACTCACGAAATTTTTCCTTATCGCATTTTTTGATTTTACATTAAACTTCAGTATATTTCAAGAAGGCCAATTCAAAAGAAAAAGATAAAATCAAGAAAAATTTCTATTAATTATTTAACAATAACCAAATGCGGGAAATTTGTAAGTTTTTTATTTTTTTGCGGACATATTTTTTTTAATCTTTCAATTATGTAGTCTTTTTCTTCAGAAAAAGGTTTTAAATCTAAATATTTTTTGTAATATCTTTTGGCTTCTAAATAATGTCCTAAGTTATCAAAAGCTATTGCTATCCCTAAATAACTACGATGAAATTCAGGATTAACTGCTAAAATTTCTCTAAAATATTTTATTGCCCTTTTGTATTCAGCTAATTTCAAGTACATATTTGCCAAACGATTATAAGCTATAATATAAGAAGGTCTATTTTCAATAATTTTTAGATAAATCATTTCGGCCATTTCAAATTCTTCTATAGCTTCGTGAGCCTGTCCTAAAGCATAAATAGCATCGTAATATTCTGGATAAAGTTTTATTGCCGTAATAAAATTTTTTATGGATCTTAAGTAATTTTTGCGATTGTATTCTAAGACCCCTAATTCATAATAAACTGCACGATCAAATGGGGTAATGTATTTTATTTGTGTGTAATATTTAATTGCCTTATCAAATTGCATGATATTTTTATAGCAAAACGCAATACCTTTAAGCGCATCAATATTACTTTTATCAATCTGTAATGCCTTTTCATACATTTTTATTGATTTTTCGTAATCTTTGTTTAAACGAAAAGCATAAGCTTTTATACAATATTGATAATCTTCTTTATTATTTGGATGCACAATTTTATTAGTAATTTTATTTAAATCTTCTAAATCAGTTTCTTTTAGATTCATTACTCTCTTTTCATCCCCAATCCCTACAATAATTTTAAAATTTTTATGCAGAAGAAAAATCGACCTCACGATTTAACTTAATCTAAATCTTATGGATTATTTAGCAAGAAATTTTAAAAGCAATTTTTTTTAGCCAAAAGTTTTTATATACATAGGATATATTTTATACTTATAAATTCAGAAGAGAAAGAGCAATGATAGATCCAAAAATTACTTACAATGAGCTAAAGAAAAAAGATTCCATAAAAAATAATGGAATAAATATAAGCATGCCGCAAAATATGGGAAAGACAAACTCGACAAAAATTTCTGATACTTTAAGCGGAAAAGAAGTAAAAAAATTTGGTATATTATCAGGTAGCACGCTAAGTTCAAGTCTAGAAAAGGCAACTTCTGCAAAAGTTTCAGAAACTCAAGAGAACACAGAAAAAAAGCCAAATGCAGAAATTGAAGGTTTAACAATTTTTGAAATTAACGACAACAAGTCAAAAATAAACAATTTAAACACTGATATAAAGAATGCTAGTAGTATTTTTGATAGCAAAACAGGAACAACAAATACCGGAGATAATGTTAAATTATCGACATCAGCCTCTACATCTACAAATCTAAATTCTGTATCTTACGCAAAAGGTTGGATGGGAGAAGCAAAAATACAAGCTGCAAACGCAGAATCTTACGCAGCAAATTGTGATTGGGAAGCAGCATACGAAGCTTATCAAAAAGCTCAAAATGCTCTCAATCAAGCACTAAAAGAAGCCCAAAATGCAATTAAAACCGGAGAAGGCGGAGCAGATACAACTTATGCAGAGATATCTGCTTTAAAAGAAACTTACAGTAATAATATGGATTCAATAAGTAAACGTATTCAATTAAATTCACTAAAAACTATTGATAATATTGAAACATCGAATGAAAGCTCATCATCATTATTTTGGAGTCAATTATTGCAAGGTCTCCTAAAGGGTAGTTTTCCACAAGCAATAGGAAATATTTTATCAACAACTAAGAATACAATTGGAACGGCTTTACAATCTAACGGAACAAACAGTTCTGTACAAGTGGGCTCAAAACTATTAGATGGTATTTCAAGTTGGACAAGTTCATCAAAAGAATTAAAATACAACAAGGAATATGAGTCAGAAGTGAGCGAAGCCAAGAAAAAATTTGACAATGCTCAAGCAAGAGAAACTAATCTAACACAAACTCTTGAGACAAAAAATTCAGAACTTGAAAATGTAAACGATGAAATTTCAGATTTAGACAGCGAAATAAACAAAGTAAACGGCGAAACTGAAACATATCTTGAAGAATACAAAGAAGCAAAATCTGCACTAGAAAAAAACAAACAAGAAATCGCCGAACAAAATGCGATTATAACTGAACAAACAAAGATTCAAACAGAATATGAAACAAAAGTAAAAGACAAAGAAAATGAACGCAATACGCAAAATGCAAAAGTTAATGTAGCAAAAGAAGCTGTAACTAAAGCTCAAGAAGAAGTAGCCACACAAGAAACAAACGTTTCAAATGCTAAACAAAACGTTGCAAAAGCAGAAGCAAATTACAACAATGCCCCAGAGAAAAACAAAAGCGAATTTAAAGCCAAAGTGGAAGAAGCAAAAAGAGAGCTTGTAGCAGCAGAATCAGAACTAAAAACAAAAAAACAGAATCTCAAAGACAAACAAGCATCATTAAAAAAAGAAAAAGCAACACTTGAAAGAATAAATAAAGATTTAGAACTATATAAAAAAGAAAAAGAAAAGGCGACAGAAAAATTAAAAGAAGCCCAAAAAGAGAAAGAAGCACTGGAAAAACAAACGGCTCAACTAGAAAAAGATGCCGCATCAAAGAGAAGTGTCCTCGAAAAAGCAACTGGAGAAATCGCAGAACTAAGGGATAAAATTGATAGTTTGTACGCTGAACAGACAAAAATATCAACAGGCATATCAGAAGCAAAAGCCGGACTAGAAACTTGTGAAATAGAAAAAGAAATAGCACAAGAAATGGCTGACCATGCAACAGAAGAAGCGGAAGCCAAAAAAGAAGCTGACAAAGAAGCCAAAGAAAGAGATTTTAGTTTGTTCGATTTATTTTAAAACCATCTTTTTAACATCATTTCTCTTAATTTTTCGAGTAGCAGTCCTTGGCATTGGTTCTTCAACCACAAAAATTGTTAATGGGCGCTTATAAGAAGCTAATCTTTGGGATAATTGCTTAACTTCTGCCCTAACAGCTTTTTCTATTTGTCCTTCATTTTCGCATGTTTCAAGCAATTTTTCAGAAGGCAATATTGCTACACAAACATCTTCTGTTCCATCTTTTTGTCCACCTTGTCTGTTTGCACCAAACACGCAAACCTCATCAAATTTATCAGTTTTTTCCAAAACAGATTCAACTTCTTCAGGAAAAACTTTTTTTCCGCCACTAAGAACAATCATATTTTTAATTCTGCCAGTAATAAAGATAAAACCATCTTTGTCAATACGAGCAATATCTCCTGTATGAAGCCATCCATCAGGAGTAATCGTTTCGGCAGTTAATTCGGGTTTATTATAATAACCTTTCATAATTCCATCACCTTTTACAAGCAATTCTCCTGTTTCAGGATCTATTTTAGCTGTCACACTGTTAATTACAGGACCTACTGATCCAAGTCTTCTTTTATTTGCCGTTTCAACTGAAATAATTGGACTAGCTTCAGTTAAACCATACCCTTGATAAACAGTAATACCTATATTATTAAAAAACTTAGCAACCGACAAATCTAAAGGAGCGCCACCAGAAATCATTCCTTTAAAACGTCCACCAAACTTTTGATGAATTTTTCTAAACATAACTCTTTTAGCGCATTGAGGCATGTATTTTGCAATTTGATACATGGCACTAAAAACAGCTTTTCTCAAAGGTTTCATTTGAGATATTTCACTTTCAATTCCTGCTTTTAAAAGTTTCGCAAAAGCTGGAACAACAATCATAAAAGTTATTTGTTTTTCTTGTAAAACTTTGAATAAATCTTTTGGTTTTAAACTTTTTGAATAATAAATAGAAGTTCCAAAATTTAAAAAAGACAAAAATCCAACAGTTAATTCAAATAAATGATTCATGGGTAATATGGAAAGCATTTGATCATTTGAACCAAATTGAAAAGCTTTTGTAATTGAATCTAATTGAGAAATAACATTTTTGAAAGTAATTTCAACTCCTTTAGGATTACCTGTTGTGCCTGATGTGTAAATAATCAAAGCAGTTTTATTGGGAGCTCTATGACGCCATTTTCTGTCGGGTTCATCTGCAATTGTATACAAACTTGGAAATTCACTTTTAGGAGCCGTATCATCTATTACTACAATATGCTCTATTGAAGCAATATTTTTTTGCAATTCCAAAGCTTTGTCTAAATAAGCACTAGAAACAAGTAAAACCTTTGGTAAACAATCAGACAAAATTGAAGTAAGTTCGTACATAGTAAGTTTTATATCCAAAGGAACAGTTATTGCCCCCGCCAAAACGTTAGCAAAAAGCGTTGCTCCCCATTCAGGCATAGATTCAGATAATATAGCAACTTTATCACCTTTTTCAACACCAATTTTTATAAGATAATTAGCAAGCCTTCTGGAAAGAATTCCAACTCCTTTGAATGATAATTCTTTCCAACCAAGATAAGATTTTATTCCTAATGCAATTCTATCATCGAATTCTTCCGTTTTATTTTCCAAAAGTAATAAAATATTCTTGTTTGTATAATTATCGTGATCGTGCATATTTTACTCGCCTCATTTAACCGAACAAGAAAATTATACACAAAACCTTACTAATAGCAAAATAAACTATAAAATCTTAATGTTGCTTAAATAACATTAATTTACAAATGTTAATTTTAGAAAATTTTAAAGCAATTTTTTCTATTTACATGATTTAATCAAAATGCAAGGTTTGCTAGGTAATTTTCAATGATAAATACATTAAACAACAATGACGTTAGAGCAAAAATCTTTTACTTTAATGATTTACATTCTAATATAAAAGGAGCCAAAAGACTTAAAAGTGCTTCTGATAAATTTGACGAAATGGTTCGAAATCAACCTTTTGACACTTTCAAATTTTGTGCAGGAGATTCGTATATAGGAAGAAATAAAAGTAATTTTATAGGTATATTTTTAAATTCATTAAATTTGGATGGAATGGTATTTGGTAACCACGAACTGGATATGGGAACCAAACAACTATCATCTTTTTTGAATAATAACATTTTCAAAGTTTTTACGGCAAATTTAAATTACAAAACCGGAAACAATTTTCAAGATGATTTAGATGCAAAAAGGCTTGTAAAAAGCGCAATTATAGAAAAAAATGGAAATAAATATGGTGTAATTGGAGCTACAGCAGCAGATATTATGGATACAACATCTAAAGATACTCAAGAAGATTGCAAAGACATAGGTTTTATGAATTTTGAACAATCAGTAAATGCCATTCAAAAAGAAGTTAACAAATTAAAACAACAAGGAATAAATAAAATTATTTTAATTTCCCATTTAGGTATTGATAAAGATAAAAAGCTAGCCCAAACGACTGACGGAATAGATGTTATTGTTGGAGGACATTCTCATCATGAAATAAATGGAGTACAAGCAGGACAAAATTATCTTGCATCAAAAACAGGTGAACCGGTACTTATTGTTCAAGCAGGACAAAATGGAGATAAATTTGGGATTCTTGATGTAGTTTTTGACCAAAACGGAATTATTAAAGCAGCAAACAACAATCTTAATTCAACTAAAAACTACAACGAAAGTCTTATAGTAAAATATATTGAAAATATTGCTTGTGAAAAACTTGAAAATTTAGGTGAATTAGTAACTCCCTTAAAAAGAATGACAAATGATTTTGAAGAACATCCTTTATCTTGTTTTGTGGCTGATGCAATAAGAAAAAAATCTGGAGCCCAAATAGCTTTTCACAACAAAGGTTGCCAAAAAATTGATTTAAAATCAGGAAACATAACAAATCGAGATATACATACAGCATTACCTTATATAAATTCAGTTGCAATGTACAAATTTAGTGAAAAAGATGTAATAGATGCGCTCAAAGCAAGTTTAAATAAACCTGCCAACAAACCCGACAAAATAGGTAACATGCAAGTTTCGGGCTTAACATATACTATAGACAAAGATAACCAACTTAAAGATGTTTATTTAATTGAAAAAGACAAAAAAATTAAACTTGATGAAAACAATCCTTCAACAGAAAAATTCTTTACTGTTGCATATGGATCATTTTTTGCAGGAGGACCTGACAGATTAAAAATGCTTTATGCACCTGAAAAAAGAATTCAAAAATTCGAATGGGATGATTATCAAGCAACTATTGAATTACTAAGAGAAAAAGAAGAAGACAATAAAATTGATATCAAACCGGATGGAAGAATTAAAATAGAAAAATAATTTTTTAATCTTTTAGCGATTCTATCGCTCTTTTTACATCAGGAGCCTGATATATATAGTTTCCAGCTACAAGAACATTTGCGCCATTAGCAACGGCAATTTTGGCAGTTCTTTCATTTATTCCACCATCAACTTCCAAATAAATATTTGCCAAATTTAATGATTTATAATATTTTAGTTTCATTGCACAATCAGCAATAAATTCTTGCCCGCCAAATCCAGGCTCAACAGTCATCACTAAAATTAAATCTAAATAATCATACAAGGGATCTAAAACTTTAGCTAATGTTTTTGGTTTAATTGAAATTCCAGCCTTCATTCCATTACTTTTTATCAAGTTTAAAACTTCTTTTGGATTTGGAACTGTTTCATAATGTATGGTTAAAATATTAGCACCTGCCAAAGCAAATGCTTCTATATATTTTTGCGGTTTTTCTATCATTAAATGCACATCAAGTGGTAATTTTGTTACGTTTTTTATTGATTTCACAACAGGCACACCAATTGAAATATTTGGAACAAAATGTCCATCCATCACATCTACATGAATCCAATCAGCATTGGCTTTTTCAACTTTATTAATATCTCGCTCAAGATTTGCAAAATCAGCAGATAAAATTGATGGTGCTACAAGAATATTAGACATTATTTTCTCCTTGTTGTTTAATTAGTCCAAGTTTTGCGCAAGCTTTTTTAGCTGCTTCTTTTTGCGCAGTTTTTTTAGTTACTCCACTGCCTGAAGCTAAAAAATCATTTTCAAAAAATACATCTACATAAAAAGTTCTATTATGCGGAGGACCTTCTTGTTTAGTCAAAATATAACTAGGAACAGAATTAGAAATAGATTGAAAATATTCTTGCAAAAGAGCCTTATAGTTGCTTTTAGCTCCATCTGCATCTACAGAAGTAACCTCAGAATCGAAAAGTTTTTCCAATAATTTATAAGATTGTTTTAGCCCATCTTCAAGATATAAAGCTCCTAAAAATGCTTCAAAAGCACAAGCTATAGTAGAACTACGCCATCTACCTCCATTGTTTTCTTCTGAGTAGCCTAAAATTAAATATTCTGGTAATTTAATTTTTCTTGCAATTTTGTCCAAGGTCTCATCGCTCACAATATAAGAACGTATCTGGGATAAGTCTCCTTCGTTATAACTAGGAAATCTTTTGTATAAATAATCACTTATTATTATTTTTAAAACAGCATCACCCAAAAATTCTAAACGTTCATTGCACAATTCATATGGAAAATTATTTTCTCTGCAAAATGAACTGTGAGTTAATGCAATATTAACATTTTCTAGTGGTATTTTTATATCAATAGAATCTAAAAATTCTTTTAATTGTTTTATTCTGTTTGGCTCAATCATATTTGTAATCATACAATAAATCTTATGCAGAAGCTATATTTATTAATAAAATAATTCTAGGACGCGCAATTATTTATCTTCGTTATTTTCAATTAATTCTTTTATAATATTTACGGGTAAATTATTTCGTTTAAATTCATTTTTTTTGCTGTAGCTAAATTTTAATCCCTTTTTGGCTCTAGTAATTGCTACATATATCAAACGCAATGTTTCCTCAATTTCTTCTTTTGCGATTTGCGAAACAACCGGTTCTTTTCCATAAAGCAATTTGTCTAATTTAGATAAAAGACTTTTTTTGCGTTTTTGGATACGTGAAGCAGATTGAGAAAAATTTAAAGTATAGTTAAAATCTGTAAATTCTGGTAAATAAACATAATCAAATTCTGCTCCCTTTGCTTTATGTATTGTCATAATTTGAACAAAACCTTTTAAATCTTCATCTTCATCCTCTTTTGCAAATAAATTTATACCTTTTAAAGTATTTTGAGAAAATAAATTTTTAAAATATTTTATCATATCAGGTATGTAATTTAAACAAAACTTATCGTCAGAAATAAGTGTATTTGTGTAACGTTTTATCAAAACAGAAAAAAGATACGCATTAGATTTGTCTACAATATCTGTAAAATAACGTGTTGCACAAGCAATTACAATTTCTTGAATATCTAATGTTCTACTTTCTACTATAGAAAATGCTTCCCACCAAAAATTTTCAGCATCTTTATTGTTTCTAAAAATTGAATTTTTAAAATAACTAGGATTTAAAAATATATTTTCGCTCTTTTCTATAAAATCATGAAAATTTTTATCAAATTTGTAATAATCTATACTGCAAAATTCTTTGTAAAATTTGGCAACAATCTTATTGTCCCAAGGTCTTAAAAAAAGTTCCATTGCACACAAAATAAAGTTAAAAACCTTTTTTTGTCTGTAACTATCGCCTCTGCATAATACTTTTGTACCTTGTTTTTCAATAAAATTAGCCCAAATTGATACTTGCTTATTTGTCCGCAAAAGAATTGCAATAGAAGGAAGCTTTTCTCCAACTGATAACTTAGTTTTTATGTCATTTAAAATCATTTCTTTTTCGTCTATAGGTTCAGCAACTTCATAATATGAAATTCTATCAGCAGAAATTGGATTTTTTCCTTTTACTTCTTGCATCTTTAAATCATAAAATGCATCTTTCATAAAATGTATTTTTTTTGTGTAACTTATAAGTGAATTAGCTAATTCATATATATTTTTTGAACATCTTTGAGAACGAAACATTTCAATTTTTTTGTTATCTTTTATAAATTTTTTAAATCCATTTACATCAGAATTACTAAAAGTCCCCAAAATTGCTTGGTTAACATCTCCACATCGGATTATGTTATTGTATTTTCCACTAAGTATAGAAATAAATTTTTGCTGAATAATACTTGAATCTTGAGCTTCGTCTTCAATAATAAATTTGAATTTTTCCTGATAATAATTTGCAACATCAGAATTATTAAGTAAAAGCGAGATTGCATAAATTAATAAATCATCATAATCCAGCAAAGCCTTTTCTTTAAGTTTTTGTTTGTATTTTGTATAAACCAAAATAAAATCTTGTAAGAAAATATCTCGCTTAAATTTATTGTTGAAAATTTTATCTTCTAATCCATTCATTTTTACTTTGGAAATAGCTGATAAAACTAAAGAAGCCCATTCTTCAAGATTTTCGCCTATTGGTAAGTTAAAAGCACATATTTCTTTTAAAATTGCAGTTTTCAGAGCATCATCACAAATAGAAAAATCCTCCGGTAAATTTACCAAAGCATAATTATTATTTTCCATCAATATTTTGTATGCAAAAGCATGAATTGTACTAATTTGAGGCAAATTAATCCTTGCAGAAGTTATTTTTTTAAATTTATTCAAAAAATTACGAGCTGCAGATTCCATATAAGTTAAAACTAATATTTCGGAAGGATTTACTCCATTTTGTATAAGTTCAAACAAAAGAGCTAACATAACCGTAGTTTTTCCAGCACCAGGAACAGCTGGAACCGCAAGCTTTCCTGCTTTATATTTCAATATTTCTTTTTGGTCATCTCTTGGAGTAAATTCAAATTTTTTTCCCATTTGCTCTTCTAATAATACAAAATTTGCAAGTTCTCCATAATTTTCACGACCAGATACATCGTATACACTTGAATAAGCAATAATTTTTTCTTTCGCACAAAGCATAAGCTTACGCAAAAGACTTGCTGCCTTTTCTAAAGTTAATTTTTTGTTCAATTCGGTTGTGTATTTAATTTCATTAAAATTTTTCTGAAAAACCCAAGAATTATATATAGTTCCTGTGTCTTCTTTAATCCATTCAGAAGAAGTTATATCTAACCAAATTTGATAATCACTTTCCAGAGAAAAATCTACAATTTTTTGAGCAGTAGACAAAATTAATGCATTTTCATCAATATGAGCAGGTTTAGATGGATTCTGAGAAACAATTGAACTTTTTATATGCAACAACCAATCTTTTGGGGTAAGGGTTATTTGGTAATATTCCCTAAAATTTTCTTTAATTTTTTCAAATTCATTAATAGACTTCAAAAAGAGATTTATAGGCTCAAAATCAGCATTGAACTTCATATTAGGAGCAATTAAAACAGCAAAAATTTTCTCAAATTGAGTCAATATAGATTCACTCTTAAGTTTTTCATTATTTAACAAATCAATTAAATTGTTATAGGCAAGATATTCTGTATCACTTTTATTAAGTAAAAAACCATTTTTTTCGTAGTCTACTATAAACTGTTGACATTCAAAAATAGGAAGCCCTAATATTTCATTTAGCAAAATTCTTACATCAAAAGAATTAGGTTTCATTCCCCAATGAGGATTTAACAACTCTAAAATAGTTATGGTAGCATAAACATAAAGATCTTCAGTAATTTTACTATTACCGGTTAAAAGTTGAAGTTTTATATTTTTACTCTTGAAAAATTCATTTAAAGAATAAATAAGATTTTCATCAATTAATGGAGTAATTATTTGAATTTTAGAAATATTAACACCTTTAGCAAGTAATTCTAAAATTTTTTGGGTTGCTGCCTCTACCATTTCTAATCTTTTTGAAAATGAATGTATTTCAAAATTGTTTAATCTTAATTTTTTATTTGAAACAATATTTTGTGCCAAATTTTCTGCATCTTCTAATAATTTAGGCTTAAAAGCTAACATTTTTTCAGTAGGTTTAAATTCATTTACTAAATCTTTGTAAACATTAGTATAAGCACACAAATAACCTTTTCTAGAACAGCCATTTTTGTCTAAGTAAATATTACTTTGAGTATTTTCTATCATAAATTTACAAAATTCAAAAGCTGCAAAATTATATTCGTCCACATCATCCGCAAAAAAATATTCAATTTTATTAAAATCTTTAATTAAACCTTTTTTTAGTAAAAACATAAAAGAAGAAATTTGCTTCAAATTATCAAAAATTCTATTTTGAGAAGATCTAATTTTGTAGTTATTTATTGCACTAGCAGCATTAGCAGCAAAGCTTTCTCCAATAATTTGAGATTTTTGAATAATTTCTTTTTCTGAAAGAGAATTTTCTACAATAAGTTTGTATCTGCGCAAAAGCTGATGCATAAGATTTTTTTTAGAAAAATAATCTTTAAAATCTTCTTCTTTTATAATATTTCTGAAAAAATATTGTGCAATATCTAATCCACTTAAAGTTGGATAAATCAATGTTTTCCCATTTTTTTCAGATAATATTTTTTCTATATTTACCCAATTTCGTTGAACTGAATTATAAACAATACCTGAAAAAGTAGAAATATTTATTTGCGAATATCCACAACTTTTATTGGCAAAAAGAATATCATTTATTTGAGACAATATTTTTTCTTTTTTATAACTATTCAGACAAAGTATTAAAATTTTATCAGTATTTACGCCTGACAAAATTAAATCAGAAACTTGTTTTGCCAACAAATTTATTTTTAAATTCCCATCACACCCGCTAATTATCATAATTGCATTATATCACACAGAGCAAACTATAAAAGAACAAATAAATTTCTATGAAACAAATACATTTGTCTATCGTCTACATGGGTAATTACACAACAAATTGTTGTACATTTTATTTAGTTTAGAAGTATAAAAAGGAACCAATATGATAATAAACAATAATATTTACAATAATTTAGAACAAGATAGTTTTATTACTAATGAAGATGAAATTAAAACATTCAATTATTTAAAATCTGATAATTCAGATGATGTACTTCAAATGTATCTTAAAGATATAGGCAAGAAAAAAATGCTAAAAGTACAAGAAGAAATGGAAATTGCACAATTAATTAAAGAAGGTAATCCAAAACAATCAAAAACTGCTCGAGACAAACTAATACAAGCAAATCTTCGCCTCGTTGTAAGTATTGCCAAAAAATACGTAGGACAAGGAGTATTATTTATGGATTTGGTTCAAGAAGGTAGTCTGGGCTTAATTAAAGCAGCAGAAAAATTTGATTACAAAAGAGGCTTCAAGTTCTCAACTTATGCAACTTGGTGGATAAGACAAACAATAATAAGAGCTATAGCAAATCATTCTAAAACAATCAGAATTCCAGTTCACATGTCAGAAAAAATAAGAAACTATAAACGTGTACACTCAGAACTTTCTGCAAAATTAAATAGAGAACCAACAGATACAGAACTTGCTTCACAATTAAATGTTACTCAAGAAAAACTTTTTCACATAAGAAAAGCTATGTCAAGAGAACCTATGAGTCTTGATATGCCAATAGGAGATGAAATTAATCTAGAAGACTACATACCAGATGACGAAACAAAAAATCCAGATATTAAAATAGAAAAATCTTTGCTCCAAACGGACATGAATGAAATATTGAAAATTTTAACAAATAGAGAACAAGAAATCATTAAACAACGTTTTGGCTTAGGTAACAGTAAAACAAAAACTTTAGAAGAGCTTGGAACAAAATTAGGATTTTCCAAAGAACGAATACGCCAGATAGAAGAAAAAGCCGTACGAAAATTAAGATTTTCTCCTGAAGCAAAACATTTAAAAGATTATTTGAAATAAATTTACACTATTTTTTTGAGAATTTTTATTACTCGCGGATTCCATTTTTTTCCTGCGCCTTCTTCGAGAATTTTGAATGCATTTTCTTTGGAGAAGGCTTTTCTATATGGACGTTGACTTGTAAGAGCAAAATAAGCATTTACTGCAACCAAAATAGCTGTTCCCAATGGAATTTCTTCTCCTCTCAAAATACCAGGGAAACCTGAGCCATCATAATATTCATTCCAATGTTCTAACAAAGCAATGATATTAGAAGCTGTTCCTACAGGAGCTAATATTTCTTTTGCAGCAACAAGAGGATGTTTCAAGATTTCATCTTTTTCACTATCACTTAAAGGACCTTCTTTTAACAAAATACTTTCAGGAAGCATAACATTACTTATGTCAAAAACCATCGCAGCCATTTTGAATTTGTCTATATCTTCAGGAGTAACATCTAAAGCTTTTGCTACTTTTACAATAAGCTCTATTTTTTCTTTAATATTGCCTCTTTGGTAAAAAGGCTTATAAATATTAACAAATTCATCTATAACAAGAAAAATAATATCATCAATATTTTTATCATTAGTATTTGTATTTTTAAGTTTTTCAATTAATTCTTCAGAAAGCTTTTCATCTAAAGGTATCATACGTTGCGCCAAAAGATGTATTAGCGAATCAAGAGCCTGCCTTTTCCATATATTTTCATCCCAAGCTTGAGCAATTTGCACTTGATTTCTTCCATTTCTTTTTGCACGATACATAGCTTGGTCAACCAATTCAACCAATTCTTGAACATTATCACTATGCGTTAAAAGAGTTCCTACACCAATACTGGCAGTAATTTGCCCTACACCTTCAAGAGGAGTACTTTCTATAGCAACTCTCATCCTTTCTGCAGCAATTTTTCCTCCTTCTATATCAACTCCAGGAAGAATTACTCCAAATTCTTCGCCACCAAAACGAGAAGGAATATCTATTACCCTTGCATTTTGCTTCAATACAGTCGCAATACCTATAATTGCAGCATCACCTGCAGAATGACCAAAATTATCATTTATACTTTTTAAATGATCCAAATCTAAGGTTATTAACGTAAAAGGTTGTTTTAAGCGTAAAGAACGCTTGGCCTCGTTGACAAGGCATTGATCAAAATGTCTTCGGTTATATAAACCAGTTAATCCATCAGTTATTGCTTGTTGTTTTATAGTTTGAAATAAATCTGCAATAGTTACAGCTAATTCTATTTGCTTTGCAAACAAATTCAAAAAGTTCATTTCTGTATCACCTATTTCTTTTCTTGGAGAAATTACAAGCAAACAACCAAAAACTTTCTTTTGAAAAATAATTGGAATTAAAACAACAGCTTTATCTGCAAGTATATCTTTTAGTTCTTTAGCTTTGGATGGATTAATGTCAAAATTTGTTCCTATAAATAAATCCTCAAAATTTTTTACTATAACAATTTCTTTATCCGAAATAGCTTTTATCAGAAGATTTTCTTTGTTTTTTACAGAAACAGAAAAATCTGAAACATTTTTATTTAATAAATTTTTTATACTTTTCATACTATCAGTTAATGAATTTTCTCTTATTTTTAAATAAGCATCTTTTCCATCACCAAAAAGTTGAAAAATAGCAGCACTTAAATAACCCAAATTTTGCGTCATTCCTTGGGCAATAGTTCGCAAAACTTCATTTAAAGGTTCAGAAGAATTCATTGTGCTCCATATATTTTGCAAAGTCAAAATACTCTTATTAGCTTGCTGTAATTCTTCCATTCTTTGCGTAATTTCAAGCTGTAATGCCGCATTCTTTTCCATTACTTGGGAAAAAGTTAAACGTTCTTCGCTTACAACATTTTCAAATTCATTAATTTTTTCTTTGTAGCTTTTTATTTTGTTAAAAAATTTTGAAAAAATCATTTCCCACCCACACAATGTGTAAATTATACACTATCACTATTTAAATAATCAAGAGTAAGTTTATAAGCTTTTTCAGGTTCAACTTTTTCCATATTCCCGGACATGCGCAATTTAAATTCAACTAATCCTTCTTTTATAGTTTTCCCTATTGTAATTCTTACAGGAATACCTATTAAATCTGCATCTTTGAATTTTACTCCGGCTCTTTCGTCTCTGTCGTCTAACAAAACTTCTATGCCGGCATTCTGAAATTTTTCATATAATTCATTCGCCACTTTCATTTGAAGCTCATCCAACACATTTACAGGAATAATTATTATCTCATAAGGAGCAATTTGCTTTGGCCATTTAATTCCAAATTCATCATGGAATTTTTCTACAGCTGCTGCAGCAGTTCTGGAGACACCTATCCCATAACACCCCATAATAAAGGGTTTCTCGACTCCATCTACATCACTAAATTTCGCATTCATTTTTTCTGAATATTTAGTTCCTAATTGAAAAATATTTCCTACTTCTATTCCTTGAGTTATTTTCAAAGGTTTTCCGCAAATTGGGCAAGCTTCACCTTTTTGGGAAAGTCTTACATCAAAAAGTTCAGGTAAATCAAAATCTATGCCCCAATTTGCACCAATATAATGAACATCTGCTTTGTTTGCACCAATTACAAAGTTTTTTAGATCTTTTACACTATAATCAGCAATTACTTTACATTTAACATGCTTTAAACCTACAAAACCTGCCTCAACTCCAAGATATTCTTTTATTTCTAAAGCACTAGCTATTCTGAGTTCATTTGCTCGAAGAACATTTTTTAATTTTGTTTCTTCTAAATTTTGATCTCCTCTAATCATTATTAAAACAGGATTTTCGTCTACTATATAAACTATAGACTTACAAATTACGGATGGTTCAATTTTCAAAAATTCACTTAGTTGTTCTATCGTTTTGATGTTTGGAGTAGAAACAAGTTCAAATTTTGTATAACCTCCATTTGTTACAGCAGGAAGCATTTCAGTTTTTGCGTGATTTGTATTTGATGCATAATCACAATTTTCACAATAAAGGACGTCATTTTCACCACTATCTGTCTCTACTAATACCATAAACTCATGGCTTAAGCTTCCACCTATTGCCCCAGAATCACTTCTAACCATTCTTGTTTCAAGTCCACAACGTTTAAATATACGAGTGTATGTTTGTGCCATAATTTCATAGGATTTTTCCAATCCTTCTTGGCTAGCATCAAAACTATAAGCATCTTTCATTATAAATTCACGTCCACGCAACAAACCAAAACGCGGACGAATTTCATCTCGGTATTTATTTTGAATTTGATATAAATTCACAGGTAATTGTCTGTAAGAACGAATACCTTCTCTTGCAACCCAAGTAATAACCTCTTCATGCGTAGGGCCAAGAGCTAACATCCTATCATGCCTGTCTTTAAAGCGCATTAATTCTTTTCCGTAAACATCCCATCGACCTGATTCTTTCCATAATTCTTCAGGTTGAATAATAGGCATTAGTAATTCTTGTGCCCCAGAAGCATCCATTTCTTCTCTAATAATTTTTTCAACTTTTTTCAAAACTCTCCACATTAACGGAAGATATGTATAAACTCCATTTGTTAATTTCCTTATAAAACCCGCTCTAACAAGCATTTTGTGACTTACGACTTCTGCATCAGAAGGAAAGTCCCTCAAAGTTTCCACAAATAATTTTGACATTTTCATGATACTATTCCTCTTTTCTCGTTTATAATACCAAAAAATCAAAAATACCGCTACTTAAAAGGCAAAGAAACTACTATTTGTTATGTTGCATACTATAAAAATATAAAACACAAAAACATAACAACAATCAAAAATATCAATAAAAAAAACAAAATTATCAACACTCATGTACATTTTAATAAAAACGAAACACTAGTTCCAAGAAACAAAAAAACCTCCCACATCATACGGGGAAGTTAAAAAGTTTTAAAACTCCCCGGGTGGGACTCGAACCTACAACCCTTCGGTTAACAGCCGAATGCTCTGCCATTGAGCTACCGGGGATTACCCTTCACAATTTGATTATAACAAAAGAATTTTTATTGTAAAGTGTGAATTTTTTTTATTAAAAATAATCTTTGATTGTACATCTAAAAGGTCTGTATTAGAATATAAATGGTTTTACACAAAAGAGAATTTGATTATGAGAAGATACAAACAAGGATTTATTTCTTACATAGTTGCAACCATATTAATGATAATTATATCTGGAGCAATTGTGTTCAATTTTTACATGGGTTCATTAAAACCAATAAAAAATTTAGAAAAATTTATTCCCAATCACGTAACACAAATCATATCTTCTGATGATGTAGTAATAAAAACCTTTGGAGTTTATAAAATTACAAAAGTTAATTCACAAGAAATACCAACTCTTTTGAAAACAGCATTTATATCTATAGAAGACAAGAATTTTTATAAGCATGAAGGTTATGATTTAACTGCGCTTTTAAGATCTACTTTAGTAAATTTACAAGCAGGGCGTTCCAAACAAGGAGCGAGTACTATTACCCAACAATTAGCAAGAATTTTGTTTTTGTCTTCGGAAAAAACATACACTAGAAAGATTAAAGAATTAATACTTGCAAGAAGAATTGAAAAAACTTGGACAAAAGAAGAAATTCTTACTATGTATTTAAACAATGTTTATTTGGGAGAAGGAGCCTATGGTGTAGCGGCTGCCTCAGAAGTTTATTTTGATAAAAAGCTAGAAGATTTAACCATACCTGAAGCTGCACTTATAGCAGGTTTACCACAAGCTCCATCTATTTATTCTCCTTATCAAAATCCTGATTTAGCAATAAAACGTCGTAACCAAGTTATAAAAAGGATGTACGCAAACAAATATATAAACAAAGAGCAATACGAACAAGCTTTAAACACTCCATTAAAATTGAGAAAAGAATACATTTCATATTCACAAAACAAAGCACCTTATTTTTCAGATTATGTAATGAGAGAACTTGCAGCATTAGGGTTTAGTGAAGATGAAATAAGTCAAGGTGGTTATAAAATATACACAACATTAAACTACGAATTTCAACAAGTAGCCCAAGATAAATTATGGAGTGATATGAAAGCTTGGGGATTAAGCAAAGATGAGCAACAAGCAGCTTTATTTTCATATGAAACTTCGAGCGGAAAAATTCTTGCATACATAGGAGGAAAAGATTACAGCAAGAGCCAATTTGATAGAGTATCTCAATCAATTCGACCTCCAGGTTCAGCTTTCAAAGTTTTGGTATACACAACGGCTGTAGAACAAGGCATGTCCCCAAATATGTTATACAAAGATGAACCTGTAACTATAGGAGATTGGAGTCCAAACAATTACGGAAAAAAATACAGAGGAGAAATTCCGGTATACCAAGCACTTGCATATTCATCTAATGTTATTGCAGCAAAAATTATAATGGATGCAGGTGTTAGCGAAGTAATCAGGCTAGCAAAACGCATGGGAATAAATACTCCATTAGCAAATGATCCTACAATAGCACTAGGTTCAAATGGTGTAAAATTAATTGAACTTACTAATGCATATGGTGTTTTAGCTAATGGAGGGATATGGGTACAACCTTATGCGGTAGAAAAAATAGTAACTGCAACCGGAAAAGAAATCTATAATGCATCACCTTCATATAAGAGAGTTTTAAGTTTAGACACAGCAGCAAAAGTTGTAGAAATGATGAAGCAAGTTGTTATTGCAGGAACAGGAAGAACTGCAAACATAGGCGGGCAAGTAGCAGGAAAAACTGGTACTACTGATGATTACAGAGATGCTTGGTTTGTAGGATTTACTCCGGACATAGTAACTGGAGTTTGGGTAGGCAATGATAATAATGTCCCGATGAGAGGACTTACAGGTGGAACTTTACCTGCAAAAATTTGGGCAGATTATATGAAAGTTGCTAATTTAAACGCAAAAGATAAAGTTTTTCCATTCCCCAAAATTGAACTTAACCCACATGAATTTGACTCGCAATCAGAAATCTCAGAAGAAACTATTTCAGAAGAAGGTACAGAATTAGAACAAAAGACAACCGAAATAAATACTCAACAAAATACACCATCAACAGAAGACTTAAGAGTTCCAACAACAAAAGAATCTACAGGGACAGAAGTTCCGGTGCTACAAAACAGTCAACCTATCATTCCAAATCATATTCCTGCTCCTGCAGCACCTAAAGTGGAACATTCGCAACAAGACATACCCAATATTCCGATACTAAGAACAACAGCACCTTCTCCAGAAAACTATTCTGAATAAAAAATATACTTATTGACAACTATAAAGTTTTAAGTTGTAAATAAATTTTTTCTACAACATTATCCCAAGAAGCTGGCTTTATTTGCCTAATAAGTTCGACACTTTTATACCAAGAAGTATTTGTAGATTCATCAAACCAACGCCATTCAGAATAATAAGGTAGCATAAGCAAAGTTCTCACTCCTAATGCACCTGCCAAATGAACTGGAGCACTATCAATAGTTATTAAAACATCTAAATTTTTCATAGCTGCAGCTGTATCATCAAAATCATTAAAAGTTTTTCCCAAATTAACAATGTTAGGATAATCCTTTAATTCATCAAACACATCATCTTTTTGAAATGAATAAAAAGCCATATTGGGTATTTGGAACAATTTTTCAAGTTTAGAAAGCTTAATTCTTCTATATTTTGCATTTCGTTTTTGTAATTCGCCTCCAACGTAACAAATTCCAATTTTTACTAAATTATTATTGAAATATTTATTTTTGTAATCTAAAATTTTTGTTTGATCTACTTTAAGATACCCATCACTAAATGGAATGCTGCTAAAATCCATATTCAAAAAATAAGGTAAGTTCATAGCCAAAACGCAATAATCATAAGTAATACCACTCAAATTATCATAAAATTCAATCCCCTTAAATGAATTTTCAAAAAGTTTTTTTAGAGAAACATGACAGCAAACTTTCACGCGAGAAAAACAATCTTTCAAAAAGTTGAAATATCTTGAAAACATAATAGCATCACCTAAGCCATAATCACAAAAAACAAGAATTTCTTTGTCAGGATATTTGCTTCCATTCCAAAAATTCTTAAGCTGAGTTATACCTTTTACAGGACGTTTTAGAAAATAAGGATAACCTTTTTCAAATTTTTTTTGCATAAAATAAGTCATGGCTAGGCTATAATTTGCATAAGCATCATCTGGTTTGATTTTCACAGTTCTATCTAAATAATATATAGACTTGGAGAATTCTTTATTTTTTCTACATAAGACTCCTAAATTATACAAAGCAGGATAATTTTCTTTTATTTTTAAAGATTTTTCATAAACACTATATGCTTTATCAAGCATATCTAAATTTTCGTATATCAAACCTAAATTATTTAGACCAACAAAATCATTGGGTTCTATTTCTAAAGCTTTTTCATAAAAGACTCTAGCTTGTTCGTAAGTTTTCAAATCACCTAAAAAAACAGCTATTTTTCTAATTAAAAAAAGTTCATTTTTTCCTGAATTATTAAGTAGATTTAAATTATTTGTTCTAATATAAATTGCAGCTAACACATCAATAGCTTCAATAGAATTTGGATTTTCAGAAAGAATTTGGCAGCTAATAGTTTCAGCTTCTTCAAAATTACCAATATTAAAAGAATTTATTGCATCATCAATTTTATCCATAAAAAATATTATATATGCAGATGAATATTTTTAACAACTATTTATCAAGTTATTCTTGAAAATTTTTGACAGCTTTAAAAAGTTTCGCCAAAACAACCATGGCAGGTGTATCGTTAGAAAGTTTTTGAATAGTTTTTCCGCTTCCTTTACAATAACCTCTTGGAGTTAATTGAAATACGTAACAATCTCTTCTCAAGCCATTCGTCTTGATTTCATCTAAAAATGCAGTCAAAACGTAATTATTTTTCATTTTTTTAAGTTCATCAATTCTTCTTAAAGTTACAGCAATTCTTTTTGGATTTTTAGTCAAAAAAGAATCAAATCTTGCTTTTGAAACAAGACTAGAAACAATATTACCCATATCAACACCAAATGATTGGATATTACTTTTTTTATTATAATTTACAGCTGAAATTTTCATTATATATTAACTCCTATAATTTTTGATTCGAAATCATTGCTTTTAAGCTTAAATAAAGAAAAGAAAGCTTTTTTATGGGATCTGTATCTTTTTGAATTTCCATTAATAGTTTAGGGGTTTTCATATTATCATGGAAAAAATAAAATTGCTGCTTATTTTTACTGTTATCTTTAGAAAAAATTTGTCCTGGAGCACATTCGATTTCTCCCCACATATGAGCAAATTTTCTTATGAATTTACGTTTTTGGACAGCTGAACGCATAGCTTGCCATCCAAGTTGAAGTGTTGGGGTATCCATCTTAGCTCCAAAGCTTTTGTTGTAATACGAAATTTTATTTGCTTGCATACACTTCTCCTTTAAAAATTACAATTTAAGTTAAGAAAATTTTTTCAAAATTGTTGCTTAAATTTATTTGTATTTTAAATTATGATTTTAACAAAAGTTCTCAATATAATAAAACACAAGACTTTTATATAATAACTGCTAAATAAATTTTTTTGCCACTAAAAATAATCCATAAGATTTAGATTAATTACACCAAAAGGTTGATGAAGGTACATAGATAAATATAGTAATTTATAAGTAATTGGGGATAGTGAGACGGTAAATATTATGCAAATTTCAAGTTTAGACATAACGCTAAGGCGTATAAGTCAAATAGAACGTCAATTTGCAGTGCTTGATAAGAATTTAGGGGAAGAAAATTCTTTTGAAAAAGCACTAAATACGGCCATGTCTACTAACTCAAAAGAAGAAGTAAATAACACATTTACAAAATTACCAGAAATCACAAGTATTTCATCTTTTTCAACAACAACAAATGAATTGCCGGATTTTGACGATATTATAAAATCTCAAGCAGCCAAAAACGGAATTGACGAAAATTTATTAAAAGCCGTAATAAAAACCGAATCTGGATTTAATCCCAATGCCCGTTCTGGCGCAGGAGCCATGGGGCTAATGCAATTAATGCCTGGAACAGCAGAAAGTTTAGGAGTAACAGACCCATACAATCCATATCAAAATGTGGAAGGAGGCACAAAATATTTAAAGAAATTACTTTCGAAATACGATGGTAACAAAGAAATGGCACTAGCAGCATATAATGCAGGTCCTGGAACTGTGGATAGATATGGAGGAATTCCACCTTATAAAGAGACACAAAATTATGTCAAAAAAGTTTTAGCTCAAGAAGCTAAACTAAATGGAGGAGAGCAATAATGCTAAGAGGAATTGATGCCACAAAATCAGGAATGATGAGTGTTTTAGAATACAACGACAATATTGCACATTCACTTGCGAATGCAAATACAATTGCATTTAAACAAACAAAATTATCTTTTAAAAATATTCATGACAGTGTAATAAATGCAATGCAAGGTAATAACAATAATCTTGAATCATCTGGAAAAATTGGAACCCTTAGTCAAGGCTCTGTTATAGACAGCTACAGTATAGATTTTTCACAAGGAACAATTAAAGAAACCGGAAGAACATTTGATATAGCAATAAATGGAGATGGTTTTTTCAAAATGAAAATGGATGATGGCTCCTATAGCTATTCGAGAAATGGTGTATTTCAAGTTCAAACAGATGGAACAATAACAGATAATCAAGGTAATCCCTTGATGAACAAAGATGGAATAGTTAAAATTCAAATAAAAGAAGGCTCCAAGCAAGCTTTAATAGATTTTAACAAAATAACAATAAGAAACAATGGAGAAATTTATTACGACAAACAACAATACGGAAAAATTGATTTATACGATTTTCAAGACAAAGGCAAATTAATAGACTTAGGCGAAGGAAGATTTGTTTCGACAGATGAAATCTCTAATCCTGCAATAATTATGGCAGAACCGAATATGCAACAATTTGCATTAGAACTTTCGAATGCCAATTCTATTTTGACGCTAATCAATTCAATGAATGCGCAAAGAGCATACGAGGCAATGAATAATGTTATGCAAACAAATTCGCAAACTTTACAAAAAACGATAAGTAGTGTTGGAAAAGCGGTAGGTTAAACTAACTTCGGGAGGAAATAAATGTTAAGGTCATTATCAACAGCAGCAACAGGAATGATAGCCCAACAATTAAATTTGGATGTTATAGCCAACAATGTTGCAAACGTTAACACAGCAGGATTTAAAAAGGTCAGAGCTGAATTTCAAGAATTACTAAGCCAAACAATCAAAGCTCCCGGAGCAATGACGGACCAAGGAACTACACAACCTATAGGAGTTAACGTAGGTCTTGGAACCAAATCTTCTGCAACGCAAAAGATATTTACATCAGGAACAATTCAAGCAACCGGAGGAAAATACGATTTGGCTATAGAAGGCGATGGATTCTTCCAAATTCAATTATCAGATGGTTCTTTGGCATACACCAGAGATGGAAATTTCAAAGTTGATGCAAATGGACAAATTGTGACTACAGACGGATATTTACTGCAACCTGCCATATCAATTCCACAAGATGCCATTGAAGTTACAATTACTCCGGATGGAAAAGTATCTGTAAAAACAGGGACCGACACAAATTTAACGGAAACAGGTCAAATTCAACCAGTAAGATTTTTAAATCCGGCAGGTCTTGCATCAATAGGAGCAAACCTTTACAAAGAAACATCAGCTTCTGGAACACCTTTTGAAGGCATAGCTGGACAAGATGGATTTGGAACAATTCAACAAGGTTTTATAGAAGGTTCAAATGTACAAATTGTAGAAGAAATGATTAACCTAATTCAAGCAGAAAGAGCTTTTGAATCAAATTCTAAAGTAGTAAGTTCTGCCAACGAAATTTTGAAAACTACAAATCAATTGAGGTAACAAATGAAATTTTTATTTAAAACAGCATTAATATTTCTGATTTTTGTCACATTTTGGAGTGACAAAGTTAATGCAATTGTTTTAGATAAAGATTATTTAGAATCAAAAATTACAGAAGATCTCAATAATAAATACAAAAAAAATAATCCAGACGGAGCAGTAATAGTAAGAAATGTACCTATAATTAGTGTAAATTTAGAAGGTTCAACTTTAGTAATTGATACTTACTGTGATTTTACAACAACAGGCAGGAACAAACTGGCAAAAGTTACACTAACAGAAAATGGTAACATATTAAGAACCTTTGTAGTACCAATAGAAATAAAAGCATATGATACCGTTCTTGTAGCATCGAGAGATATTTCAAGGGGTGAAAATTTAAACACAAGTAACACCAAATATGAAAAAAGAAGTATAGAAAGTAACACAGGTAATGTAATTACAGAAAATTTTGCTTTAGAAAATTTAATTTCCCAACGTTCAATAAAAGCTGGAGAAATTATTGACAAAAGATTTATTAGGAAACAAACAGCAATATATCGTTCTAATCCAGTAACAGCTATATTTCAATCTGGAGGAATTCGTTTAAGCATAGAAGTTACAGCAATGGAAAATGGGGGAATAGGCGATTACATAAAAGTTCGAAGTAAAGAATACAATAAAATTTATCAAGGCAAAATTATAAGTTCAAATCAAGTTTTAATTCAAATATGAGGTATATAAAAAATGAAAGTTTGGGGAGAGAAAAATTTAATAATAGCATTAATTATTATTATGAGTGCATTACCGACATATGCAGAATCACTATTCCAAACAGGAATTTCTGAAAACCAAGCCTATTATTCAGTACAGCCAAGATCTTTGTACAATAGTGGCAGAGCGAGAGGTGTAGGAGATATTGTCACAATAGAATTAGATGAATCAATTACAACAAATGACTCAATGAAATATCAACTTGAAAGAAGTTCTGAGCTTAATGATTCATTTTCAGGTTTAATCAACAAAGCATTACCTGAAAGTTGGAGAATTCCTGCAGAATTAAATGGTTTTGGAGGAGGACAATCTGTTAACAATACTGTAACTAGAAACAGAGCAGTAACATACCAAAACACAGTAAGTGCGCAAGTAACTCAAGTCCTACCTAACGGAAATTTACTTGTACAAGGTAAAAAAGCAACCATAAGTAACGGAGAAAAAGTTAACTTAATAATAAGCGGAATAGTAGATCCACGCTGGATATCAAGAGAAGGGGTAATAGAATCCGGAAAAGTCGCCAATCTTCAAATGGCAGTTGTAGGAGACGGAACAGTTTCGCGTTCTGACAACGAAGGACTTGTTAACAAATTTGTAAGGTTCTTGTTCTAAGGAGGTAAAAGAGAAATGAAAATGAAAAAAATATTTAGTTTTATATTAATAACCTCGCTTTTCACACCATTTGTAGGTATATTTGAAGTTGGAGCTACAACTGTAAGAGTTAAAGACATAGCACACGTAAGTGGAATTAGAGAAAATCAAGTTGTAGGATATGGTATAGTAACAGGCTTAGCCAGTACTGGAGACAACAGCCGTTCGACACAAATTACAAACCAAAATTTGCTAAACAACCTTGGTACAACCATTGAAAATTTTAATGATATTAAAAAAGGTAATGCAGCTGCAGTAATTGTAACAGCAACAATTCCGCCATTTGCAAAAAATGGTGACAGAATAGATGTAACTGTTTCTTCAATGGCAGATGCAAAAAGTTTAGAAGGAGGCATTCTTGTGCAAACACAACTTAGCGCACCAAATGGAGAAGTTATAGCCGTAGCACAAGGTCCAATAA
Organism: uncultured bacterium; assembly: GCA_949283935.1. Classification (GTDB taxonomy): domain Bacteria; phylum Cyanobacteriota; class Vampirovibrionia; order Gastranaerophilales; family JAILCC01; genus CASDUJ01. The sequence continues at coordinate 87,388 of CASDUJ010000003.1, forward strand.
GTGTAGGCGGAACAGATCAATCCGGAGGAGGCAGCAGAGTCAGAACATCAATAACCACTTCAGGAAGAATTCCTGGGGGAGCAATTATAGAAAGAGACATTCACACAACGATAGGTGATGAAAATGGAATTAAATTAGTTTTGAATAAACCGGATTACACGATGGTTTCGCGAGTTACACAAGCTATAAACACAAATCTTGCGCCAGCAAGAGCAATTGATGGAAATTCAATTCAAGTAAGTATTCCCACAAGTTTTCAAAACAACAGAGTTGGTTTTCTTTCTATGATAGAAAATCTTGTGGTAACAGCCAATGACAATCCGGCAAAAGTCATAGTAAACGAAAGAACAGGAACAGTAGTAATTGGAAATGAAGTAAAACTCCTTCCTGCTGCAATAGCTCATGGAAATTTAACAGTAAGCATTAGAACAGATTTTGATGTATCACAACCCAATCCATTTGCCCCACCTGGAGCCCAAACTGTAGTAACAGGAACAAGTGAAATTGAAGTTACCAAAGAATCAGGGAAAATCGTTGAACTACCTGCTAATTCAAATTTAAGTCAACTTGTAAGAGCTTTAAATTCAATAGGAGTAACACCATTTGATTTAATTTCAATTTTACAAGCACTAAAAGCAGCAGGATCATTGCAAGCTACTATAGAAATAATTTAGTGAGGAAACAATGGAATCAATAAACGAAATAGACATTCAAGACATACAAACGCAGAACAATCTTAACAAATTGAGAATGAAAACCTGCAATGTTAAAACTGGTGAAGCACAATTAAAAGAAGCTGCTCAAGGTTTTGAAGCTATTTTTATTACTAAATTATTAAATCAAATGAACAGTTCAACAATGAATGAAGGAGGATTCATAGGTCATTCCAATTCAGAAAAAACATTCAAAAGTATGTTATTTCAAGAAATAGGAAAAGAGGCAGCAAAAACTTCTTCTTTTGGAATAGCAGATGCAATTTACAATCAATTAAAAGACAGTGTGTAGCAGGGATAAATAGATGATAAACGAAATTAACTCTAATATAAATTCTATTCAACTACTAAGAGCACAAAATGCATTTAAGCAGGCTCAAAAAGTTTCTAACGAAAAAAATAGTGAAAAAATTAAAGATACTCAACAAGAAGAAATAAGCTCAATAAAATCCTCAACGACATTAGAAAAATTACAAGACAAAATTATTGAAGAACTAAGGGGAGATTTGTCAAACATAAATGAAGATATAACAGACGAAGATATAAGATACGGTTTAACATTTGGCAGAAGTGTACTTATAGATTGTTCAGCATAGGATACAAATATATGGATAAAATTTTGGAATTAAATAAAGTACTAGACGAAGAAATTAAATTTTGCGAAAAATTTGAAGAACTTTTATTGCAAAAGAAAGAACTTTTGATACATTCAAAAGCTAATAAATTAAGAGAATTTGACGACAGAATTTACGAAGCACAAAAAAAGCTAAGGGAATTAAACGAAAATCGTATTAAAATAACTCAAAAATTTGGCAATGAAAGAACTAAACTTAGCGATATTATAAAAGAATTAGAAGATCAAAATACAGCAAAAGAACTTGACATTAAAAGGAAAAAAATTCAAATCTTTGCGCAAAAGATAACGATAATTAACAAAGTAATAAACGCATTAATAGAACATTCGCTGAAAATGATTGACGGTAGTATTTTATCAATAGCAAATGCAATGGCTCAAGCTCAATCAAAGGATGATTATTATAACATACACGGAGAAAAGCATAGGCATGAAGGTTCAACACTAAGTGCAATTATTGAAGATGCATAAAAGCAAATAATTTGGGGAGAAAATAAATGGTAAACGGCTTATACATAGGAAAAAATGCATTAATAGTAAACCAAGCAGCATTAAATGTTGTAAGCAACAACATTGCAAACATGAACACAGTAGGATACAGCAAGCAAAGAGTAAATTTGTCGTCAATGTATGATAATTCAGTAGTAACAAACGCAATACAACAAGCCAAACTTGGTTATGGAGTTGATATAACATCAATATCAAGATACAGAGATTCATTTATAGATTCTTATTACAGAGACTCTGTTTCCAGCAAAGCATATTACGAAACAATAAGTAAAAACGGACTTACTTTAGAAAATTTGTCTAATGAATTTACAGGTTCTGGTTTAAGTTCATACATAAATTCTTTTTTCTCAGCAGCCAATAATCTTAGTTTGTACCCCACAGACATTACAATGAAAACAGATTTTGCGCAACAGGCATCAAACTTAGCTACAGCCATAAATAGTTTATACAAACAATTAAATGAAGCTCGAACTAATTTAGTAGGAGACGCAAACAATCCAATAACACTCGAAACAAGCGAAGCAAAATTATGTACAGATGAAATAAATCAAATTTTGAATGACTTAGCCGCAATAAATGAAACCATAATTTACCAGCACAATACAAATGTAGGAGCATCCTCAGGTTTATTAGATCAAAGAGATATTTTATTAGACCAACTGGCAGAATACATTCCAATTGAAGTTGACGAAAATCCTAACGGAGGAATAAATGTATCATTAGGAAATATACAATTACTAGCAGGAACAACAGTAAAAGGAGAATTTAAAATCAATCTTGGGGATAGCAACAATCCAACAATAGTAAGTTTTGAAGCAGACACAGGACATGTTTGGTCAACAAATGTCAAAGATTTACTTGGAAATTCAGGAAAACTTGGAGCAATTTTAACATTAGGAGGAGATAGCAGTTCAGAGCTAACAGTAAAGTCCATGATGGACAATCTAGATACCATTGCGAGTGAATTAGCAAATCAAATAAACAACATACAAATCAAACAAGAAGCTGGCCCTCCTCCGATGATATCAGCATACTACGATTCTGTAACAGGTGAATTAAGAAATGCAACAGAAATGATTTTCACTACCAATGACGGAACTACAATTATAAACGCAAGTAATATTGCAATAAATGAAAACATATTTAATAATCCGCAAGAAATTGCAACAGCTTACGTAGAAACAACAGACGATGGAACTTGGACAATTTTAGAACCGGAAGCAATTGGAAATAACTCAACCGCACAAGCATTTGCAGACTTAAGAGAAGAAAAAATAGCAGGCTTAGAAGGACAAACATTTGAAGACTACAACACAATGATCACAACAGATTTTGGAGCAAAATACAATTCGGCTCAAACAAATTTAGAAGTTCAAGAAAGTATATACAACGCAGCTTACGAGCAGAGGGAATCAACAATAGGAGTAAACATAGAAGAAGAATTAGTTGATTTAGTAAAATATCAAAGAGCCTACGAATCTTCTGCCAGAGTATTCACTGTGGCCAATGAAATATTACAAACATTGGTAAATTTAGCAAAATAATAATGGGGAGAAACATAAATGCGAATAACAAGCAATATGCAAAATCAAAGCATAATGAATTCAATGATGAACAACCAATCTATTCTTGCCTCTCTACAAAATCAGCTGGCAACAGGCAACAAAGTTAATTCAGCAGCTGACAATCCAAGCGCAGTACCATCTATAATGGATTCAAACACAGTTTTGAATAAAATTGAAATATACAAAAACAACATAACTTATTTAAATGGAGAAACAGAGGTAACAGAAGGAACTTTAGGACAAATTACAGAATACATCCAAAGGCTCAAAGATTTGACGCTAGAAGCTGCAAATGCTACCAATAGTCCAGATCAATTAAAATTAATCAACGACGAAGTTAAACAAATAAAAGAACAAATAGTATCTTTAGGGAACACCCAATATCAAGGTTCATATATCTTTGCCGGAAATAACACAGGCACACAACCTTTTGTGATTAATGATGATGGAAGTATAAGTTACCAAGGCACTCCAAGCGCAGGAGATTACAAAAGAGAATACTCTATAGCAGATGGAGTAACAGTAAGTATAAACATAGCTGGAGACAAGGCTCTTGGTTATTCAGAACTACAAGATCCAGGTCCACCTGCAGTTTACACAGGAGAAGGTTTACTTCACACAGTAAATTTATTAACTAATCTTTTAGAATCAGATACACCTGACTACGAAGCAATAAGAACGCAAATTGATGGACTAGACACAGCGCAAAACTTAATTTTGTCAGCCAGGACAGAAATAGGCGGAGCTCAAAGCAGATTAAATATGACAAACGAGCAACACGAAAACAGTAAAATAACATACAAAACAATTCAATCAAACCTACAAGAAGTTGACATATCTCAAGTTGTAACAGAACTAGCGACACAACAAGTCGCTCTACAAGCTTCTTTATATGTAGGTTCGCAAGTTATGAGCATTTCATTATTAGATTATATGTAAATTTACCATCTCGCTATTTAGGGGGAAAATTCCCCCCTTTTATTTTAAAATAAGGAGATAAAACATGAACAAGACTTGTCCAATGAACAACAATAACATATGCAACAAAGACTGCGCTTTATACATAGCACCAGAAGAACTCAATGAAGTTGTATTGAACAAACTTGCCAGTTTAGGTTTACTAAAAAGAGATGAAGGAATTTGCTCATACAAGCATATGGCTTTATGTATGGGAAGAAACATCTTTGAAAAAAATTCACAAAGTAGATTTAGTCGCTAAGAAACCGCCTCTGCTGCTTGTTCTGCTGCTTTTTCTGCTGTTTTGCCGCCAAAAAGACCTTTGAGATACTTAAAACCTTTCACAAAAGGAAATTCAATACAATCAGCAGTTTTGTTGATAGCATTTTTTACTTTATCCATAATTTTCATATTTTGAGGATCAGCAATCTTCATAAAAGAATTTTGCCCAAAACGTTTAAGCGCAACAGTTGCAGCAGCTAAAGCAGCAACAGTAAGGAGAATCCCCTTCCAGCCAAATTTTTTCTTTTCTTCTGTGTAAACAAAAGCATCTTGAGAACTAGGTACTACACTAGCATTTGTAGTACTTTGCGGTAATCTTGCAATGTCATTTTGAGTTAAAGGACTATGGGGAACAAAACTAACAGGATTCATACACTACCTCCATTTATTTAATATTGAGAAAACACATCTAAAAGCATGAAAACAAAACCAAACAAAAAATTGTTACTAATCATTAGATTGTAAACTTTTGTATCAATTTAGTCAATTATATCATAAAATTTTAAAGTTTTAAACAAACTTGCCGACTAATATAATACGAACTTAAATCAGGCGGTCGAAATGGTTAATTTAGATATTGACATAGAACTTTTAACAAAATATGCACATTTATTAACTCAAAGTCAAAGTGTATCAAAATCTCAAGAAACTCAAGAAAAAAATGGCACAGAAGGCACAAAATTTTACGAACAAAAAGGTTACAACGCCAAAAACCTTGTGGAAGATTTAGATTTAAGAGATCCCAAAAACAGATATGCTATAATTAAATTAATGAAACAGTCTGAAATCTTAGCATTAGTTCCACTTTTAGAAAAAAAAGCAATGCTTACCGGAATGAAATTTTTCACAAAGGATAAGCTATCGATTATTCTTTCTTATTTGCCTGAAGAAATGTTAGCTCAAGTAATACAAACTATGTACAACCCCAAAGAAATTATGGAATTAATGCCAGTACAAATTATTCGTAAATTTTTGACCAACAGTAAAATTGATCAAAAAAATATATTCAAATATATGGACGAACAAATGAAACCTCAAGAATTAAAAGAAATGTACAGAGAAGCAACAGGCAAAGATATTGGAACAGAAAACAAAGAAGAAATGATTGCAAAATTAGGTATGTTAAATCCTATGTTATTTAATGACGCACTTCAATCAATGAATCCTAAGCATACAAAAGGCATGGCAGCTTTTATTTTAAAAGAACAACCAGAATTACTACAAGAATTTTCAGGGACACAATTAAGTATTTGTTTTGACAAATCAATGAAATCAGAAATTATTGATGGTATGGAAGCTCTAGAACCTGATGTACTTGTGAAAATTTTAGAAAATCTTCCTCCACAATTACTAGAACAAGTTGTTACCCAAATAAATCCCGAAGTTTTTGCAGATAAACTTTTAACAGATATGACAGCAGTTTTAGAAAAAATAGCTTAATTCTTTTTAAATGGATTTAATTTTTTAAAAAAACTTTTAATAGGATAAGCTTTTTCATAAAGCTCATTATAAGTTTCATTTAAGGATTTTATGGTTAAAATATCGTTAATATTACTAATTTCAAAAAAATCACATTGTCCTACAAAACCACTGTTTAATCTTTGTTTTATTCCATCTTTTGTAATTAAAATCCATTCATATCTTTTTGTTTTTTGGTCTTTTTCATAATCTAGCAGATAACCATGATAAATTTTTAAAATATTATTAGCAGCATTATACAAATTTTTTTTATCGTCACTTGATGCAATACTCATTTCTCTTCTAATATCATTCATTAATTTATCAGAAAATTCTGCTGAAAAATTTATTTCATTTGTGATTTTAGAAATATTCATATTTAAATACCTAAAAAATCTAAATAAAAAATTTCCGGTTCTGAAAAACCGGAAATTTGCAAACTGAATTAACGTTTTGAGAACTGGAATCTTTTTCTTGCTCTCTTACGGCCGTATTTTTTGCGTTCTTTTATTCTTGCGTCTCTTGTCAACAAACCTTCAGCTTTTAAAATCGATTTATTTTCAGGATTAACTTCAAGAAGAGCTTTTGCAATACCATGTCTAATAGCAGCAGCTTGTGCACTTACACCGCCACCAATAGCTTTAACCTTTACATCAAAAGCTGTTTCATTATTTGTCAAAGCTAAAGGCTGATAAATCATCATTTCAAAACTTGCTCTTTCACCTAAATAAGTTTTTAAAGTTTTGTTGTTAATAAAGACTCTGCCCTTGCCTTTGGTTAATTTTACTATTGCAATGGCAGTTTTTCTGCGTCCTACTGCTCTAAATTCTTTTTCTGCCATAACTTTATATCTCCTTTATTTCTACAGGTTTTTGAGCTTCATGTGGATGCTCAGCACCTTCGTAAATTTTCATTTTAGTAAATTGCTCAGCTCCTAAAGTATTATGAGGAAGCATTCCTTTCACAGCTTTTTCCAAAGCACGAGTAGGAAACTTTTCCATTAATTCTTTGAAACTTGCTTCTTTAAATCCACCAGGATAACCTGAATGTGATTGATATTTTTTATCAGTTTCTTTATTTCCGCTGACAACAATTTTGCCTGCGTTAATTACAATTACAAAATCACCTGTGTCTACATGCGGAGTATATTCGGGTTTATTCTTTCCACGAAGTATATTGGCTATTTTAGAAGCTAAACGTCCTAAAGTTTTGCCTTCAGCATCTATCAAATACCATTTTCTTTCCACTTCACAAGGCTTTGCTGAATAAGTTTTCATTTTGCCTCCTTTATGGCTTTAAATAATGTGTTTTCAAAAGTTGTTCTTTTAATTTTGGAGGATTTTTTATTAAATCTTCAAAATTGTAAGAACTTATATCATCATATCCTACAAACATGAACGTTAATCCATCTGGAATAACAGTAGAACTTGCTTTGGTTCTATCTTTTAAAACTAGAAGATCATTAATAAACTGCGGGGTAATTTTTTCTCTTCCAATATCTAAAACAGTTCCAGTAATAATTCTCACCATGTTATAAAGGAAACGATTTGCAATGAAATCAATATAAATATAATCTTCGTCCCTGAATGCCTTTGCATAATACATATGACAAATTCTAGCGGGATTATCAGTTTTTGCAGCTTTAAAACAAGAAAAATCGTGTTCGCCAAGCAAAAAATTCAGACCTTCATTCATTAAATTAATATCCAACATTTCTCTCAAATGCAACAAATTTCTATCAAATGCACTTCTTTGTTGTCTATTGGCAATTTTATATCTGTAATATCGGTATTTAGCAGATTTCTGAGCATGAAAGCTAGTATTCACCTCAATCATTTCTTTAAGACTAATATCACTAGGTAAAAGAGCATTTAATGAAAAAAGCGTTTTTTTTATATTGATATCTTTTTTGTTAATGTCAAAGTGCGAAACTTGTCCTTTTGCATGGACACCTGCATCAGTTCTACCAGATGGTATTATCTTAACAGGTTCATTGAAATAAATCGAGAATGCTTTTTGCAATTCACCTTGTACAGTTCGTAATTTCGGCTGAAACTGACTTCCTTTAAAATGTGTCCCGATATATTCAACAACTATGGCGAAACGCATTATACTAATTGAATTAACGCCATATCAGCGGCATCACCTCTTCTTGGAGGCATTTTATATATTCTGATATATCCGCCATTTCTATCAGAATAATTTTTGGCAATTTCGCCAAATAATTTTCTTAAAACAGTTTCTTCAACAGTTTTTTCATTATCCTTCAAATTAGTTTCAGCTGTAATAACTTCACCTGTCTGTGCATTCAATAATCTTTCAGTTTTTTGATCAAAGATAAAGCGAGCAGCTTGCCTTCTAGCATGAAGATCGCCTCTTTTTGCTAATGTAATTAATCTTTCAGCATAAGGTTTTAAAGCCTTTGCTCTAGCTAAAGTAGTCTTAATTTCATTGTGCATAAACAAAGACGACACTAAAGACCTCAACATTGCTTTCCTTTGGTCTTGTGCTAATCCTAATTTGTGTTTTTTACACTGGTGTCTCATTTTTTATCTATCCTTTAAATTATTCACCTAAATCAACGCCTTCTGGACTTGGCATTAAATCCAAGCCAAAATTACGCAATTTTTCTACTACTTCATCAGAAGACTTTTTACCGAAATTTTTTATATTCAATAAATCATGCTCTGATTTTTTCAACAACTCAGCCATAGAATTTATACTTGCTCTTTTCAAACAATTATAAGCTCTAACTGATAACTCAAGATCTTCTATAGTTATCGAAACATCTTCTTGAGGTTCTTGAGGTTCTTGAGGTTCCATAATAACGCTTCCCGTCGAAACAGCTGGAGCCGCTACTCCGGAAAATCCACTTACTGCAACAAAATGCTCAATCAATATGTTTGAAGCATCTATTAAAGCTTGCGTAACATCTATACTTCCATTACTCCATATTTCAAGAGTTAGTTTGTCATAATCAATATTTTGACCTACACGAGTATTTTCTACAGAATAACTAACCTTTTTAATAGGCATAAAAGAAGCATCAATAGGAAGCATATCTATTGCCATAGCTTCATTTGAAGCCATCATAGATTCTGCTGTAACATAACCTTTACCAGATTCAACAATCAAGTCGGCTCTCAAACTACCACCTTCTGAAACGGTACAAATTTGCCAATCCGGATTAATTACTTTAACTCCAGCAGGAAGTTGTATATCTCCAGCTAAAACAGGACCTGGCTTGTCTACGCTTAATCTCAACGTTTGAGGATCATCAAATTTTGATTTTATAACTAATCCTTTTAAATTAAGCATTATATCTATCACATCTTCTTCTATACCAGGAATTGATGTATATTCATGCGTAACACCTTCAATTCTTACTGCAGTAACAGCTGAACCCTCTAAGCTTGAAAGTAACACCCTTCTAAGTGAATTACCTATTGTTGTACCAAAACCTCTTTCTAATGGTTCCATTACAAATTTGCCATATATAGATCCATCAGAACTTGTGGTAGAATTAACGCATTTTATTTTTAAATCCATTATATCAGCCCTCCGGTGCTACTTAGAATAAAACTCAATTATCAATTGTTCTTTAAATTCAGGATCAATTTCTTCTCTTTCAGGAAGTCTATCAATCTTAATTGTCTGAGCTTGGGAATCAACAGTCATCCAAGCGGGTGCCTGAGCTTGATCTACCATCTCAATAATATCTTTAAACACTTGTGAGCTTTTTGCTCTTACTTTAATTACATCTCCTTCTTTTAAGATGTAAGAAGGAATGTCAACTTTTTTGTCATTAACTAACAAGTGTCCATGTCCAACCAATTGTCTTGATTGACGACGTGTAACACTAAAACCTGCTCTAAAGAGTACATTGTCCAACCTTGTTTCCAAAAGTTGAAGCAAAATTGTACCAGTTACGCCGGTCTTTCTGTTAGCTTTTTCATAATACTTATGAAATTGTTTTTCGCTAACTAAATATGTAAGTCTTATTTTTTGTTTTTCTTTTAATTGTAATGCATATTCAGAAACTTTTTTCCTATTTTGACCATGTTGACCTGAAGCATATTGCGTCATAGAAGAAACTAATTTTCTTGCTGACAAATCTTTTACTCCATAATTTCTGAATAATTTATTTGTTGGTCCTGTATATCTAGCCAATTTGGGGCTCCTTTACTTTATTTTTACACTCTACGCCTTTTGGGAGGACGACATCCATTATGCGGAATTGGCGTTACGTCCTTGATGAGCGTTATTTCCAAACCTGCAGCTTGAAGAGCTCTTATCGCTGTTTCTCTGCCTGAGCCTGGACCGTTCACCAGTACTTCTACTTTTTTCATCCCTTGGTCCATTGATTTTTTTGCAACAGATTCAGCCGCTGATTGAGCCGCAAAAGGTGTTCCCTTTCTTGCTCCTTTAAAGTTGCAAGTTCCAGCAGATGCCCAAGCAATTGTATTTCCTTGCGCATCAGTTGAAGTTACAATGGTGTTGTTAAAAGTAGATTGAATATGTACTACCCCTTGCAGCACATTCTTCTTTTCTTTTCTTTTTGTAGTCTTAACTTTTGCCATGACTTTTTATTTTCTCCTTAAGTAATTATTTTTTCTTTGAAATAGGACCGGTTTTTTTACCGCGTCTTGTTCTTGCGTTTGTTTTTGTTCTTTGACCTCTGCAAGGAAGTTTTCTTCTGTGACGCATTCCTCTGTAAGAATTGATCTCACTCAATCTTTTTATGTTCATGGATTCAATTCTTCTTAGGTCCCCTTCAATATGATACTTCTCAAGCTCAGCTCTTAGTTTACTGATATCATCTTCAGTTAAGTCATCTGAACGTAAATCTTCACTAATAGCACATGCTTCTAATATTTTCTTCGAAATGTTTGGTCCTATGCCATATATATAGGTTAAAGCGACCACTATTCTTTTATTACGAGGTAAATCCACCCCTGCTAATCTTGCCATTTTGACTCCTTTGTCAAATTATTGTGTACTAATAATTATAAAAATAATATGAAAAACATAAAAAAGTTGCAAGCGTTGAAAACGACAGAAGCATTAGTTTATTGCAGCCGCACAAAACTTCTTTTTCAACAAGACGTTAACTTTTCATTTTACAAAGCAACATCTTATCCTTGTCTTTGTTTATGTTTCGGATTTTCACAAATTACTGCAACTCTGCCTTTTCTTCTGATAATTTTGCAGTTTTCGCACATTTGTTTGACCGATGCTCTAACTTTCATCTTTATCATCCTTTCAATCTGTAAGTTATGCGTCCTCTCGTGAGATCATAAGGAGTAAGCTCAACTTTTACCTTGTCTCCAGGCAAAATTCTTATAAAATTTTTTCGAATTTTTCCCGAAATATGAGCAAGAACTTGATGCCCGTTCTCCAGCACTACTTTGAACATGGCATTAGGCAATGATTCTTGAATTGTGCCCTCAAATTCTATTACTTCCTTAGACATTTATACCTCAATAAAGTTCTACATGCTTCTATCGTAATTCAAACATACGATTTTTCAAGGGGGTTCTACTCGTTAAGTCAAAATTACACAACATACCTTTTATAGAATTACATCGGCAAAAACAATCTCTAATAAATATTTAATTACTATTATCAATTCTCCCTAAGCAGCATTATATTGCCCGCAAATATAAAATTACTTATAATAAATCTATGGAAATTTTTGAAAAATACAAAAAAATACTTTCTTCACAAGAACAACAAGCACTTCATCTTTGCTCAAAACTTGCAGATGATATGGATATAAAAATTTATCTGGTCGGAGGAATTGTCAGAGATATATTACTAAACAGAGTTTTCAATGACATCGACATTTTATTAGAATATGATGCCATTGTGTTTGCCGAACTTTTACAAAAAAACTACCCTAGTATAATTAAAATTTTAACTAAAAATGAAAAATTCAAAACTGCAAAACTGAAATTTACTATAAACACAAAAACATTTGAAATTGATTTTGCAAGTACTAGAAGTGAAGTATACGAATACCCAAGTGCCCTTCCTATTCTTGCAGAAACAGAAGTTCCTTTAAAAAAAGATATTTTAAGAAGAGATTTCACAATAAATTCTCTAGCTCTTTCACTTAACAAAAAGGATTTTTGCCAAATTTACGATGAAACAAATAAAGGCTTAAATGATTTAAATAACGGCATTATAAGAATTTTACATCCTGATAGTTTTATGGATGATCCTTCTAGAATAATAAGGGGATTAAAATATCGAACAAAATTGAACTTTATTCTTGAAGAAAACACACAAATATTGCAAAAAAATTGTTTGGACAGTGGCAAATTCGACAATAATTGTCAAGAACGAATAAAAAAAGAACTTATTGAAACATTAAATCTTATGGAACCTTCTTGTTTTGACAGATTTATATCTGAAAATATATATAAGTTAATAATAAGCGAAACATCAAAAAAATCATTACCAAGTGGAAATCTCATTCACGAAATAATACGAAGCAATTACAACCATATCAATAAAGAAAATACTTGGTTAATTTTTTTGTGTCTACTTTTTAATTTTGCTCCACTAGAACTTGTTAGCAATAACACGGAAAAATTAGCCTTAAAAAAGAAAGAACAAAATATTCTTACAAACTTTTTCCTTTTAAAATCGAATATAGCAAATCTTACTAATTTAAAAGAAAATTATGAGATATTTGAATTTTTCAACTCATATCCAAATGAAGCAATTATAGCCAATCAATGTTTGCTAAAAAACACAGATGATAACGAGAAAATTTATTTATATCTTAATAAATTGAAAAATATAAAATTATCAATAACAGGTCTTGATATAGCCAAATTAGGTATAAAAAATGGAATAATTTATAAGGAAATTTTAAAAAAAACTTTGCAAGCAAAAATGAATTTGAATTTGGATAAGATTCAAGAAAAAAATTATTTCAAAAATTTATGTAAAAATATAAAAGAATAAATATATTTGTGATATAGTAATTAATTTAAAAATCTGTTAAAATAATCTTATGGAAAAATTGTTTAAAAAATTAACTGTATCTTTATTATTTTTTGTTGTGTTTTCAATCACTCCTCAAATTATAGGAGCAGAAAGATATAATTTGGTTTTGTTTTATGCAGATTGGAATGTCTATTCAAATCAAGCTATTCATGTTATGGAAAAAGTTGCAGAATATTCAGAAGAAATTTCTTTTGAAAAAATAAACATTGATGATAAAAAAGCTTTTTTTAGAATGAAACAACTTGGGGTAATGCCAACAAATTCTATTCCATATTACTTTCTTCTAGATAAAAATAAAAAAGTAATATATGGCTCTACATACAAAAACGAATCTTCAGAAACAATTGCAGAAATTTTGAAAAAACGCATAAATTAATCAATGCATTCTCTAATTGCATCTTTAATTTTTGCAGCAATCTTTTTTATATAACCTTCACTCGTAATCCCGCTAATAACTATATCTGCATCTTTCGCGTAAGGTCTGATGTATTTTTTTGCCCCTTCATTGACAATTGCAAAAAGCATATCTGCGACTTTACCTTCTTTTCCTCTTGTAATAGCACGTTTGTACCATCTTTCTTTTATAACATCAGACGGAGTATGTACATATATAGATATATCTAAAAGTTCTTTTAATTTATCTTCAAGTACAAATAAACCTTCTGTTAAAATAATTTTCGCAGGAGTCTTACGGATTTTATGAGGAATACTTTCAATTGTAAAAAAATTATACTCAGGAGTAAAAATGACTTCGCCATTTTTTATTTTACGCAAATCATTTTTTAATAAATCTAAATCAACTGCTTGAGGCTCATCAAGATTAAAACCTTGTTCAAACAATGCTTCATAACTACCTGCAACTTTTAATTTTTCAGAAGCATCTTTATAATAATTGTCACTTGTAATAAGAGTAGATAAATTTTTATGTTTATCTGTCAAACAAATATCTAAAATTTTCGTAGCAAGAGTACTTTTCCCTGAAGCAGATTCACCTGATACACCTATTAATATTCTTGCCGCAGGCTCACTTACAATTTTTAATGCGATTTTTTTAATAAATCCTGGTTTAATATTAATAAAAAGAGGCTGCCCAGAACGCATATCTTCTTCTATAATAGTTTTTAAACCTTTTTCAATTTGATGTGCCAAATAAAGATTATTAGATTCTTCGCTAAACACTGGAATTTCGTACGCCAAAGTATCATTTACAGCATTTTTTTCTTTTACATTAGCCATTTAATACCTCTTACCAAATTCCACACGATACATAAAAATATACTAAAAATATATTAGAAAGTATAGGAAATTTTCCCTAGCAGTTAACAAAAATATAAAAACTTAAAAAATTTTTTTTTGTTAGCTGTTATATTATAAATCTTCTGCTTTAATAGCACCATATTTTGCAGAAATATCATCAATATGATGCATCAAGTACAAATCAGGTTCAATATTTTTTTCATCCAAATCAATAATAGCACCCCAATCTTTTCTACCATGATGCGCAGCAATTATTCGTGCCAATTTGGTAAAACCATTTTGATTTGCCCAAGAGAATCCATAAAGAGTATGACTTACCCATGTCTTCAAAAATTCTTCATCAACTTCAACAAAACCAGATTCAATATCAATTTTATATTCAAATATTTTACCAAAATCATGCATTACACAAGCAGCAACAATTAAATCTTCATCTATCTTTTTGGGAAAAGCTTGAAAAATTGTTCTTGCAATTTCCACACATTCAATAGTATGTTTCAACAAGCCTCCAACATAATTGTGGTGATTATTTTTTGCGGCAGGAGCTACTTTCAATTTTTCTTGGTTTTCTTCAACTTTTTGCATAATAGCTATTCTAATGTCAGAATTTTTTATTTTTTTTATTATTCCAATTAATTTTTGGTACAAAATTTCTCTTTGTTCCACAGACAAACCTGATGATGATTCAGAAACTAAGGACATTTTTTTTATTATTAAATTTTTATATTGTTCGCTATAAGTACCATCTTCAACTAATATTATATTGTTTGGTTTAAAATATTTCTTCTCATATTTATTTAAATCTTCTTCCCAAAGTTTTGCATTAACTATCTCCCCAGAACTAATTGTCTCCAAAGTAAGATTACCCATTGTTTTTTTCATTTTAGTTTCTGAAATTGAAAAAGATAAAATTTTATATTGCTGTTGAATGTTCATCATCTCTCCTATTATCTAAATTAATCATACCAAAAAACAAACAATCTACAAAGCACATATTTTATTGAAAACTTAAATAATTTACAAAGCAAAAGACGGCAATCCAAATGCCGTCTTTTGCTTTATTAATTCGCACAAAAATTATTTTTGCGGAATTCGCATAGAATAAAAAGATCTCCAAACAAAAACAAGAGCAATTATTAAAAGTACAATGCCCGCATAAGGAGCAATTTCTCTAAACGATTCAGAAATAGCAATTTCCATAGCTAAAAGCCCAAACAAAGTAGTAAATTTAATAATTGGATTCATTGCAACAGAAGAAGTATCTTTAAAAGGATCTCCCACAGTATCACCTACAACTGTTGCATCGTGTAACGGAGTACCTTTTTCGTCCAAATCTACTTCAACAATCTTTTTAGCATTATCCCAGCAACCACCTGCATTAGCCATAAACACAGCCTGAAATAATCCAAAAACAGCAATTGCTATCAAATAACTAACAAAGAAAGACACTGCAACGCTTGTAGACATATTTGGCGCAGACAAACAAGCAAAAGCAAGTGCGAAGGCAAATAAAGCAATAAATATATTTACCATACCTTTTTGAGCATATTGCGTACAAATTTTAACAACTTCTTTTGAATTTTCAGTAGAAGCTTTTCCATCTGCAACATCTAACTTAATATTCTTTTTAATATACTCAACAGCTCTATAAGCGCCTGTTGTAACTGCTTGCATAGAAGCTCCGGAGAACCAATAAATTACAGCACCTCCTGCAATAAAGCCTAAAAGTGTATATGGATTTAAAAGATTTAAAATTTGCTCAGGCTGAATACCCAGCACTTCTTTTATTACCAAAATTAAAGAGAAAATCATTGTTGTAGCTCCAACTACCGCAGTACCAATCAAAACAGGCTTTGATGTAGCCTTAAATGTATTGCCGGCTCCATCATTTTCTTCAAGATATTTTTTGGCAGTTTCAAAATCAGGTTTAAAACCATAATCTGTCTCAATTTGCTTAGCAATTCCAGGAATAGTTTCAATCATAGAAAGCTCATAAACCGATTGAGCATTATCGGTAACAGGTCCATAACTATCTACTGCAATAGTTACAGGTCCCATACCTAAAAATCCAAAAGCAACCAAGCCAAAAGCAAATACCGAAGGATAAATCATCATAGATGCAGGAATAAAAGTACTTGCAAAATAAGCTACACCCATTAAAAATACAATTACCATCCCAATCCAAAAGGCGCTAAAATTACCAGAAACAAGACCTGATAAAATTGTCAAAGAAGCTCCACCTTCTTTAGAAGCAGTAACAACTTCTTTTGTATGTAAAGCTTTTGGACTTGTAAATATTTTGGTAAATTCCGGAATTAAAGCAGCACCAAGTGTACCACAACTTATAATTGTAGCTAATATTAACCACAAATTTCCACCAAGATTTGCTAACAGCCAATAACTCACTCCATAAGTCATACAAATAGAAAGTATAGAAGTAAGCCAAACTAAATTAGTTAAAGGTGCCTCAAAATCAAGTTTTTTACCTGTATACAATATTTTACTTAATATATTGTTAATTCCATAAGCAAGAACAGAAGTAACAATCATTAAAAACCTCATTGCAAAAATCCAAGCTAACAAAGTAATTTGAGATTTATCAGCTAAAACAGCAAGAATAATAAAACTAACCAGAGCAACACCTGTAACACCATAAGTTTCAAATCCATCAGCAGTAGGTCCGATAGAATCACCTGCATTATCTCCTGTACAATCAGCAATTACACCAGGATTTCTTGGGTCATCTTCTTTAATTTTAAAAACAATTTTCATTAAATCAGAACCAATATCAGCAATTTTGGTAAAAATACCACCCGCAACTCTTAAAGCACTAGCTCCAAGAGATTCACCAATAGCAAAACCAATAAAACAAGCTCCTGCCAAATTTCCAGGAACAAATAAAAGTATAACAAGCATCATAATAAGTTCAATACTTACTAAAAGCACTCCTATACTCATACCCGCACTCAAAGGAATATTTAGCAAACGTAAAGGATTACCCTCCAAAGCTCTAAAAGCAGTTCTAGAATTGGCCAAAGTATTCATTCTAATACCAAACCAAGCAACTCCATAAGAACCTAAAATTCCAAGTACAGACCACCCCAAAATAATTAAAACATTTTGCCAAGGCATTTGTTGTAAAAATCCAAAATAAAAAGCGATACAAATTCCAATAAGAATTTCTAAACCTATTAAAAATTTTCCTTGTTGAATCAAATAAGTTTTACAAGTTTCAAAAATCAAATTGCCTATATCTGTCATAGCTTTGTGGGCTTTAATAGAACTTACTTTAAAATATTCAAATAAGCCAAAAAGCAATCCTGCAACGGAAATAGCAATACCCACCAACAATAAATTATATTGAAATGGGTCAGTTTTTAAATCAGGCACTACAAGATCAGCTTCACCAGCGAATCCGGTTCCTGCTAACAAAAATACTGCCAGCATAGACATTAAAAAAGTCTTAGTGCTGAACATTTTTTTTAAAAAGTTCATAATTCTCTCCTTCAGCTGAAATGACATCTTATTAATCTTTATTAATTATCTATTATGTTTCAATCTATGTCAAATTAAATTTTTAGCTTAAAAATAAACATTTGTGTTAAACTAAATGCAGATAAGAATATCAGGAGAAAAATTTTGGACAAATTAAAAGTTATGTCAGTTTTTGGGACGAGACCAGAAGCAATAAAAATGGCTCCGGTAGTACAAGCACTGGAAAATAACGTAAAAATTCAATCTATAGTATGTACTACAGCTCAACACAGGCAAATGTTAGACCAAGTTCTAGAACTTTTTAAAATTACTCCAAACTATGATTTGAACATAATGAAAAATAATCAAGATTTATGGACTTTGACATCTGATATTTTGTTAAATATGAAAAATATTTTCGAAAAAGCCAAACCAGATATCATATTAGTCCACGGAGACACAACAACAGCTTCAGCTACTGCACTAAGCGCATTTTACGCAAAAATTCCAATAGGACACGTTGAAGCAGGGCTGAGAACCTTTAATAAATTTTACCCATTTCCTGAAGAAATTAATAGAGTAATTGTAGATGCTGTTTCAAGTTTATATTTTGCCCCCACAAAAAATTCTGTTCAAAATCTTGTCAAAAGCGGAATAAAAAACGAAGACAATATAATTTTAACAGGCAACACCGTAATTGATGCACTTTTATATACTGTTAATAATCACGAGACAAATTTAGACCAATTAAATCTTAATCCAAATTTGAAAACAATACTTATAACATCTCATCGTAGAGAAAATCTTGGCAAACCACTAGAAGAAATATGCAAAGCAATCATTGAACTAGTCAAGCAAAATAAAAATATCCAAATAATATACCCCGTTCATTTGAATCCCAATGTTAGGCAAACTGTTTTTTCAATATTAAAAAACAAAGAAAGAATTATTCTAACAGATCCGCTAGAATACGCTCCATTTGCCACTTTAATGAAAAAAGCAGATATAATTTTAACAGATTCCGGCGGAATTCAAGAAGAAGCTCCTTCTTTGGGTAAACCTGTTTTAGTTTTAAGAGATGAAACAGAACGTCCTGAAGCCTTAGAATATGGAACAGTAAAGCTTGTTGGGACGAACAAAGAAAAAATTATTGACACAATAAATCACTTGCTTAATTCTAAAGAAGAATACAACAAAATGGCCACAGCAATTAATCCCTATGGAGACGGACTGGCATCTCAAAGAATAGTGGATGCTATATTGAAACATTTTAATAAATAATTACAAAATAAAAAGTCAGGTTGTTAACCTGACTTTTTATTTAAATTTTTTCTTTAATAATGCCCAACCACTTCAAGCTTAACTTTAGCTACACCTGAACCTAACATCCCAAGTTCTTCTGCAGCTTTTTTAGATAAATCAATAATTCTCCCGTGAGCATATGGACCTCTATCAGTAATTTTAACAACACAATTTTTATTGTTACGCAAATTTGTAACTTTCACTAAAGTTCCAAAAGGATAAGTTAAATGAGCTGCAGTATATTCTTCTTTATTAAACCTGCTTCCATCAGATGAACGTCTGCCATGAAAAGGCGCTCCGTACCAAGACGCCATCCCCGTCATTGTATGTCCCAAATAACGACTTTCTTTACCAGAAAATCCACGAGAAACATCAGAATAATCTTTACGTAATGCACTTGCACCAAGAGCAATACGTGTATTATTTGCCCAAGTATAAGCAAGTTCATGTACAGATACCCCAACAGCTTTTGCATTTATTTCATCAACTGTAACTAATTTTTCATCACCTGCTTGCAAAAATGTATACTTGCCCTCTCTTACAGGTTTAATAACTGCAGGATCAATACCATTTTCTAGTATTGTATTTATTTTGGATGCAACTATTTCTGCTCTTTTTTTCGCACTTATATTCTCTAAATCTTTTACAAACCAAACTGTTTGTTTGTTGTCCACATAAACAATATAACCTTTATTGTTTGGTGCTTTTTTGCTAACAACAGAAACACCTGCAGGATTGATACAAATGGGTTCTTCTACAGATGCGACAAGTGCTCCATCTTGAGCTTTAACATTCGAAACAAAAAATGCCGAACATAAAACCAAGAGTGTAAGTACTAAAAAACGTTTCATAAAAATTCTCCAACCTTAATAATTTACAAAATATAAAGTCTAATTAACTGCTCTCTTATGACAGTTAAACTTACACATAAGATTTTGTCAAATTTTATTAAAAACAAAAAAGCTTATATATAAAGGATTTCAGGTTTTAAAAGAAAAAACATAATATATAAATTATATTTATATATAGCGGTTTATTCCACTTATAGCTTGATAAAATTTAGAAAAAACTATAGCCAGTAAGGTTATTTTGAAATTTTCTTAATAAAACTTAATGAAAACCGGAATTTAATTTTTCTTTTTCTTCTTGCTTACCTGTTTCAAAATCAGTTATAGCTTCTTTTAATCTTTGGCTTTGGGGTTTGTTATATTCATCTAAAATAATTACACCTTGTGCATCTGCTCCACTTTCTTGCAGCAGTTCTTTTGCAGCATCACTAAGTCCGTTACTTTTAGTTTTTTTAGAAGGTTGAGGAACATTTTTAGGAGAAATTGTTTCTGCACCTTGAGGCTCATATTTCGCCATTTGATTTTTCAAAATAACTATTTCAACTCGTCTATTTTTTTCTCTACCTTTAGGAGTAGAATTATTTTCTAATGGTTTAGTATCTCCATAACCTACAATAGTAAACAAATTAGAAGTAATTTTATGTTTATCAATTAAAAAACGAGCAACACTAGCAGAACGAGCACCAGAAAGTTCCCAATTAGAAGGATAAATACTTCCTTTATTAATTGGGATATTATCTGTGTGACCTTCTATTCTTATTAAATGATTGTTAAATTTCTTTTTAATCATTGTTCCCAAAGAATTAAGAACTTTTTGTGCATTTGGGGTAAGTTCCGCAGAACCTGAATGAAAAAAAGCATTAATATCTTTTAAGGTTATTACTAATCCTCTATCAGTAATTTCAGCTGCTATGCCATCTAATTCACCTTCTTTTAATGCTTTGTCAATAGATTTTTTTATTTCTTCCATTGAATTTTTTTCGTATTTTTGACTTATATATTCCATCAGAGGCGGAATAAGCGAATCAGCTTCGGATGCACCGCTTTGGTTTATAACATTTATTCCCATGCCTTCCATCATGTGTTGCCCGCCACTTATTGGGGAATTATTAAATGCTGCTTTAATAGATTCTTCTAATTTTCCAAATTCTTTTATGTCAATTTGTGCTAAAGCATAAAGAACAACGAATGTAGCAAAAAGCAATGTCATAAAATCGGCATAAGATACCAGCCAACGTTCCAAATTTTCATGTTCTTCTTGTTTTTTCTTTTTTGCCATTTTTACTGTGCTTCTTCTTCATCTAAACAGAATGTATTCAATTTTCTTTCAATCAAAGCAGGACTTTCTCCTGCTTGAATTGCTAAAATACCTTCTATCATGATTGTTTTAATCAAAAAATTCTTTTCTGCTTTTAATTTAATTTTTGTACTTATAGGAATTGCTATAAGATTTGCAAAACCTACACCATAAACTGTTGCGACAAAAGCAACCGCAATTCCTGCACCTAATTTGGAAGGATCAGAAAGATTTTGCATTACTTGTATTAATCCTAAAACAGCACCAATAATACCAATAGTAGGAGAATAACCACCTGCAGATTCCCAAACTTTCGCACCACGCTTAACTTCTTCTTCCATCTGAGAAAGTTTTGTTTCTAACATATCTCGCACAAGAACAGGATCAGCTCCATCGCTTACGGACTCTAACCCCATTTTTAAAATAGGATCACTTGCATTTCTTGCGTCTTTTTCAAGAGCAATTACTCCTTCCTTCCTAGCTTTTTGGGCATAACCAATAACTTCGTTAATAACTTCTTTGGGGTTAACAACTTCATTGAAAAAAGCAATTTTCAAAAATTTACCTGCATTAATTAAATCTTCTTTTGGAAAACTTACTATAATCGCACCAAAAGTACCTCCAAAAACTATAAAAGCTGCAGTAATTTGCATCAATTGCCCTATGTTACCGCCTTCTAATATTTGTCCTATAAGGATACCGCCAATCCCTACAACTATCCCTACAATTGTGGTTATATCCATATTAACTCCGTTTTTAAATAGCTATTTCTATAGGTATTTTAATGGTGGCAACATATTTTGAAATCATACAATTGCAGGAATTATTAAGCAAATCAAGAAAATAAATATCCTTCATTTGCAAAATACTTAAAAATCCAAAATTAAAAATCACTAATCTTCATCTAAAATCATAATTTCAGGTTTAGAATTTAATGTTTCTTGTTGGTGTGAATATCTTTCCATTCTAAGTTTTAACCAACTTACCATTGTATTAGAACCGTAAATTTCTACAATTCTTTTACGAGAAAAAGCTTTATAAGGAGATATTTTTGATTCTTCTAAATAAGTATTGCATTTGCAATTTAATTCCTCAATCAAATCATACAAAGTTTTCAGCCAAGCAGCTTGTACTTTACTTTCATCAATTTGAAATTTAAGAATCATAATCTTCTGCCTTTTTGTAACTCTTAAAAACATGTTAACATATTTTGATTGTTTTTTAAAGTCTATAGAATAAATAAACGCGAAATTGTTAATTTTTTTTAACAAAATACACTGTATGGAGTATTTTTCAATGCAGCAAAATTCTACCATCTCCCAGAGCAGAAGAGGGTTTTTAGGCAATTTAGCTAAATTTACAAAAATTAAAGTTTCTTAACAACTAAGCCGTTATAAAAACACGTACTCAACATTATCATTCAAAAAGGAATTTGAAGTGAAAGATATTTACGTCAAGGATGGCAGTTTATTTTTAGTGCCAAATTCTGCGCAGAAAGCAGAAAATATTATTGAAAAGATTCAAAATCTTGTAAAAAAAGTAAAACCAGAGTTCATAACAATAAATTTGTGTGGACTTAACATGTTTGATGCTCTAAAAATAGCTTCATTGACAGGAGCTTACGGACTAATTAACAATTTTCACAACAAGTACAAAATAATAGTAGATAACGAAGTTACTCTATCTCAAATTAATCTTTTAAGTTTAAACAATGTAACTGCCCAAATCGAAAAAGAACCTACAAAACAAAATTTCAAAAACGAAAAAGAATTAGTAATAATAGTTTAAATAATACAATTTATCAAGAAAATTATCATCTGCTTTGTAATTTTCTTCGCATAGTGCATTTAAATATCGATTGAGCAAAACAGGTACAAGCTTTGAACTTAGAGCATTAAAATCAATAATAAATTCATTTATGCCTATGTTTTCCAATTTCCTCATATACTTAAACAAATCAAGAATTTTATCTCGATAAAGATGCATTCTGCAAAATCCATCAACCAAAATAGTATAGTTTTTATTTCGGTCTTTGTCTGTAATTGCATACCTGCGTTTTTGGCATGGAGCAGGACAAGACAAACGAGATAAAACCGCACTGTCCAAGTTCAATGGACAAAGTCCTGAACATGGAATTCTAATACTGCCGGCAATTGCCAGTTTCCTTTGAGCTACATCATCTTTAATCGTTTCCAAACAAGCTTCAATATCTCTAATATCAATAAAATTACTTAGTTCTACAGATTCCACAGATCTTTGATTTGCAAGACACAATATAGATTCACCATTTGTTAAGTTTAAATTAGGCCCCAATTCTATTGGAAGTTTTTCGTAATCCGGATCATTTATAACAGCCCACCAAAATCCTAAATTGTTTATGATCATAGAAGCTGGAGGATTTTTTTCGAAAAGTTGTTTCACGTATTCGTAAACTCTATCAAAATCTCTTTCTATTAAAGTTTTTGGGGTACCAAGTTTTAATTTAATGTTATATTCAGCACAAAAGCTTTTCACTATGTCTAAAATCTGGTTAAAACTTTTTTTGGACAAATCTACTGTATTTAATATTTCGCCATATTCAATTGAATCTATAGGATTGATGCCTAATTTTTGAATATATTTTTTAAGTGCTTTTAATTGTAGCAAGCTATTCATTCTCAAACATAGCTTGGAAGTTTCCACATTTTGGGAAAAATTTTTACTTAATCTGGTTCTTTTATAATTCCAATCAAACGGCTTGATATTTCCTGAAAATTTAAAATCTTTACCTTTGTTTGAAAGAAATTCACCAGTAAAATGATTAGTTTCATAAGTTCCATCAGAAAATATTTTGAACGGCAACTTTTTATTTTTATATATTTTGGGGTTATCAAGTATTTTTTCTATCAAACTTACCGCTTGCCATATCTCACGCCAATTTTGCAAATCAGCCTTCAAAATAACCATTTCTATATTTTTTGATTTTATAATATCTTCTGCAATCCAAGGCAAATTATTTGTGTTCATGCAAAGTTTTACCTTTTTCATCTTCTTTATTTTAGCTATGTTTTTGAGATATATTTCTTCGGAAATATTAATGTAGTCAATTTTATTAAATATTTGCATGAATTCAATTGAACTTACATTATGAATGTTTATATCTGAATCAATAATAATTTCACATTGTAATTCTTTCAATTTCAAAAATTCTAAAAGAGAAAGAGAATTAAGCAATATACCTTTTATATTTTGATTTTCTACAAAATTCAAAAAATCTTTTATATAAACATTGTCTTTGTCGTAAATATCTCCAGAAAAACTTATGTACAAATCTACTTTGTACTTTTTCGCCATTTCTTCAAATTCAAAAAGTTTTTCAAATCCATTATTAATAAAATATTTGTGCGAAACATAAACCTTTTTTGAAGACACTTTTTCACAAATTTTTATGTCTTCGGGTTGATTTATTGGGAATAAAACTTTAATCTCTTTCATAAGCCTAATTTTATCACTATATCTTTTTATGGCACAAATTGTTACAAATTACATATATCTTTGTATGGACAAGTTATGCAAGTTTGTTTATCTGTAGTATTTGCTTCAAATTTTAAAGCTTTTATGTTTTTGTTTGTTTCAATCAAAATTTCTTCTATGATTTTGTTATCTTCTATTCCCAAAGGTTTTTCACAATTTTTTTCGCAATCATCAGGGAAAATAAAACCTGTCTTACTAACTGTTTTCCCAGAAATTTTTTCAAATACAAATTTGTATAAACGTAATTGATTTAAATAATCTTCATATTTTTTACCATCTTCTATTTCTTTGGTCTTGCTCTTACCTGTTTTGTAATCATATAATGCAAAAGTCCCATCTTCCAACTTTTCTATTCTATCTATATAACCTGTGATTTGAATCCCATGAACTTCGCAATCATTAATTTTATATTCTGCGCAATACAAATTCTTTGTTGGAGTATTTGTTAATTGTACGTAAAATCTTGGCAAATTGGTCATTGCCCTTTCATATAAATCTGCTCTCATTTTTCTTGTTGATATTTCTCTTGTAGCAAAATCTGTTTTAAAATACTCTATAAATTCTTCTTTTTTAGGATATCTTTCATTTTTTATAGCATAATTAACTAATTTCTGACAAGCTTTGTGAACAGAATTACCATAACTCATATTATCTTTGTTTGAATCTTTAACTTCAAATTCCATAATTTTTGAATAAAAAAATTGTTTAGGACATATTTTGTATGTATTAATTGCTGTTGCACTTAATTTTAAATTCGAAATTTTAGACGTTATATAACTTTCAAATTGTTTTTGGTAATCAAAATCATATTTTATTAAAGCTGCTATTTTATCCGCCAAAAAACTTTCTGAATCGTATTCAAATTCTTTATATTCAAAAAAATCTTTGTCAAATGGAACAAATTTTGTAAGCTTTCTATTTTTTCCATTAACTTTTAATGGATAAGAAAGTGTTAGAGTATGTTTGGCTCTTGTAACAGCTACAAATAATAATTTTATTTTTTCACTTGCCTTAATTTCTTCTTTTTCTTCCTTTGATAAAATTTTTTCATATGGAACATATAAACTTCCTGATGAACGAGAATCTCGCTCCCATTTGTAAATTTCTAGAGTTGGTAGATATACATGTTCAAATTCTCTACCCTTTGATGCATGATATGTCAAAAGTTGCACTGCATTTTGCATTATAGGACTTTTTTCCGTTGGGATATTTATATTATTTTCTGCAGCTATCGTTAAATACTCAACAAAATTTTCCAATGTTACGTCTGCTTGCAAATCTGTTAAACCTTGTGCCTCTTCTATTATTTTTTTTATCCCCATAATGTTTTCAAATCTATTTATGTCTGAAGATAAAAAATATTTTAAAATTCCTGTTTTGTTAACAAT
>CASDUJ010000004.1 GCA_949283935.1 uncultured bacterium
CTAGATAAGTTTTGGCTTAATAGCAAAATTGATATTAAAGAAAGATTGCAAAAAATAATATTTCCAAATGGATTAAGATACGAAAGTGGAGTTTTTCGAAACAGCCAAATGTCAAGCCTATTCAAAATAATAGGCACCTTAACGGTGCCTTCTATTAATATGGTACCCCCAGGGGAATTCGAATCCCCGTCACCACCGTGAAAGGGTGGTGTCCTAGGCCTCTAGACGATGGGGGCCTGATTTCTTTCAACTATTAATTTATATGAAACAAAATTTGTCGTCAACTATTTTCTTTAGATAAAATTTTATTTTGCCATAAATTTGTTGAATAATTTTGATGTTATAAATGCTGTGCCAAGTCCGTACAAAATTGAAGAAGTACGTGTACACATACTGAAATATTGTGTACCTATCATTGTTATGGCACCAAGCATAAATGAAATTAAGTTTCTTTTCTCCTTTGTTTTATCCGTTGATTTGGCATGATTTAACATTAAAAAACTACTCGGAATTATTATGCTCAATAAATTAGTTATTACATTCCCTTTTTCTATTGAATTTATTGCGTTTGGAAGAAGTTTGTTTTGTATTTTTTCTGCAGATTTGAGTTCCGATGCGAAATCATTAATTTTTCGTTTTACTTTTATGTATTCTTCTGGACGATAATATTTAAATAACGAAGGGGTTTTTTCTTGTAATATGTAACTGGATTGTATGTCATTGCATTTAAGTATATCTCTGAGCTCTTCGATTAAACCTTTGGGACATTCTGTTATTGCTTTTTCAAATCCTTCAAGTTGTAATTTTATCTTCTCTGGATTTGAAATTTGACTTTTTAGATTTTCAAATAATTTGTTTGTTTTGTCTATGTAAAATTTTCTGGCTGATTTTGTTGATGCATTTGGATTGTTTGGAATGTATTCTGCATATCGGAATTTTATTAGTTCATCATATACTTCTTTTATACTTCTTCTTATATTTGCATTATTCATTCCTTGCATATTTATTGCTTTTTCTAAAGATACAAGTTTGCTTTCTGCTTTTTTAAATATGTCTTCGCAAGAATAAGTAATTTTTTCTGCTATTTCTCCGTAATTTTTGGAATTTTTCATTAAGTTTTTTATTTTGTCAAGTATTTCTTGTGCTAATTTTGCTCTGTCTAAACCGCTGGCAGTCTTGCTTAAGTCAACTGTTTGTGGCATTTCATCCAATGGATTTTTAAGCAATTTTTTAGGAAATAGTATTTTTATTTCGCCTGTTCCACTTCTTTTTATTATTTCAAATTGTTCTTTCAAAAGTTTTTCTAGAGCTGCAAAGTTTTTTTCAAGTTTTTTATATTTTCTTTCTGCTGCTTTTGTTTTTAGCGAAATGAAGAAATCATTTGTTTTTCTGAATATTTTACCAACAAAAGAATTGTTACTTTTATTGTTTAATTTTGTTGTCCATAAATCTTTTTTCCTTGTGTATGGCTGAAGTACACTCATGACTTTTTTGCACAAATTTTGTTTGAATTTTGCGAAATATTCCGGAAACCACCCTAAAAATCCATTTTTTTCACTATTTATTGCTCTAAAATGTTCAAGATTAGCTTTTTGCATGATTGATGACAGATTTTTCTTTGATAATAAAATTGCTAAAATTGGAACAATCAAAAAACCTCCGGCTGATATGTATCTGTAAAAAGTTTTTGTTATGTTTGAAGGAGGTGTGTACACAACAAAATCCTTACCATGCATTGTTTTTTCAGCTGTTCTTGTTTTGGGAGTAATGAATGGTGTAAATGTTTTATAAAAATTATTATTTGATACTGAATTATCCATTTGGGGTCCTAAAAATTATATAAATCTCCGGATTTAATAATATTAAGTTCTTTGTTAATTTGATTTTCTATTGCGTTACTATGATTTAATTTTTGATTTAATGCGTTTGTAATTGCGTGATCTGAGAAATTTGTTGGAATTGTACTGGGAATGTATGTTGCAGGCGAAATTTCTGTAGGCATCATTGTTTTGTTTGTTTCTAGTTTTTGTTTTTGTGCTGACAAGACTTGGTTTAACAATGTTGGTGATATTTCAGCTGGAACTTGTGTTTGAGCTTTTGGGGGTAATTGTCCTGATTTGCGTAATTGTTCTTCAACATAATTACGAGCCAAACCTGTTGCTTTTGTGTATTGCGCAAATGAATCTATATCTATAGATTGTTTGTTATTTACATCTTTTTTAGAGTTTTTATTTGATGATTTGTCATCGTATACAGAATTGGTTGGTTTGCCAAATAATGTGTGCGAAATTTTTGTTATTAGTTTTGTTAAAGGTGGCGTTATTATCATTGTAATTAACAAAAATCTTATTGGATAACCTGCAATACCTTTTAATGTATTTTTTAATTTTTGCAAGCCTGCTTTTAGTGAAGAAACTTTTCCTGCTTCTGCTACTTTAGATGGTAAAGTTTCTAAACCTACGCTAAATAAATTTCCTATCCATCTTATTGGTCTTTTTATGATGTGGTCTAATCCTTTGCCTTGAAAACTTTGCATTGATTTTAGTTTATCTATTGTGCTATTAATTTGGCTCGCTGATGTGTTTTTTAGACTTTCAAGTGCATTAGTTAAATCTGTAGCATTTTTGATGTTTTTCATATTGATACCTAAGGAAGCTGCTGCATTTACTACTTCTGTATTTAGGTTTCCTGATTTTACACATTTTAGTAAATTTTGTAAGTTTTTGTGATTTTGTTTTTTAAGGGCAACTTGTTGAAGAGTTTCTCTTATTGCATTTATTTGAGCTGCACTTTTATCTATGTTTTTTATTCCTAAAAGTTTATATGTCAATCTGGTTCCAAGAAGCATCATTAAATATCCTCCGCAGAAGTCTACTAATGCTGCTTCCATAAACGTACTGAATTTTTCTCCCCAAGGTGCATCCCAAGTTCTTTTAAATGCAGATGCAATAAATAAACTATTCATTATAATACCAAAACCGCCACCTATTACCCCTCCACCAGCAGATTCTGTTACGCTCAGTACACCTTTTTGTAATAATTTTGATATTGGAGTTTTGGCGTTAGTTGCCATAAATGTTTTTGTTTTGTTTAATTCATCTACAAATCTTAAATTTTTACTTTTTAAAAATGAAAAGATTCCTTTTTGAGGTGCATATGCAATAGATTGTAAATCTTTTGCAGAAACATTTTTTAATTTTTGTGCAATTTGTTTTACTGCATTTTGTGCATCAATATTTTTTGCAGCAAAATTACCTAAAACTTCTTTTATTCCAAGTTCTTGAATTTTTTCTTGAGGAAGTTTTTGTAATAATCCAAGAAAATAATCTGCTGAGTTGTGCGTAAGTCCTCTGTATTGAGTCAAGGCAAATTTACTTTTTGGAGAAACACCTATTTTAATTTTTTCTATAATGTTTTTTATCCAATTAGGAGTAGTCTTTTGAATTTTTTCTTTTATAAAATTTATTTGTGGAGCATATTTGGATTGGATAGGGAGTATTGCTTTGTCGATTTTTGCTGAAAGATTTGCAATTGGAGATTTTTTGAAACTTTCTTCTAATGTTACATTTGGATTTTTGAAAGGATTTACTCTCCCTATAGTTGTAGCAATACTTGAAACTAATTTACTAAATCCCAAAGCCGCAAGCGCAAATGGAGTGAATTGAACTAATTCACTTGGATTTGAAGGTAGGCTCATGCTTTTGAGCATGTCTGCTTGTTGAGGAGTTTCTGCTACGGGAAAATTTGTAGCCCCAAAGTTTCCTTGCCTTATGTATTCGTTGTTATTAGAAATATTTATTGACATACCATCGCTACCTCATACCAGAATAAAAACATTTGAACTAGAATAATTGCTATTAATATTTTATTGAAAGATTTTTTGTGAAGTTTTTAAAATATTTATCGTCTTTTTTAATGTTTGCTGTTTTGTTTAAGGTAAAATTTAGAAGGATTATGAATATGAGGTAGGAAACCATGCCAGATATTAAAGCACTTTATTCTGATTATGTTAAAACTTTAGATACATATATAATGTTTAAAATTAAACAACAAACTGTTAAATTAACGCCAGAATTAATAAAAAAAGATAGAGCCCCTATTATGCTAAGTATTGGTGCTCCTACTACCAGACCTCCAGAATTTGTTATTGATGCCCTAAAAAAAGCTCTGGAAGAAGACGAAAAACATTCATATTCTACTACAAAGGGTGAGAAATATTTCTTAGAGGCAGCTGCTACAAGAATGAAAAATCGCTTTGGAGTTGATGTTTCTGTTGAAAATGGTGAAGTTGTTTCTTTAATAGGTTCCAAAGAAGGTCTAAGTGCCATGTTTAGAGCAGTTATTAATCCTAAATTAGATGAAAAAGAACAAGATATTATAATGATTCCTGATCCTGGCTATGCTTCTTACAAAGAACAAATAAAAACTTCCGGAGGATATGCTTATCCTATTGCATTAAAACCCGAAGATAATTATATGCCTGATCCTTATAAAGTGTTAAATGAATTACAACAAGAAGGATTTGATCCTAAGAAAGTAAAAGCTTTTGTTGTAAATTATCCAAATAATCCTCTTGGTGTTCCTGCTACCAAAGAATATTTAAAAAGAGTTGTGGATTTTTGTTGCGAAAAAAATATTTTGCTGATAAGTGATGCAGCTTATGCAGATATGTATTTTGAAGGAGAGCAACCTCCAGCTAGTATTTTAGAATTTCCAAAAGCAAAAGATATTGCTATTGAATTTCACAGTTTGAGTAAACCTTATGCTATGACAGGTTGGCGTATAGGTTGGGCTTGCGGAAATGCTGATGCAGTAAGTGTGTTAGCAAAACTCAAGTCTACTATTGATACCGGTATATTTAAAGCTATTCAAAAAGCTGCTTCGGAAATTTTAGTTTCTCCTGTTGGCGATGAATACATTAAAGAAGTAAATAAAGGATATGAAAAAAAACAAAAACTGTTTGTTGATGGTTTAAAAGATTTGGGTTGGGATTTTTCAAAAATTAATGTGCCAAGAGCAACTTTTTATCTTTGGGTTCCTATTCCTCTAAAATATAAAACTTCAGAAGAATTTGCTGCAGATATGTTGAGAACTTCGGGTATAGTTATTGTTCCTGGTAGTGGTTTTGGTAAATTTGGTGAAGGATATGTAAGAATATCAATAGTAGCTTCTGAAGAAAATTTAAAAAAAGCTATTTCAAGAATGAAAGCTGATGGTTTTTATTATGATAAATAAATTGGTAAAAGTCTAATTGTGAAAGGATTAATATGGAAACAATTCATACAAAAGAAAATATTAATGGTTCAGTATTGAAAAAATTTTCTACTATGCAGCTGCTTTATTTTTGTTTAGGATTTTTTGGTTTGCAATTTGCTTGGCAAATGCGACTTGCTTTATCAGGGCCTGTTACCGAAGGCCTTGGTGCGGATCCTTTAATCTATGGTTTGATTTCTCTTGCAGGACCATTTTCAGGAATGGTTGTTCAGCCTATTATTGGTGCTTTAAGCGACAAAACTACTTCTCGCTTTGGCAGAAGGAGACCTTATCTATTGGGTGGAGCAATATTAGCTTCTTTAGCATTATGGGCTTTTCCAAATTCATCTTTTATAGCTCAGTTTTTTGGAAATTCTTTTGGAGTTGTTTTAGCTCCTTGGGCAGGTCTTGCGGTTGCTGCTTTAATGATATGGATTATTGATGCTTGCGTTAATGTTGCTCAAGGACCATATAGAGCTTTGGTTCCGGATGTTGTCCCAAAAGAACAACATGCTATTGCAAATTCCTTTTTGAGTTTTGCTATTGGCTTAGGTTCAGTTGTTGCTGCTGCTACTCCTCCGGTTTTAAGCAAGGTTTTTCATGTTCAAATGAGTATAACTGCACAGTTTATTATGGCAGCTGTAGCTTTTT
Source organism: uncultured bacterium (assembly GCA_949283935.1). GTDB lineage: Bacteria > Cyanobacteriota > Vampirovibrionia > Gastranaerophilales > JAILCC01 > CASDUJ01. The sequence continues at coordinate 5,905 of CASDUJ010000004.1, forward strand.
CTGGCGCTATGATTGTTACTTGTATTGCTATTAAAGAAAAACAATATATTCCGCAAGAAAGTAATAATCAAGATAAAAATTCTAAGGAAACATCTTTTTGGCATTCGTTAACTGATTTTCTTACTACTTCTCCAGAAATAGTGAAAATTTGTTTGTTGCAGTTTTTTACTTGGATTGGTGTAATGTGTCTGTTGTTATATTTTACTCTTTTTGTTGTTCATAATTTGTATAATGTTCCAGACGTACTTCCAGCTGGAGTTGATTCTGCTCTTTATGATTCTACCAAATTAACCGCAACTAATTTTGCTTTAATTTCTTTGGCTTTGTTCAATTTAGTTTGTTTTCTTGTTTCTATACCAATTGGTGTTTTATCGACAAAATTTGGAAATAAAATAGTGCATGCCATATGTATGTTTATTATGGCTATTTCTTATTGTATTCTTGCTTTCTCGCACACTAATGTCATGGTTATGTTTGCTATGGGTTTAGCTGGAATTGGTTGGGCATCAATTTTATCTTTACCTTTTGCTATGCTTTCTCAATATATTAAAGCCGGTTCTGAAGGTTCTGTTATGGGGATTTTTAATATTTTTATTGCCGGACCTCAGGTGGTTGTTTGTACTGTAGTTGCTTGGTTTATCAATCATAGTTTTGTTGAGAAAGCTTCTGGAATATTTTATCATTGGGAATATGCTTTTATTGTTGGTGCGGTCGTTCTAGCTTTAGCAGCTTTAGCTGCTTTGACTATTAAAGAAAAAAATTAATATGGAAAAATTGATATTTGCTACAGCCGGAATACCTTTGTGTACTAAGCCTCGTAGTTATAAAAATGCTTTTGAAGATTTAATTTCTATGAATTTAGGAGGTTTGGAAATTGAATTTGTTCATGGGGTAAAAATGTCTGAGGCTAATGTTAATGAAGTAATAGAATTTGCCGGTGTTAACAATATTGTTTTGACTGCGCATGCTCCTTTTTATGTAAATTTAAATTCTAAAGAGCCTGAAAAAACTCTTGCAAGTATTGAGCGTATTATTGAAACTGCAAGGATGGCCAAAAAATTAGAAATTTACAGTATAGTTTTTCATGCGGCTTACAATATGGAAATGTCTCAAGAAAATGTTTATAAAAAAGTAAGAGCAGGATTTGATAAAATTATGGAGGTAGTTTACAAAGAAGATATAAAAACTTTTGTGCGTCCAGAAACTACAGGGAAGCCTACACAATGGGGAGATTTGTCAGAGGTAATTAAAATATCAAAAGAATTTGAGCAAGTGTTGCCTTGTATTGATTTTTCGCATTTGTATGCAAGAACTGTTGGGGGGTATAATACTTATGATGATTTTTGTAGAATTTTGGAAACTATAGGTAATGAATTAGGTGATTTTGCTCTTCAAAATTTTCACGCACATATTGCTGGAATAGAGTTCAGTGCAAAAGGAGAAAAAAAACATTTGAATTTAGACGAAGCTTCTTTTAATTATAAAGATTTGCTGAAAGCTTTAAAACATTTTTCTATAAAAGGGGTTGTTGTATGCGAAAGTCCTAACATAGAAGAAGATGCTATGCTTTTGTCTAGATATTATAATTCTTTGTAGAAAATTTTATTAACATTACTTAATATTTATAGCAATTTTTATGCTCTTTTGTATTTATTTTAATAAGATTGGTTGTGAGGTTTTCATGGTAGGTATAGAAGCAGTAAATTTAAACAAAAATTACAAAAAAAATAAAATTGCATTTGCTGGACACAATCTATCTTCCAATGACTTTGGGGAAAAAACATACAAATTTTTTATCCCAAAAGTTTCATACAAAAATGATGCAATTTTAGAATTGAAACAATTCACTAGAGATCATCGTGGTAATGTTGATCTCAAAACTGCTGTAAGTCTTCCGCCTGTTAGAATTCCTGCGGGGCAACATTATGTCGAAATACCTGTTTCTTCTTTTGAATTGGGGGGCAATGAAGTCATTGCCTATAGGTTTTTGATTGATGAATTACCGTTGAATGATCACCATAGATTTGTTCAAATTGGAGATGATAGGTATAATTTGGCGGATATACCATCTGGTGATGTATTAGAAACTCCAAAATCCATTTATCATTTACTGCCAGGTACTTTTAATCCAAAACTTAAAAATGAAAAAGTTATTAATGCTTTAGGTGAGGAAATAGCTGTTGATGACAGAACTGCACGTCTAAATCATTTTATGAAATTTGACACTAATATTCAAGATATTATTGAAAAAATTCCACACATAAAAAAAATGGGCTTTAGAAGAATACTTTCCACTCCGTTATTTGGACAAGATAATACCTCAATTCACGGCTATTGGACAGTTAATCCTTACCAAATAACAGAACGTTTAGGAAGCATGGAAGATTTTAAAAAATTACAAATTAATTTATTTAAAAATTCTATGGGATTTATTGCTGATGGAGCTTTTACAGATGAGGGTTTAGCAGGGATTCATCTTAGAGATATTATGAGAAATGGAGAAAAATCTCCTTTTAAATATTGGTTTGATTTGTATAATTTCCCCTCTGAACCTTTAAAGCTTGGAATTTTGCCTGATACCAAAGCTGGTTACAATAATTTTGATATACGTATTGTAAATAGTCCTATTATTTGGACTGTTGATAAAGAGGGTATGCCGACAGGAGATTTTGGAAAATCTAATAACGGATATGATTCTAAAAAGCCCACATACATACAAATATACGACAAAAGATTGACATCGTTAGAACAATTAAAATCTGATAAAGTTTTCTATAACTACGCAATTAGAAATATTCCTGAAAAAGATGATATTTCTGATTGGATGGATTCTGTTATGCCATATTCTTTTCCTGTAAATGTTTCTGAAATATATAAAAAATCGAAACTTGCCTTGAAAAATAAAGATGTTCCGGCAAAAGAATTTTTAAAAACTTGGAATCATTTTGAACTTTCTACGGCAAAAGAGGCTTCAGGTTTGTCTTTGTGGACAGGAAATAAAGATATAGCTAAATTAAGGTTTACTTTACCTTCTGCTAAGCAAAAATTAATTGAAGAATCTGCTAGTAGTACGATTGAAGGAATAAAGAATAAAAATGCTGCATTAGAAGCTACTGAGCAAGTTCAAGATTATATTGCGGGAGTTGGTGAGTTTTGGACGAATAAAACTGCTAAAATTTTGCGTGAATACATAGCGAATCAATTTGCTGGAGCTTTAACGGTTAGTGATTTTAAAAATATTATTCTTGCAAAAGCTGGTAAGGATTTACCTGAAGCTATCAAGTATATAACTGATGTCCAAATTCAAAGAGCATTAGAAGATAATTATGAAGCAGCAAAATTGTTATTGCTTCCAGAAAATATTACAGATGCTCTAGCAGAATATCCACTAGAAGCCTTAGAAGTATCTGATGATATTACTTCAATTTTTGCTTATCCGAGTTTTAAAGAAAAAGTTTCAGAGAAACTGTATCCTGCTGCTATGAAAGATGCTACTATAAAGATTTTGGAAAAAATTGACAAAAAAAATATACTTGCAGGCAATTTATTAAAAAATGGTGAAATAAACGAAGAAAATATTAGTATTTTCCAACTTATTTCTGATGACATAGCAAGATTTATTTTAATCAAAGGATTAAGTAATTCTTTTAATGTTGATGATATTATTTCTTATTCTCCGACTTCCTTAGAAAAACTTAAAGAATTAAGTGTTGCTAAACTTGGGCTAAATGCCTGTGAACCAAAAGAAGCAGAAGAAAAATTGTTTTCTATTTTAAAGTCAAATATAAAAAATATATCTGACAAAGATTTTGAAAAATATGCAGATTATTTGGCAAACAGAATAAAAGATATAGATAAAGATTCAATAAAAGTAGCAAATCTTATTATAGACAAATCTGAAGCAGGTTTGAACTGGCGTATTGATGCAGCAAAGGATATAGCTGAGATTGATGATTTTGTCGAATATGATGCAGATGCTATTGAAACTTGGCAAGCTTTAGTTGATTTTTGGAAAAGGTTTAATAGTGGAGTAAAAGCATACAATTCTCATTCCTATAAAATTGGTGAATTTACTGATACTGCTGTAAGTTATACCAATACAAGTAAAAAAATTAAAAATGGTGGAGATTTAGAACAAAAAATTATTGAAAATGGTGAGTTTACAACTCAATCTAATTACAATTATATGTTTTCAACTTTACAACGTTATTTTTCAGCTATGCCTGAAAATAATGGAGATATTAATGTAGACGCATCTTCATTAATTAAAGAAAAATTTTTATATGGTTGGGACGGAGTTCCAGGATTTTTGTATAGTGGGGACAAAAATAATATTTCCTTTTCGCATGTTGCTACAGGCAACCATGATAAACAAAGAATCGCTCATACCTTTTCAATGAATATGGCTTTGGCTTACAAAGATTTAAACTCTAACAATGATTTAGCTAGTGAGGTATATGATGATTTACTAAAATCCGCTTTACATTATTCAGATTATTATCATTTTATTTCAGAAAGAAATTTAAATGAGTTATTTAGGTATATTTCTCCCAAAAATCTAGCTAAAATGGCTGCTTTAACCGATGCATTTAATAAAGCTTTAAACAAGGCAAATATTGATCCGAAATCTGCAGAAGATTTATTGCATATATTCACAAAAGCACTTGATGAATTGGCAGCAAAGTCTCATCCAGCCGAAAAAACATTTTTCTTTAAGTCATTTGAAGATAATTATTCTGATATAATAAAACTCATTTCTCAAAAAAATGAAACCTTTGAAGCTTTTGCAAGAAAAATTGAACATATTGTGCACGATGAATTTACCAAACCGGCCCAAATAAGAGGGATTGAATTGGCTAAAGTTATGGTTGCCATGCCTGGTAATCCTACTTTATATGCAGGAGATGAACTTTTAGAATTAGGAGGAGAAGAAAAAGCTAAAAATGTATATTTACAAAACAGAAACCGTAATCAATGGGAAAAACTTGAAATAAAAGATTATGGTCATGTGCAAAGATATAAAAATGAATTGGCTAAAATTTTTAATTTAAGAAATAACAGGCATCTTACATCTTTAGTCAATGGAGACACTATTTTATTGCAAAATCAAGCAGCCACTCCTTATGGGAGAGAATTAACTGCCATGTACAGATATAATAATAATGATGATTGTGTAATTCTGTTTAATAATTTAGGCTTTAATTCATCTCGTCATTTTGGAGAAAATGTTTCTGACAGAACTATTTATATTCCTCAAATAACCATGTCAGCCGGTGATTATTATAAAAATGACCAAATAATTGATTCTGTTGGCTTACCTCCTGGTTTCAAATTAAAACCTGGAACTAAATTTGTAGATGCATTAGATTCTACTCAAAAATTTATTGTTTGTGATGATGGCAATATACGTAGTATTAATTACCAAAATGGAGAATATATTAAGGTAGATTCTGCTGCAAAAATTTTAAAACAGTTAAAATAAACCATTTTATGTATTCTTTATTGTGTAAATATGATAGAATACACATATGAATATGAGAATTAACATTAAAAGATTTATTATTGCTATATTACTTGTGATTTTTGTTATGCTACCTTTTGCTGCTGATGGTGCTGTCAAAAAGAAATCCAAGAAAACTGTCAGAACGATTGAAATTCAAACCAAAGATGAGGTCATTTTGACAGGAACTTTATCAATTCCGGAAAAAGCAACTGTTAAAAGTAAGGTACCATTAGTTGTTTTATTACATTCATTAGGAAGTAACAAATCCATATACAATCAATTAGCAGAAGATTTAAAAGCCTTGAATATTGCAACTCTTGCTTTAGATTCCAGAGGACATAGTCAAAGTACTACTAAACTAAGTGGCAAAAGAACTTATTGGCAAAACTATTCAAATACCATTTTTGCTAAATATCCTGATGATATAAATGAAGCTATTGATTTTGTTAAAGAACATTATGTAGCTATAGATACAGGGAAAATAGGTTTGCTTGGAGCAGATATTACTGCTAATGCGGCTATATTAGTTGCCGCAAAAGCTAAATATAATTTTAAAACTTTAGTATTAATTAGTCCTAGCATGAATTTTAAAGGACTAAGAACTCCGACTGCACTTGTAAAATATGGTAATAAGCCAATTACAATAATTGTTACACAAACTGACAAATATCATTACAACAATGCTAGAGAACTTGAAAAGTATGCTCAAGGACAAGTTAATTTTATTACTACTAAAATTGGCGGTACAGGAGATTCAATAATTAAACTTAATCCATATTTGAATAAAGTTATTGCAAATTGGTTTGCTAAATATTTATAACCTCTTGCTTTTGTTTTTGTTATAATAATTTCTGTTGTTGTCGTAAGTTTTATGAGGTAGTTTTCTTATGTCAGATACAGATTTAAGATACACTGAGTTATCAGAAGTTGGAATGGGCATTTCTGTTAAAGTTAATTCTACAATATTTCATGATGAATCTGATTTTCAAACAATTGATATTATTGATACACCTGCATTGGGAAAAATGTTAATATTAGATGGACTTGTTATGACAAGCGACAAAGATGAGTTTTTTTATCATGAAATGATTTCACATATTCCAATGAATTCTCACCCTGCTCCTAGAAACATTTTGGTTATAGGTGGAGGTGATGGAGGTACAGTAAGAGAAGTTTTAAAACATGAGTGTGTTCAAAAAGTTGTTTTGTGTGAAATTGACGGAACTGTTGTGGAATGCTGTAAAAAATATTTGCCTGAAATAGCAGGTAAACTTGACGATCCTAAAGTAGAGATTCAAATTCGAGATGGGGTAGAATATATATCTACTCAAAAAGAACAATTTGATATTATATTAATTGATTCTACTGATCCTTTAGGACCTGGAGTTGGGTTATTTACAGAGGAATTTTATAATAATGTTAAAAATGCCCTTAAAAAGGGGGGGATTATGGTGGCTCAATCGGAATCACCTTTTGCTGATCAAAAAGAAATGAAACTTATGTATGCTTTGTTGAAAAAAGTTTTTCCTATTGTAAGAACTTACGTTGGACCTATGCCAACTTATCCTGGTGGGTATTGGTCTTGGGCCTTTTGTTCTGAAAGTGTGGAACCTCTTAGTTATATTGATGCAGAAAGAGTTGATAAGATTTCTTTGACTTCAAAACTTTACAATAAAGAAATTCATAAATCAGTTTTTGCTTTACCTAATTTCGTAAAAAAACTACTGGAAGAGGCTAAATAATGTTGAAAGGACCTTTTTTATCAAAAAACTGGATGTGTTCATCAGAAAATTATGAAAATGCTAAATGGGTATTGATTGGACTTCCCTACGATGGTACTTGTAGTAATAAGCCTGGAACAAGATTTGCTCCACAAGCGGTAAGGAACGCATCTTGGGGATTGGAAGAATATTCTCCCATAGTTGATAAAGATTTTAATGAAATAAGTTTTTATGATGCAGGAGATTTAGAGTTTGCTTTAGGAAATAGAGACCAAATACTTTTACAAATAGAAAATAATATTGATGAAGCCTTAAAAGATGGAAAAAGAACTTTCGCAATTGGGGGAGAACATCTGGTAACTTTACCTCAGATTAAAGCTTTTTCAAAAAAATATCCGGATTTAATTGTTGTGCATTTTGATGCACATTGCGATTTAAGAAATGAATATTTAGGAGAAAAACTTTCTCACGCATGTGTAATGAAACGTGTAGTTGATATTATTGGTGAAGAAAATTTATTCCAAATTGGTATTCGTTCAGGAGAAAAAATGGAATTTGATTGGATGCGTACTAATAAAACATTGTTATCTGATAAAAATATTGCAAAAGAAATATTTACCAAAATAAGTAATAAACCTGTGTTTATTACTTTAGATGTAGATGTGCTAGATCCTTCTGTTATGCCTGGAACAGGCACACAAGAAGCAGGTGGGATGTCTTTTGCTGAATTAATTGACTGGCTTCTTTTGCTTAAAAGCAACAACATAGTTGGTATGGATTTAGTAGAACTTTCTCCTGATTATGATATGTCAGGTGCTTCAACTGCTACTGTTGCAAAATTGGCAAGAGAAATGCTTATTTATTTCGGATAAGGTCTAAAATCTTTTTTATTTCTTGGGATGTGTCAGCTGAAGATTTTATATTTTCTTGTAAAATTTCTGCAAATTTCGCTTTGTGAAATTCACCAAATCCTTTTTCTTTGTACAAATTATTTAATATTTTTGTCATTGGTTCGTTTCTTTCTAAGTCGGAAATGTTTATTGAGCCTTGCAAGTAATAATAATTATTTATAGTTTTGAGAATTAGTTCGTGAGGTAAGATGTCTTCAATTTCTCCTTTTGAAATTAAATATACCATATCTTTGCTTTTTAGTATTTTATTTAAATCTTCAAGAATATCAGTTCCGTCCGCATCTAACAATATAAAAATTGGAATTTTAAGTAAATTTCTTATATCTGTATAATATTTCAGAATTTGTGTTTTTCCACCTGCAGCTTTTAGTTTTATTCCGTAATTTTCAAAGTTAAAACCTTCATTTTGTGCAAATGCCGGAAAAATTTTTTCTTCTGTTATACCTTCAACCAAAAATAATAATTTTATTGAGGCAAATTTAGTTTTTGCTTTAAATAATTTTTCTTTAGTTAATTTGGATTTTTTTTTAACTAAAAGGCGCTGCAAAAAAATTGGTTTTTGAGTTAGATTTGCAAAATGTAAAACTAATTCATCTATAGGAAAAAATAATTCGTTACGTATTTCCTCATAAGAAGAAATAGATTTTATGGGTTCATATTCCAAAGATTTAATTTGGGAAATTAAATAATTTGTGTTAAAAGTTTGTATTTCTTCGAAAATTAAAAAATCTTTTAGTTTTGTTTGTTTGTTTTTAGGAATATTTATTAAATTGTCTAAAGATTTTTCCCATATAATTTTTGCTAATTTGATTTTTTGAAAAAAACTTAGTTCGGAAACCTTTTTTTTGTTAAATTTAGGCTCTTCGCAGTTTTTTGTTATAATTTTTTCACTTACTCTCAAAAGATTGTTTATGGGATTTTTAAAACGTGTTAGCCAATCTAAATAAGACAAAAATTCTTCTTCTTTTATGTATCTAATTTTAGTTTTTCCTAATTCCATAAATATTTTCTCATCTTATTTGACATGATAAATTAGATTAGTTCGAATTGGCAACTTTTTTTACCATTCTGTTTTATAATTATTGTAAGGTAAAATTAGGTTCTTTTCATGTATGTGAATTCTGTTAGTAATCAATTAATTAATAGAATTAATCTAGAAAATATTCAACCACATCAGCAAACTACTGTGAATAATAATCATAGTGCTTATTCGACTTCTGATTTGCAATTTTGTGGATTGTTTCCTGATTTATTTATTAAAAAATTTTCTACACCAGAAGAAAGTGCTATGTACAAAGAATTAAGTGATGTTTTGGATGGCAAAGATAAAACAAATTTTAATATTCTTTACAAAACAGGTCGACTCTCTGACAGAAATTCTAATGACAAAAGTTCTACTTTGGAAAATCTTTACAAAATATACAAAAATCCAAGGGCAAAAGGATTAGATAATAAAAAAATTCTTAGCGAGACAATTGAACGTTTAGCCAATCCTTTTGTTATTAACCAAAAATTCGGACATATTCCTGAAAATATTGCAAATAAAATTTTACAAGAAAAAACAATTGCTAAAAATTCCTTACAAGCTCATCCTTGTGATCCCCAAAGTACAAATGATATGAACATAAAAAACAGTGCAAGTTGTGTAGCAGCAAGTATAGAATTCTCTTTAGCTGATAAAAAACCTGCAGAATTTGCACGTATGGTAGAAGGTTTAAGCAGTCCTGAGATTTCGGTAAAGCAAAATGTTAAACTAAAAAGTTTAAATAAATATGCATTAGATGCACTTTATCTTTTAAAAATGTTTAATGTTATTCCGGAAAAAGCAGATTGGGAATCTGTTACAGTAAAAATTGCTCCAGACAGGGATGCAATTATTCGTGCAAGAGTTCAAAATACTTACGCAGATTCTAAATCTAGAAGCAGTGTTGATGTTTTACTTCAGTCTGCTTTTATGCAATTAGGGAGTCAGTCTACTTATAATTCTTTAACTGACAAACGTTATGGAACTTTGAATGCAAATGATACAGGATTAACTGAATTTGAGAAAACTTTTGTAGAAAGTATTGTTGGAAATGATGGCGAAAAGACTTCTATGGTATACCAAAATGTTAATGATGATGCAATTTTGGAGGGCTATTTCCATTCTTTCCAAGAAATACAAGAACATTTGCTAAAAACTTTAGCTAAAAAACAAAATGTTATAATTGGTATTACTGAAACTGATGCTAATAAAAAAATTGTAGGCGGACATGAAATTACTGTTATAGGTTCAAAAATGAAAGGTGATGAATTGTATTTTATTTGTAATGATACAGATGATAACTACAATGGTCCTATTGAAATAAGTGCTCAAAAATTAATTCCTAAAATACATCATGCTGGTATTCCTGTAGATATACTTTCTAATCTTGTTGAAGAAAATAGGGGATTGGATTTGCTTAAACAATATTCAGAAACACAACTTAAAAGTAAATCTGCTGCTTAGCTCTATATTTTTGTGTAATCTTTTATTTTACTTAATAAATAATTTTCCGAAAAATCTTTTTTTAAAATATAATCATTTACCCCAAGATTGAAGCAATTATTTCTTGTTTCGTAATCTGTTTGGGAAGTTAAAACAATTATTGGTATCTTTTTGTCTCTATTTCTTACATTTTTAATAAATTCTATTCCGTTCATTATTGGCATTTCTATGTCCGTAATGATTATGTCTATTTTTTCGTATAAAAGTTTTTGACAGGCTTCTGAACCATTATTTGCTTGAATTACATTGTATCCTGCTGATTTCAAAATGTTTTTTTCTAGTGCTAGTGTTGTAAATGAATCATCTACTATTAATATATTTAAAATTTTATTGTTTTTGTCCGGTAATGAAAGTATTGTTTTGTTACGTTTAAATTCTTTTAAAGATAATGATGATTTTATTATGTCGTTTAGATTTAAAATTAAACAAGATTCTCCACTTGATAGAGAAGATACTCCTGATATGTTTTTAACTCTTGTTAAAGGTGGGTTTAACTTCTTTTGCAAAATTTCTTCTGTTCTAACAAATTCATCTACTTCAATTGCTAATATTGTGTCTTCTACTTGGACTACTACTATATTATGTTTGTTTTCTGTTATGCAAATAGGAACTTGTAAATTTAACAATTCAGTTAGTTTTACTAATCTTACGGAATTTCCATTGTATATTATATGAGGTTTCCCTTCTTTTTGTGAAAGTTCTTTTTCTGTTATAGATGTAACTGTTTTAACAAAACTAGAAGATATAGCAAAAATCTGATTTTGAACTTTCACTAATAAAGCTTTTAAGGTTGCAAGAGTAATAGGAATTTTTATAGATATTTTGAAACCTGATCCAGGTTGAGATTGTATTGATACTTTGCCATCAAGTTGGGCAATTTTTGTGTGTACTACATCTAATCCTACACCTCTGCCAGAAATTTCTGTGATATTTTCTCCTGTAGTAAATCCAGGCCAAAATATTAAATTCATAATTTGCATTTCGCTAAGTTGATTTAATTCTTCTTGTGATAAAAGATTTTGCGATAAAACTTTTTCCCTTATTTCTTGTGTATTTAAACCACGTCCATCATCTATTACTTCTATTGTAATAGCATTTCCTGAATGATAAGAATTAAGTAATATTTTACCTGTAGGATTTTTGCCAGCTTTTATTCTTTCTTCCGGTGATTCTATTCCATGGTCAATAGCATTTCTTATAATGTGTATTAGTGGAGATTTAATTTCTTCAATTATAGTTTTGTCTGCACTTGTTTCACTACCTGTAATTATTATATCAACTTGTTTGTTTTGTGTGCGTGATATGTCTCTTACCATCCTCGGAAACATGTGAAAAACCGTTGCTAACGGAAGAATTCTAATGCTTTTCACCATGTTTTCAATTTCATCTGTCAAAAAATTTAATCTAGTGTCATCATTTAAAAGGCTTTTTTGAAATTTGTCCATAATTTTGTATAAATCGTGAGTCTTTTCGTTAATTTTTTCTATGTGACTTTGTAAATTTCTTAAACCTGCTATTTTATCTAAGTTAGATAGTTGTGATATTGCATTTTTTTTGTCTGAATATTTACTATCATTAAAAGTTTTGTTTAATCTTTTTTGAATTTCAAGAACTTCTTCCATAACTGTGTCTAAAGTTTTTAAATGTTGTTTGTTTTTGATTTTCAAAACAATTAATTCTTCAACTTGATTTTCTAGTTTGTCTAATTTTTGCGTGTCCACTCTAAGTGTCTTAAAAATTCCTGTTTCATAATTAAATGCAGGGTTATCGTTTTTAGTTTTTGTAATGTTTTGTGCGTTAGAAACTTGGTATTTGGACTTAGTTTCTGGAACATTTAATAATTTTTCATTTTCTTTGCTTAGCTCAAGTACTTGTTTTAAAATGTTCAATCTTTGAATAATCAAAGACAAATCTTCATCAGGATTTCTCGCAAAAACAGCTTTTATTGAGTGTTCTATAGCCTGAATAATCTCTGCTGATGGAATAATTTTGTTTTCGTTTATGTATTTTAAATTGTTTCCCACCAGCTCAAGTATTTCTGTTTCTTTTTCAGGTAATTTCTTGGATAATGCTTCTTGTATTACTGTTAAAATTTCAGTTATTGCATTTTCTTGCTGAAATTTGTTGTCTAAATGTGTTATATAATGAAGAATTATGCTTAATTCAGATTGTTCTCCCCCAAGATTAGGATTTTTAGATTGTAAAGATATATTGGATGTATCTTTTTCATTAAAGTTTTTGTTTAAATTAGAATTTATGTTATCCTTTTTTTTTTCTTCTCCAGATAAAAGTTTTTCTTTTAGAGAATCTATTGTTTTGGCAAGTTTATCCGAATTTTCATCAAAATAACTTAAATTGTTATATTCTAATTTGTCAAGAATTTTTGTTATTGTGTCTACACTTTGACATAAAATATCTACAATGTCAGGAGATATTATTATTGTTCCATCTTTTGCTAAACCAAGTAAATCTTCGATTTTATGGGCTAAAGTTTGTATCGAAGTTATATCAAGCATTCTTGCAGAACCTTTGATACTATGAGCTTCCCTGAATAATTCAGAAATAATTGTATTATCATCAGGACGTTTTTCCAATTCAAGCAGACACTTGTTTATGTTTCCAAGATGTTCTTCACTTTCGTCTTTGAAAATTTTGAATATTTGTTTTAATTCGTCTTCAGAAAAGTCCATCTTTTACCCTTTAATTGTCAATTACTTCCGATTTGGTTTCATTTGTTGTATTAAGAACTTCTTGCACAATTTTTATTTTGTCTTGCAAGGCAATATTGGTGTCTTTCATCTCTTTGCTTATGGTTTGAGTTGTTTGGGATACATATTCAGCGTTATCAAATTGGGTATTTAATGCACTTAAAATTTTGTATACTTCCTCAACAGTTTGATCTATATTGCCTTTTAGCTCATTAATATTTTCACTTATTTTGATTGTAATGTTCACTCCTGTTTCAATTTCTTTGGAACCTTCTTCTGCTGCCATTACTGTAGAATTAGTTGCGTTTTGAATTTCTCTTACTAAATCAATAATTTTGGTTGTAGCTTGTTTGCTTTCGTCTGCTAATTTACGAATTTCACTTGCAACTACTGCAAAGCCTTTACCATGTTCGCCAGCTCTTGCTGCTTCAACTGCTGCGTTTAAAGCTAACATGTTTGTTTGTTCTGCTATATCTTCTACTATTCCTATGTTGTTAGAAATGTGTTGAGCTTGTTCTGAAAGTTCTAAGATAAGTTCCGCAATAATTTGAATCTTTTGTTTTATGGTGTACATCTTTTCTATACCTTCTTTTATGAAGCTTTCTTCTTTTGAAGATACCATTAATGTTTTTTGAGATTTTTCCACTACAGATTGAGCAATATCTTTGGTAGTATATGCTTCAATTTTAAGTCTATCTACGTAGTTGGCTATTTCGTCCATTATTGCTTTGTTTTTTTCTGTAAAACTTGACTGAGATGAAATGGCTTCCAAAATGTTTGAAGATACAACTGTATTGTTTGCCAAAACATTAGAAACATATTGATTCATAAGTTTATCAAACATGCTTGATAATTTTTGTAGCAAAATAATTCCTATTATTGCTACTCCGCCTAAAATTGATGTGTATGTTATGCCAAGATTTTTAAATGTAAATGCACTTAATATTGCAAGTAAAAATAGCGTTAACTTTAAAAAAGCTATTGTTAAGTTTATTTTTCTTTTTAAATTAAACTTTAAAAACATATATTCCCCTCTATTTCTTATGAATTTTGAAATTAAACTAATTCTATCTTATAATAAAAAAGTTATCAGGACAATTTTTTAACATGACATGACAAAAAAAATTCTTATAGTTGATGATAGTAAAACTCAAAGACTTACCCTAAAACTAAAATTGGAACGTCACGGATATGAAGTAATTGATGCTGAAAATGGCATGGAAGCCATAAAATTAGTTTATGAACAAGCTCCATCTTTAGTTCTTTCCGATGTTATTATGCCAAGCATAAACGGTTATCATTTGTGCCGTTTGATAAAAAGAGATAAATTAACAAAACACATTCCTGTTATATTATTAACTGTTCTTGATAAAAAAATAGATAGGTTTTGGGGATTAAGAGCAGGTGCTGATGAATTTTTTTGCAAAGATGGTTCTGATGATGAACTAATAAAAAAAGTTGAAGCATTATTGAACAAAAAAGAATCTTTTACAAATGAGATGTTAATCTCTATAAACGATACAAACCAATATGATTTTACCTCAAAAGTAGCAGAAATATTAGATGAATCTTTGGTAAAATCTACATTGACTAATGAATTTCGTGATTTGGCAGAATTTGTATTAGATGAGAAAACTTTTAATCACAAATTATTTAATTTATTGTCTTCTATATTGGACTATAATCTTTTGGGAGTTTTTTATAATGAAAGCGACAAAAAAGACAAAATTTTGTATTTTGCACAAAACGAATGTGATATTGAACCAAACGTTTTGAAATCTGCAAAAGATAAAATCTTGGCAAATATTGTTGCAAGAAATATTGATAATTATTCAAGATTGAAACTTGACTACAAAATGTTTGAAAGCCATTCTATTGAAGAAAACTACAAACATTCTATCTCTAGTATTGAAGAATTTAGTTCTGAAGTTATTGTCCCAATTGAAAATGAAGGAAAATTGATTGGTGCTTTGGCTCTTTTCCACAAATCTCCAAGCAAATATGTAAATACTCAAATTCTTGATACAATTGTAACTGAACTAAAAATGGTATTAAAAATTAAATGGTTGTACTCTGAAACAAAACTTCTTGCCATTATTGATCCATTAACAGAACTGTACAATAGAAGATATTTTCAACAAGTATTGGAAAAAGAATTTTTACGTTCAAATCGTTATACTTCTCCTTTAAGTATTGCAATGATTGATATTGATAATTTTAAAAAATTAAATGATAACTACGGACATCAATTTGGTGATGAAGTTTTGCAAGTTGTTTCTCGTTTATTTCAAGAATCTTTAAGAAAAACAGATTATGTAGCAAGATATGGTGGAGAGGAATTAATCGCTGTTTTACCAGAAACATCTATTGAGCAAGCTATTATTCCTATTGAAAGGTTACGTTGTAAAATTGCTGATCACATGTTTATGTATGATTTTAGAAGAGTAAATGTTACTGTAAGTATAGGTATAGCTCAAAATAGTTTTGATATGCTTTCAACTGATAGTTTTGTGAAACAAGCTGATAATGCTTTGTATGAAGCTAAGCAAAAAGGAAAAAATCGAATTGAACTAGCAATTAACAGGATATAATTATGTTTGCTTTATTTGACAATCAATCTAATGAAAATTTACTCCAAAAGTATATTCTGGTTGAAATTTCCGAAGCATCTTATGCTTTTAAAATCGAATATGTTAGAGAAATTATTCCTGTTATTGAAATCTATACAGTTGAAACTTTACAAAATAACATAACTGGATTAGTGAATTTACGAGGAGAAACTTTACCAGTTTATGATTTAAGAGGATTTTTAGGTAAAGAAATTTCTCCATTAAACATACATAAAAAACTTTTGATTCTTATGGCAAACAATAAAAAATTTGCAATTATAATAGATGAAGTTGGAGATATTTTACAGATATCTGCTGAGAGTGTTTCTCAACTTTCATACAATGGGTCTGTCAATTTTCTAAGTACAGCAGTAATTAACAATTCCACGGTTATTATTATAGATGTTGAAAAATTCATTGATTATGCTTTGGAAATTCACAACATTAATAAAATAAGTGCGCAAAATCTTATTCCTGTTGACTCTGCATCTATTGAGAAAATTAAAACTAGAACTGTTAGATTAAATAAAAATGACAATTATACTTTGACACCAGATACTTTTTTAAACGAAAAATTTATTATTTTTAAACTTTCTGGAGAAATTTACGCTTTTAATATAAGTTACATAAAAGAAATCAAAAAAATTCATATGTCTGCTATTAGTAAAATTCCTTGTG
Organism: uncultured bacterium; assembly: GCA_949283935.1. Classification (GTDB taxonomy): domain Bacteria; phylum Cyanobacteriota; class Vampirovibrionia; order Gastranaerophilales; family JAILCC01; genus CASDUJ01. The sequence continues at coordinate 22,562 of CASDUJ010000004.1, forward strand.
TCCCTGATTTTATTGTTGGAATTATTAATTTCCGTGGTGATTACATAAGTATTCTTGACATAAAAACTTTTTTAAACATAAAAGTTACACCACTAAAAAATAAATTGGATATTGTTATTTTAAAAATTAACAAATTAAAAGTAGCAATTTTAGTAGATGAAATTCTAGATATAACAAATTTACCTATAGCTACACTTAATTCAGAAACAAGTTCTTCTGAATCTTATATAATTGGTGAACTTTTATACAAAGAAAATAATTTATTAAATATGTTGAATATCGAAAAATTATTTTCTTCTGAAAATGTAAATATTGAAAATTACGAATGAGGTATAAAAAATGAAAATAGGTTTTATTGGAGCAGGAAATTTAGGAGGAAGTGTTTTAAAAGGACTTTTTAATGTAAATTATTTGTCTTCTAAAGATACTTTTGTTTCAGAACCCAATGCTAATTTGGCTAAATTATTAAAAGACAAATATCTACTTAATATTGCCAATAACAATGTCGATTTAGTTCAGAATACTGATGTTATATTTATTGCTGTAAAGCCTTATTTTATGAATGATGTACTTAACGAAATAAAAAATAATTTAAAAACTAATCACATTATTATTTCTCTTGCTGCTGGATATACTTTGGAAATGATGGAAAATATTTGTCCTGAAAATAAATTTGTACGTGTACTCACAAATACTCCTGCTGCTCTTAATGCAGCAACAACTACGGTTTGCAAAGGTAAAAATTCCTCTGAAGAAGACTTAAAACTTGTTGTAAATATTTTTTCTTTGATTGGTTCTATAAGCGTAATTGATGAAAAATTTATGGATTTGTCTACCGCTTTAGCAGGAAGTGGACCTGCTTTCTTTTATGCAGTTGCAAAAGCATTTGCATCTGGTTGCGAGAAGATTGGGTTAAAAAAAGAAGAATCCATTTTGATGTCTGCGCAAACTATGTTAGGTGCCGCAAAAATGCTTCTTGATAGCGGGAAAGATCCAGAAACCTTGATAAGAGAAGTAACTACTCCTAATGGTTGTACTTATGAAGGTCTAAAATATATGAAAGAAAATTTTGTAGAAGATATATTGTCTCAAACTATGATTGTTACTACACAAAAAGCTGCTACTTTAGCTCAAAAATAATTGATACAGAGTTTGCATATCTTTTCAAAGTAAGATAGAATTACAATAATTGTTAAGACAAAATTTAGAGGCAAGTATGAGAAGTGATGAAGTTAAAAATGGTTTAGATAGAGCAGGCCACAGGTCTCTTTTGATGGCTACAGGTGTAACTCAAAAACAATTTAAAGCTCCTTTTATTGGGATTGCAAGTAGCTTTTCCGATCTTGTTCCTGGTCATACAGGAATGAGAGATTTGGAAAGACAAATAGAAAAAGGTATTCACACAGGTGGAGGACAAGCTTTTGTCTTTGGTGTTCCGGCAGTTTGTGATGGAATTGCCATGGGACACTGTGGTATGAGTTATTCTCTTCCTTCAAGAGATTTAATTGCTGATTGTGTTGAAACTGTTGCAAATGCTCATCAACTTGATGGCTTAGTGCTGCTTTCTAATTGCGATAAAATTACCCCCGGCATGATTATGGCTGCTTTAAGGTTAAATATACCTTGTGTTCTAGTAACTGCTGGCCCTATGCAAGATGGATTTTGCCAAAATAATAGATTAACTATGATAAAAGGCACCTTTGAGGCTACAGGTAAATATAAGGCTGGAAATATTACCTTGGAACAACTGCAAAATATGGAAATAGAAGCTTGCCCTGGAGCTGGAGCTTGTCAAGGGCTTTATACAGCTAATACTATGGCTTGCTTAAGCGAAGTTATGGGGTTAAGTTTAACTGATTGCGCAACTTCTGCTGCTGTGAGTGCAAAAAAGCGTAGAATTGCTTTTGAAAGTGGAGTTTTAATTAATGAACTAATAAAAAATAATGTGAAACCTTTGGATATTATTACAAAAGATAGTATGCGTAACGCTATTATTACTGATTTAGCTTTGGGGGGCTCTACCAATTCTATTTTGCATCTATTGGCAATTGCGAATGAAGCAGCTATTGATATTACATTAGATGATTTTGCCGAATTGAGTCATAAAGTTCCTCAGATTATTAAACTTGATCCTTCAAGTGATATGACTATGAGTGATTTTGATAAAGCCGGTGGGGTAAAAGGAGCATTAAAACAGCTTTTTGGGCAAATTGATGAACTTACTGATACAATAAATGTAAATGGCGAAAAAATATCAGAAAGAATTAGAAATATTTGGGTAGATGAAAATGTTATTAGACCTTTGAATAATCCTGTTACATCTAATCCTGGGCTTGCTGTTTTGTACGGAAATATTGCTCCTAATGGTGCTGTAGTAAAAATTTCTGGCGTAGAAAAAGAAGCTCTAATTTTCGAAGGGGTTGCAAAAACTTATGATAGTGAAGAAGAATGTATGGCTGCAATAAATAATAACGAAGTTAAGTCGGGAGATGTTTTAGTAATTAGATATGAAGGACCTAAAGGTGGTCCAGGCATGAGAGAAATGTTATCTCCTACTTCGGCTATTGTTGGTAGAGGTTTAGGTAAGCAAGTGGCTTTGATTACTGATGGAAGATTTTCCGGTGGAACCCGTGGGCTTTGTATTGGGCATATATCTCCAGAAGCAGCTATGGGAGGAGTTATTAGATTAATTCATAATGGTGATAAGATAGCTATTAATATACCTGAACGTAAAATAAATCTTTTAGTTTCTGAAGAGGAAATTAAGCTTAGAGCAACTTCTTTTGTAGAAAAAAGCCCTAAAATTAAAAAAGGTTATCTTTCTAAATATGCTAATTCAGTAGTAGGAGCTGATAAAGGGGCATCAACTTCCAAATAAATTTAATAGTTTTGACTGGGAAAATTATTTGGTATTGTTGGTAAAATTATTGGCTGAGGGTATTGTGGCTGCATTTGATATTCAGGTATGTCAACTTGTTGCGGAATCATATATTCTTTTGATTGTGTTTGATTAGTATATTGAGAGTTGGGATAATATGGAACAAAGTTTTTGTAATAAATTTTTTCATTTTCTTCTTCTTTGTTTGTGTATTTTTCCGCTGTGTCTTTTATTCTATTGCTAGTATATTGAACTCTATTAATTGTATTTATGGAATTGTTAATATCTGTTAATATATTCGAAAAAGTTGCAGCGAAAACGAGTTGAGTATTTGTAAAAAGAAAAATTAACATACTTTGAATAAGAATTACAAAATATTTTTTCATGTAGAACTCACTTACAAAATAATTTACAAATTAGATTATCATATTAAATTATTTTGGTCAAAATTCAGAAATTAGTCAGAAAGACCTTTCATTTCACTTTCGGTATTTTTGCTAAGAACTTTTTCTGCATTTTCAAGTTGTGTGGTCACTGCATCAATTTTGGTTTGGATGTTTGTTCTTTCCATTTCCATAAATTTATCTTGATTCTCTAAATTTGTTGTAGCAGCTTCATATTCTACTTTAAATTCATCCCAGTTAAATTCTTCAATACTGTCATTTTCATCACTTTCAGAATTATTTTCTGCTAAATTTCTTTGTGCTAGTCTTGTAGAATATTCTTGATAAAGATAAGCGGAATGCAATGAAAGAGTTTGTCTTCTTTGATCTATTATCATTCTTTCAGCTTCCAAAACGCCTTTTTCTTCTGTTAATGTTAAAACTAAGCCGTGTACTGGTGCTATTGACATTGTATCCTCTTTTCTTTTATCCTCTGATATATATATAAAGGATAAAAGTATATAAAAATTGCGTATTTAGTATATACTTTGCTTAATATTTCTTAATATCAATCACCATAATTTTCCTCGTGGTAAAATCCTCCCCCACAAATAATTTCTATTACTTTTAATAAAAATTCGCGGGCGCAATCATTTCTATTTATTTTGTATTCAATGTTTCCTACGTGTTTTATTTTCATTATTGCATCAGTACGTTTGTCGGCTGGAATGTACAAAGATGCAATTTCGCAATTTAATATATCAGGATATTCTATGTCAGTTATTTCTAATGAGGCTTTTTGAAAATCTCCGTTAAATGCAATAATTCTTCCGCAAAATAATGGGGCATTGTCGCTCCTGTACAAAGCTTGAGGTTTTATATTTTCTCTCATAGCAAAGCTTATGCTATGCCACAAAATACTTAATATTGCTACAGATTTGTCTGCGTCAGATGAGTATGAAATTTGATTTGGATTTATTCCTTTTTCTTCAAAACTATCTTTTAATATATTAACTATCTCCCCCATGGCTTTTAGCATATTTGAGAATACAATATTTGTGTTCTTTGTAGATTCATTGTATTCTTTAATTTGCTTTGTCATATGAGAAGAAATAAGACTTAGTCTTTCTTTTATTATCGTAGATTTTGCAGAGGGTGTTACTAAATTATCTTTTGAATAAAAAAAGTCGTTGTTCATATAAAATTCCTAAAACTACTTAATTATTTTAACAATTATTTCTTTTTAAGTCATTTGCTTAATAAATTTTCTTGGGAAATTTTTTGACAATAATGCCAAAATTTAATGTTATAATAATTTAGTAGATTTACTTTGTGCCTGTAGCTCAGTTGGATAGAGCACCGGTTTCCGAAACCGGGTTTGTCAGCGGTTCGAATCCGCTCAGGCACGTGATTGTGTGAGGTCTAATGCTTAAAATAAAACGTACTTTGTTTGACCATATTAAAGAAAAAGATTTTTCTCGGTTTATGTTTATTGATCCTGAAAAAATTCAAAAATTATCAGGAAATATTATTTTGCGTACAATTAATCATTTTCTGCCTCCTACTGCCAAATTTCTTAGAGAATCTTTTAATGCTATAGAAAATAGAAAAATTTTGGCTCAAATTTCTATTATTCCTGATAGTTTTTCTAATTTTAGATGTCAGTTTTCTTCTTTAAAAATTAAACATGGATATGATTTCCTTGCTAAAACTTTAATTGATTACGTTGTTAATAAATATGGAGGAAATGGTGTATCTAGTTTTTTAGTTTATATAGATGAAAATAATCCTAATATTATTTCTCTTTTTAAAAATGGATGTGGCTTTAGAAGTTGCGCTAAAATAGATTTTTATACAACAAATAATTTAGAAAATTCTCTTAGTGATTTTGATGAAAATAATTTTAAAGATTTAGAAGATTCAGATGTGTTAGAACTTTTGGAAATAAATACAGCAAATATTTTTCCGTATTTTAGACCTTCATTAATTTCTGATTTAAAATATTTTAAACAAGAGTTTTTTAAACAATCCAAAAATGTGTTTTTCAAAGTTTTTGTTGTAAATTCTAGACCAGAAGGTTATTTTAGAATTTATAGTTTAGATAAAAAAAATTTTTTAGTTGATATAATTACTTCTAAAGCTTTTGAACATTGTTATTCTGAAATTGTTGCTTATATTCAATATTTTTTGAGAACTAAAAATGATTTTGAATCGCTTACTGTTTTGTTGAAAAGATATAGGGAAACTGCTCAAGTTTTAGAAAAAAATTTGAAATTTGCAAATTATTTTATTTCAAATGCAACGCAAATTTTGGTTAAAGATTATTGGAAAAGAATTGATGAAATGCAAAATGAAGAAAAACTTTTTGTGTTTTTCAATGATTTATCTGTTCAGCCTGCGAGGTATAATTCGTTTATGCTATAATTTTTCTGTGAGAATTTTTGGGTGTGCAAGTGCGAATTTTGGTTGTAAGATATAGATTTATTGGTGATACTATTTTGACTGTACCTTTTTTAAGGAATTTGAGGCGATGTTATCCTTATGCCAAAATTGATATGCTTGTTGCTCCTGTTTCCGGCGAATTGCTTGAAACTTGTCCTTATGTGGATAATTTAATTTATTTTGATACAACACGTAAACATCGTTATGAATCTTCTAAAGTTTCGAAAAAATCATTTTGGCATTACGTAAAGCTTTTGCGCTCTCAACATTATGATAAGTCCTATATATTAAAACGTTCTTTTTCTAGTGCTGCTTTGTGTGCTTTTGCCGGTATAAAAAATAGAATAGGTTTTGATACTGAATGGAGAGGAATTTTTTTGACTAAAAAAGTTCCTTACGATTCGACAAAACATGAAGTTGAAAGTTTTTTGGATGTCTTAAAAGCTGATAATGTTCCTGTTTTCGATGATTACCTTGAACTTTGGCTTAAAAAGCAAGATGTTGCAGAGGCCAATAGTATTCTTTCAAAGTATGCAAATAATAACTTAAAAAAGGTTATGGTACATGCTACTAGTGGAAATCCTAAAAAACAATGGAAAATGGAATATTTCGCCCAAATTATTGAAAAATTATCTAATGAAAAAAATATTCAGGTTTTTCATCTTGGAGCAAAATCTGATCGTAAGGTTTACGAAAATATAAGATCTATGATAAAATGCGATTTACTTATAGAACCTGTTAATTTGTGTGGAGAATTGGATTTGGGCACTAGTGCTGCCGTGATTGCTAATATGGATTTAGTGTTTGGTAATGATTCAGGAACTTTGCATGTTGCTGGAGCTCTTGATGTGCCTACTGTAGTCATATATGGTCCAATGGATTATCATAAATGGAGAGTTTGGAATTTAAATACTAAGGCACTTTCTACCAAAATTGATTGTTATCCTTGTAATTTAAAAACTAAATGCAAAAATAATTTTGCTTGTTTAGAACAAATTACTCCAAATGTAGCATTAACTTTTATAGATGAAATGATAAATGCTACAAAAATTTACTAATTTTAGGACAGCTTGTTATGGTTTCCAAATTGCGTATTTGGTTTCCAAAAATGCAAGCATTCACTCCACTTCTACAATATTTACATTCTTCACAGCAAAGCGTTTCCAATTGATTATATAATGAGTTAAATTTTCTTATTCTTGCATATTCTTCTAATGACGGAATATGCGTTATGCCTCGTGACATTTTTTTCCCCTTTTCTCTTATAAATCGGTGTATCAAACCGATTCTCATCCCGTTATGTGATTTTTTTATTATAAAATACTTTTTTTTCAGGGCAAGAATGTTAAGATATGTTTTCTTTTTATATTTTCTTGCTTGTTTCTCAAAATTGTATTATTCTTTTTATAGTTTATTAAAAAAGAGGATAAATATGCCTAAACGTTGGTATGATACTGAACCTACTTTGAGTCTTGCAATTAGTATGTTGAAAAATGCTTCTGAGGACAAGCAAGATTCTGTTTGTGAACTTGTTCAAAAAAAATTTGATGAAATGAATATAAAACCAAATGAAAAATTTGTAGTTTTTAGAATTTTTGATAAACGTTGGTATGATGAAAAAGAAAATTTGTATAATCTTTTAGAAACTTTACGTTGTTGTAATGCAGAAAACAGAAGAGCCATTGCTCTTTGTATAATCGATCATTTGTGCAATCTTGTCAAAAGTTAAATTTGAAATCTTTTTATTTTTTTGATAAAATACCCTTGTAGAGGGGATTATGCGTTATTTTCTTAATGTATTTGTAATGTTTTTATTTTGTTTGGTATTTTCTACGCCTGCTTTTGCTATAAAGATTGGATTAATTGAAGGCGCACAACAGACTATTGTTGCTGTTTCTAATTTGGGGGGTATTTACGATGCTGAATCAGGAAAAGAAATTTTAAAATTACAACCAATGTCTGCTTATGTTTTGAAAAATGCCAGAAATTCCATTCAAATTAAAATAAATGGGAAGTATTATTCTTTGCATTCTAAAAGAATTATTCTCAAAACTTATGATGCTAAAGGATTTGTTTTAGCTAAAAAGCGTTGGTATAGACAAAATATGATTATTGCTAAAAATTCTGAAGGGTTGACTGTTATTAATGATATAAATCTTGAATTATATTTGTTAGGGGTAGTTCCATCTGAAATGCCTAGTAGCTGGAATATTGAAGCACATAAAGCTCAAGCTATTGCTGCTAGAAGTTATGCAATTGCTAATATGGGCAAAAGAGCTTCCCGAGGATTTGATTTAAAAGATACTCCAGAAGATCAAGCTTATGGTGGAGCTTCTGCAGAAACTCAAAAAACAAATAAAGCTGTTTTAGATACTAAAGGGCAAGTTCTTGTTAATAATAACAAAGTAATTTCGGCATATTACCACGCAAGTGCTGGTGGAAAAACTACAAATAGTGGAAAAGTTTGGTGTAAAAATCTTCCTTATTTACATTCGGTTCCTAGTTTTGATAATAATGTTCCAAAAAGTGGTCATGGAATAGGTATGTCTCAACATGGCGCAAATAATCTTGCAAAATATGGTTATAATGCTTACCAAATTCTTGCCTATTTTTATACTAATGTTCAACTTGCTACTATTCCTTCAAAATAGCAATAAAAAAGGAGTTATCCATTAAGGTTAACTCCATTGTGGTATATAATTCTTCTATTTTTTAAATTATATAAGTTTTTTCTTTTGTGTGTTTGTATTTTGCGCCATTGTTAATCCGTTTGTTTGAGTTTTTTCTGTTTGATTATTCGTCGTTTTGGCTTCTAAACTAGCATCTGATATCTTATTTTCTACTTTTTTTTCTGCTCTTTTTACTGTTGCTGATATAGAATTTTCTGCCAATGCTATGTCTGTTGTAGTTGAATTTATCATGTTTTTAGTGTTTACTGTTTCCGCAAAATCTTTTAGAAATGGATTTTCTTCGTATGTATCGGATAAGTCTGTTATTTTCGCTCCAAATAATATTGCATATTTGTTTTCTATATTTCTTTCGGTATCATACGAGTGAGTACCTTGAACAATTTTATCTCCTAAATTAACTTCAAATGTACCAGCTAGTAAATCTCCAGTTATTTGTGTCTCGTTAATTTCTTTGTATGTATCTAAATTTATCGATTCTACTCCTGCACTATGTGCATTCGTAAATGTATATTGTCCGTTTGTTTGATTTACTGCAACAACTTGTAGTTTTTTTAGTTCATCACCTGATATAATTCCGTCACTATCTTCATCGTAGGCTATCATTTCTTCCCAACCTTTTTCGGCTCCAAGAAATTCTGATTCATCATCAAAAATACCGTTTCCATCTCTGTCTTGGATGAATTCATATTTTATATTACCTTTGCTAAATGTCATGGGATCGTTTCTTTGGATGTTAATATTACCAGGTTCTTCTGGATCTTGATATCCGTCATCGTATCTTTCTGCATTTATTCCATAGTTGTCTTTCATTGATTGTACCAATGCATTATATATGTTTGTTGAGCTCGCATCGTGACCTTTGGGAATACTCATTACTCCTTTTTCTGCATCGTATTTAATTCCACAATCGTCAAAAGTATTTTGTAATATATTCCATGCATCTGCGTATGGCATATTGTCTAATTCTTTGTTGTTCAAAAATTCTGCAAGCTTTTGAACTTGTGGATTACTGCTTGAAACATCTCCATTACCTTCTACATGATATTTGTCAATTATTTCTTTTCTCATGTTTTGTCTAACTTCATATCCTTCTTGATATCTTGCAGAAGACGTATTAATCCAACTTGCTACGCTGTTTCTGTTACTTATGGTTCTGTTTAAGAGCGAATTTTTATCGTTGTATTTTTGATGTGCATTCCTCAAATTACCAACAATTTTATCTATTGATTTGCATAATGATTTAATCTCTTCTCCTCTTACTGTACAGTCTTTTAGGTCTTTATCTAGGGCAGATGTGTTTAAGCCACCTTCTAAATTTAATTTATTTTCTATGACGTTATATAATTGTTCATTAGGATATTCACCATTTTTATATGCCTCTATGCATTCTTCAATAATTTGAGTGCTTTTTTTCTGAAATTCTGTCGTAAGGCTCTGGGAATCTGCTAGTGCGGAATTAATCTTTTTATTTAATTTGCTAGACTCTTCGTCTACTGTTTTAGCTTGAGTATCATATTCATGTTCATATATATCTACTTGGGTTTTTAAATCTTCTATTTCTGCTCGTAAAGTTTCAATTTGTTGTGATAAAAATTTTTCTAATTCACTACCTTCTTTTATATATTTTGATAGTGTCGCTCCTATAGTTTGTAGTTCGTTTAATGTTTGTGCATTTTGAGGGCTTGTAGCTCCTTGCCTTATATCCTCAAGCATTGCTTCTGCTTTTTCATTTAATTCACTCAATGATGTAGTTTCATCTATATTTTCATCATAGTTTTCTTCGTCTATATATGAGGCAAAAACTTGATCCAGATGTTCTTGAGAAAATTCTATATTTGTGTTCTCGTTGTCGTCTTGTATGTATAGACAAGCTAACCTATAGTCGGCTATGTCTACTGTTCCGTCATTATTAAAATCGTACCTTAGAGATAGTTCAGCTTCTTTATCCTTGAAATAATCACTTGCTTCAATTGATGTTACCATAATCTATTCTCCTTATATACCACATATATATTAAAAACATATTTCTATTCCTAAATTCAAAATTCTTTTTTATTGTTACAATTCTTAATATTTATTAATTTGTTATTTTCTTATATTTATTAACAAATTTAATATATTAATTTGTTTTCTATTGACTTCAATTTTTTATTGCATATCATAAAGTATACGATTTAAGGAAAATAGAGTGTAAGTCTCATGCTGTTGCGCAGCCGTAAAAGCCGGAATACTTGAATTGTTGTGATAATGTTGTCGATACTTCGCATTAAAGTGAAGACAAAAATTTTTTTTGTGAGTACCGACTATCGGTACTTTTTTGTTAAGAAGAGGGAGTAATGTCTGTCGGTATAGCAAATAATTCGAGAGTTGGATTGTGTCCGCACGGTTTGTCTCCAGGGGCTTGTCCCATATGTTCTGGGGGAGGAGGCGGAATGAGAATGGATCGTAACACAAGAAGATATGCCGGTGAACTTACTTGGAATGAATGTTATGCCATAGGACAAATGATGAAAGCAGCTCAGGCTAGAAAGGAATTGGCAGAATTGCAACAAAATAATCTTATGATGCAAAATATTCAAATTCAAAATGCTGCAATAAAATTTGCTCAAGCTTTTAATACTATTGTGAATTTTCTGGCTAATAAGTCTGTGTTTGTAATGGCAAGAAATTTTATTTTCCATACCAATAATACTTTTTCGAAAATTGCTAATTTTGTTACTAACACCATAAATAATTTTATTAATAATTTCAAAAATTTTATTGTTGATATTTCAGACAAACTAGCTGCTATTTTTGGAGAAGAAAAATTAGCTAAATTTAAAAATTTAGGACAATTTATAGAAAAATCTAAAAAGAAAATATTGTCTTTATTAGGTTTTGTTGATGAATCAAAAGAAGAAAATGAAACTACAGAAGAAGTTAAACAAGAAGAAAAGAAAATTGCTTTTGTAAATTTCATAAGAAAAAAACTTACTTTTATTGAAGAAAATGAGTGCGAAAATGACTATTAATGCTATTTTACCAAACAAACCAATAGAAGATTACCGTTCTAAACTTTCAAAAACTGATGTGCAAATTAAACGTTTGGATTCAGTAAAAGAAGGATTTCTTGTGAATAATTTTGTGAAAGACACAGTAAATAATAATTTGCCGGATATCGAAGGGAGTTTTATTATACCGCAAATTTCTTCAGTAGATAGTAAATTTAAAGATAATAGAAATCCAATTTCGAAATTTTTTTCTAATATTTTAGAAAATCCTGTTATGCCCTTGTGTTTAACTGCTTTAGGAGTTTTAGGTGGTGTTGCTCTTAGCGCAAAAATTCTTCATTCTACAGCTAAAATTAACTTAAATACCTCTAAACTTGATAGGCTTCCAGATTTGCCGAGAAATATGAACTTAAATTCTGAGAATGAATTTGTTACTTATATGGCTATCCAAAATCCAAGTATTAAAACAATTTTAGGAGCTATTGGCGCCATATCATTTGCAGGAAGCGTTTTTGTAGTTAAAAATTTTGTAGATGGTATTAAAGATATTTGGGTCAAAAAACAAGAAGCTGACATACAAAAAAACTTGCAAGAAAATTTAATTGAAGTTGAAACAAAAAGTTTTTCAGGAAAAAATAAAATAATAAGAAATTTAATGCGTGAAAAAGCTGATGAAATGAACGAAATTATGAAAATATCTTTAAAGTCTAAACCTTTAATTCCACCTATATTTGAAGGTTTTATGAGCTTTAGAGGTGCTGAATTTCAGCCTATTGAAGAAGACAAAAAAGCAAATAACTGGTTCTTGCTATTAGCTGGTGTAGCTACAATTGCTTTATGTACAATTTTTACAAAAAAAACCATTGCTAGTTTAAGAGGAATTGGTGATGAAATTTCTAAATATAATTCAAAAATGCATGAAAATATGGATAAAATTTTATCAAACAATGTTATTTTAAAGGAAAATAAAGCAAAACTTTTGGATATATTTTCAATGCTAAATTTTAAACCGGAATATGTTAGAGAGAAACTACAAAAAGCTGGTTTAGAAGAAAAAGAAATAAATAATTTTATTGAATTATTGGAGCGAAGATATAGAGTTTTTGTTGATGCTCCTGAAGCGCTTGGTGGAAAAAGAGGTATTCAGTATTATTCTTATATAGATGATGTTCAAGGTCATTTATATAATTGGATAATGAATTACAAAAATGGTAATGTGGGCAAATTTACTAGAAATTTATTTATTGCTCTGGCTACAGTTTCTGGGCTTGGTTATTTAGGTAAAACTGCAGTTGAGGCTGTAAAAGATGTACAAGTTAAAAAAGTAAATGCCCAAACTGATTTATCTTTACACAAAAATTTAGTTGATATTGAACTAAGAAATTTTGAAGCTAAAAAGCGTTCGAATATTAATGTTTTGATGTCGGAATTTATAAAAAAATCTCGTCAAACAAACAAACCTGAAAAATTACATAGCATGGCCACAGAGATTCTTTATGAAATTAAAAATGGTGCTCCATTTGTTTATTCATAAAATAGTAAAAGTTATATACTTTTACTATTACAATATTGACTAATTTTACATTCGTTACATTTAGGTTTTATGGGTTTGCAAATGTTTTGCCCAAAAGTTACAAGAATTGTGTTAATCTCCATCCACAAATCTTTTGGTAATTGTTTTCTTAACACTAATTCGGTTTCATCCGGAGTTTTTGTATTTACATAACCAATTCGATTGCAAATTCTATGTACGTGTACATCTACACAAATTGCGGGTTTGCCAAATCCTTTTGCCATAGTTAAATTGGCAGTTTTTCTGCCAACTCCTTTAAATTTACATAATTCTTCTATATCACAAGGAACTTTTCCAGCATATTTTTCAATAATTTCTTGCGACAAAATTTTAATTTGTTTGGCTTTGGTTTTGTAAAATCCAACAGGATAAATTGCTTGCGCAATTTGCTCTTCAGATATTAAGAGCATATCTTTAGGAGTTTTAGCTAATTCAAATAATCTTAGGGCTGCAGGATATGTTATTTCGTCTTTTGTTCTTAAACTTAATATGCAAAAAATTAGAACTAAATAAGGATTTTTTAGTTTTTCCATTAAATTAACAAAATCTGATTTTTTAAGATTTTGTTCGGTTAATATTTTTACTATTTTTCTAATATCTGTTTTCATAATTTTTATTATTAATTGTCCAAAATACACGTTATAAAAGGGATTGAAGTTCATTAAAAAATATGCTATAATTGTAGTAGAAAATTAAAAAGGAGCATGGACATGTCTGCAGTTGCTGAAAAACCAAAAAAAATATTATTAAAGCAAATTGAGATTATTGCCAGAGACTTCTTTTTGTATTCTATTTGGGTTAACAACATATTTATTAATGTCAAAGATATTATACCAAAAGATGAGGTATTAACGTCATGATTGAAGCTTTGGTATTACAAGATGAACGTTTTATAGCCAAGCTTCTTGTGACCGGAGCAGCATATTTGATTTTATTGTCTATAGGTCTTAACAATTCTATTCATATAAATGCAAAAGAAATTGCTATGAATATAAAAAATACTAATACGCACACAGGCTCTGCCACCAAGGCAGAGCTTTTTTTTGTTGACAAAAATTTGGAAAAAGATAAATGGAATGCAGATGTGAATAAACGTTATCCCCAAAGTACTGTATTAACTTTAAAAGATGGTATAAAACATATAAAAATGACTAAATATATAAACAAAAGACCTATTCGGCTTAATATTATTGAAATAAATACAAAAATTAATGAAAATCTTTTTTTAAAACCTGTTATGGCTGCAGATGTTTTAAATAAAAGGACTTCAATAAAAAATATGGCCCAAAAAGAAAATGCTATAGCGGCAATAAATGGTTCTTATTTTAAACCTCAAACTGGTGTTCCATTAGGTACAATGATGGTAGATGGGCAACTATTGACTGGTCCTATTTATAATAGAGTAGCTTTAGGAATCAAGAAAAATGAATTTTTAATGGCAAGATTGGAATTGAATGCGAAATTATTAGGAAGTAAGAAAGAACTTAAAATTGACAACATAAATCAACCTAGGATGTTATCCACGTACGTTATAGTTTACAATCGAAAGTGGGGACTAAATTCTCCACCTGCGCCAAAGTATGGAGCATCTATAGCTGTACAAAATGGCGAGGTTGTAAATGTTAGTTACGGTTCTGTTTCTATTCCTGAAAATGGATATGTTATATCCGGTCCGAAATCGAAATTAGAACCGTTTTTTTATGAAAAAGATTTAATTCTTGATATAAAAACTGGTGATAAAAATTGGGATGATGTTGAACACATAATAAGTGGCGGACCTTATTTAGTAAAAGAAAATGAAATTTTTGTAGATTTAACTGCTCAAAAATTAAATATGATTGGAGGAAGAAATCCCAGAACTGCTATTGGTTATACAAATGATGGAAAATTTATAATGGTTACAGTTGACGGAAGAGAGCAAAATTCTATTGGAATGACACTTATGGAGCTTGCTTATTTTATGAAAAGTATTGGTTGTTACAATGCTATGAATTTAGATGGCGGAGGTTCAAGTGTTATGTATTTCAATGGAAATACAGTTAATAATCCTGCACAAAAAGGAGGTATTCCTTTAAGTAATGCTTTAGTAATTTATGAAAATAAACCTTTGGAAATGTATGCAAAGTCTGAGATGACTGGAAGTTAGTAAATTTGTAAAGAATTGTAAAATATTTTTCACAAAAACTAAAGTTTAATCAAATTTTGCCGATATGGTAAGTAGGCATTGAATGCTTGTTTTTGATGTAAAAATCTAAGGAGAGATATAGTGGCTGGCGTAAGTGCAGTTAGTATGGTTAATTATATGTATTCACTTAAGTCATCTTATTCGCAAAATAATGATGAACTTACTGCTGCTACTCGTGCTAAACTTTCTGCGCTTGGTGTAGATACTAAATACATAAAAACCGAAGCTGAAGGCCAAATTAAATTAAAAGAAGCTCAAATAGAAAGATTTTCTAATTCTTCTGAAGAAAGTCAAAATAATTCCACTGATGATGTATTGGAAGAAGCTAAAGAATTAGCTGCAAAACTTGATGTTTATATTGCATCGACCGATACAATTGATGATATTATAGATAAACTTACTGCCAAAATTGAACAAATGAAAGAAGATGCGGGAGAAGATTTCGATAAATTAGCAGATGTTAATTATTATGAAAGAGAATTGGCTATGATTGAGAAATCCAATATGTCTCAGTTAGAACTAAGTGCTTCAATGAATTTAACTGCTAATTTGAATATTGCTTTTCATGGATTATATTGATTGAGTCAAATTAGCTATTTTGTAAACTTCTTTTTTGGGGTAGAATTGTTTTGCTATTTTGAAAAGGATTTGTAATGTTTGTTGATATTCTCAAAGAAGCCTTGGCTTTGTTAAGAAAAAATTTAAATTTGGCTCAATTAGTTTTTATATTTTTTATTGTTATAACTTTATTTGCGCCAACAATTATTGGGGTCAAATTAAATATTAAAATTTTGCCGGTTCTTTTAACTTGGTATGCTTTTCTGTGCGCTTTTTTTGCGGGGTTATTTTTTGCTTTTAAAAAATCTATTGATTATGAAACAAATCCTCCCAAAAATGAAAATAGTTATGGGTTATCTCCTTTGTATTTTTCTGAATTTTTTCAAGGTGTAGGATTATTTGTAAAAAAATTTTTGCTTGCGGGTATACTAGTTTTATTTTTGCTTTTTGCTTTTGGATTGGCTTATGATTATTTTGTAAGTCATTATGTCGTTATTCCTGAAATAATTTCTAAAGTAAATAAAATGGACATTTTTCTGAATGATTCAAAAATGTTGGAATTCATTAATACACTTTCTTATGATGATCGTTTGAAAATTGCTAAATTGAGTCTTTTGACTTTTTTTGTTGTTTCTGTTTATGGTTATTTAACTATGCTTTATCCTGTAGTTTTAGTTAATCAAGAAAAAGATTTTTTTAATTCATTTTTTGTTTCAATAAAATGTTTGGCAAAAAATTTACCGGTGAGTGTATTTATTTTCTTATTTTTTAATGTAGCTATTTCTTTGGCAGCATTTATTAGTGCCACTGCAGTTAATAATATTTTTGTTTCAGTTATTGCTATATTGATTCAATGTTATTTAAATGTTTGGTATATATTATCACTTTTTGTTTATTATGAAAAAATCAAATGATGTTATAGCAATTATAGGACCTACTGCAACAGGTAAAAGTGATTTTGCCATAAAGTTGGCATTAGAACTTGGTACGGAAATTATTTCTGCTGATTCTAGACTTGTTTACAAAGATTTTAATATAGGAACTGCTAAACCTTCTTTTGATGATTTAAAAAAAGTAAAACATTATTGCATAGATATTGTTTCTCCTATTGAAGATTTTAGTGTAAGTGATTTTAAGCAATTTGCAAATGTTGCAATGAGTAAAATTTTTGAAGACAACAAATTACCAATTGTTGTTGGGGGAACAGGTTTTTATATCAAAAGTTTGCTAGAGGGATTAGATATTCCAAAAGTAGAAGCTGATGAAGAATTTAGAAAAAAAATGAAATCTATAGCGCAAAGCAAAGGCAATGAATATTTATTTGAAATTTTACGCAAAAAAGATCCTGTAATTGCAGAAAAACTTCATTTTAATGATGTTTTTAGAGTCATCAGGGCTTTAGAAGTTATGGAAAAACTAAAGATTCCTATGTCTAATGCCCAAAAAATTGTTAAACCTAATTTTAATGTAATTTATATTTTTTTGGATACAGCCGATAGAAGTTATTTGTATGAAAGGATCAACAAAAGAGTTGATTTAATGTTAGAACTAGGTTTAGTTGATGAAGTTAAAAATCTTATAGAAAAATATGGAAAAACACTTTCATTATTAAAAACTTTGGGTTATAAAGAAGTATGTGGTTATTTGGATAAAGAATTTTCTTTTAATGAAATGAAAGAACTTATCCAAAAGAATACAAGAAATTTTGCTAAGAGACAATTAACTTGGTTTCGTTCTGTTGATAAGGCAAATGTTTTTTGTATAGATAAGTTAACTCAAGACGAAATTTTTTATAAGGTAAAAGAAAAATGTTTAAGTACGATATTATAGTTGTAGGGGCAGGTCATGCAGGGATTGAGGCTTCAGTAGCTGCAGCGAAACTTGGTTGCAAAGTCCTTTTGGCAACTATTAATATTGATAATATTGCTTTAATGCCTTGTAATCCTGCTATAGGAGGTCCTTCTAAATCAAATATTGTTAGAGAAATAGATGCTTTAGGCGGAGTTATGGGTATTGCTGCTGATGCGACTTATATGCAAATGAAAACTCTTAATATGACAAAAGGACCTGCAATTAGGGCATTAAGAGCACAATCTGATAAAAAAGAATACATGGCATTTATGAGAAATCTTTTAGAAAGTTACGAAAATATAGATTTAAAACAATGTTGTGTTACTACTTTAATTGTTGAAAAAAATATTGTTAAGGGTATAACTGATGAACTAGGACAAATTTATGAGGCTCCTTGCGTAATTTTAACTACCGGAACTTCTTTGGAGGGTAGAATATATATCGGGCTAAATAGTTTTAGAGCTGGAAGGCTTGGAGAATTTCCTGCTATAGGACTTTCTGATTCTTTAAAATCTCTTGGATTAAACATAGGAAAACTTAAAACAGGTACACCTGCAAGGGTTGATGGTAGAACAATAAATTTTGATGTTTTAGAAAAACATTATGGAGATAAAGAACTAAGCTTTTTTTCTTTTGAACCCAATAGACCTATCAGGGAGCAATATCCCTGTCATTTAACAAGGACGACCTCAAAAACTCATGAAATTATTTTGGCAAATCTTGATAAATCTCCAATGTTTGCTGGGCTAATACACGGAAGAGGTCCTAGATATTGTCCTTCTATTGAAGACAAAGTAGTTAGATTTAAAGATAAAGAATCGCATCATATTTTTATTGAGCCTGAAGGTAAAAGTACTTATGAAACATACGTACAAGGATTTTCTACAAGTTTACCTGCAAATGTTCAAATTCAAATGCTACAATCTTTGCCTGGATTGGAAAAAGTTAAGGTAATAAAGCCTGCTTATGCAGTAGAATATGACTATGTTCCGGCAATACAATTAGAACATTCTTTGATGACAAAAAGAATTAAAGGTTTATTTTGCGCAGGTCAAATTAATGGAACAAGTGGCTATGAAGAAGCTGCAGGACAGGGCTTAATTGCTGGTATCAATGCTGTTTTGTATTTACAATCAAAAGATATGTTAAATCTTTCCAGAAACAGTTCTTATATAGGCACATTAATTGATGATTTAGTAACCAAAGAAATGGATGAGCCTTACAGAATGCTTCCATCAAGATCTGAATATAGATTAATTTTGCGTCAAGATAATGCTGATGCACGACTTACGGAATTAGGTTATCGTATAGGTTTAATTTCTAATGAAAGATATGAACGTTTTGTTTCCAAAATGAATTCCATTGAAGAAGAAAAAATTAGATGCTCTAATGAAAAAATCTCTCCTTCAGAGGAAAATAACGCTAAATTAAAAAAATATGGTTTAACTTTGGAGCGTGGATATAAAATTTCGGAATTATTGAAACGTCCCGATTTTACATATGAGATCCTAAAAGAAGTTGATGATAGAACTCATAATTTATGTTTGCCAAAAGAAGTAACGGAGCAAGTTGAGATTCAAATTAAATATGAAGGATATATTGTTCGCCAAAATGCTCAAGTTGAACAAGCTTCGAAACTTGATAATATTAAATTTCCTGTCGGAATTAATTTTATGAAAATTGATCATATATCTTCTGAAACAAAAGAAAAATTAACAAAGATTAATCCAAAGACTCTTGGGCAGGCTGCAAGAATTGGCGGAATAAAGCCTGCTGATATTTCTGTTTTATTAGTTTTAGCAGAAACTAATAGGCTGAAAACTTCTTGTTGAGATTTAAATTTTATTTTTGTTTTGTTAGTATTGTATGAGGAAATCCTTTTTTAATGTAAAATTATTTTATGGAAAAATTTGTTTTAAGTTCAAAAACTTTAGCTGAATTGGAAAATATTGTTAGTGAATTAGGTGAACCTAAATTTCGTGCTAAGCAATTACATAGTTGGATTTATACGAAATTTGCTTCTGATTTTGAGGCGATGACTGATATCTCCAAAAAATTTAGAGAAAATTTAAAACAAAATACTCTCATTACTGACATAAAAATAAAACAAAGACAAATAAGTTCGGATAAAACTATAAAATATTTGCTGGAATATGTCGATGGAAATATGGCAGAATGTGTTTTGATGCGTTTTGATAATCGTCCCAATCTTACTGCTTGTGTAAGTTCGCAGATAGGATGTCCTGTAGGGTGTGTTTTTTGTGCAACTGGTAAATCTGGATTTGTTCGTAATTTAACTTCAAGAGAAATTGTTGAACAAATAATGATTATGCAAAGAGACACAGGTCTTAGGGTTTCCAATGTTGTTTTTATGGGGCAAGGTGAGCCTTTATTGAATCTTGATAATGTATTGGAAGCAATTAATTTAATAAATTCGGAAGTAGGTATAGGAATAAGACGTATTACTGTTTCGACAAGTGGTATTATTCCTGCTCTAAAAAGACTTAGAGATATTAATTTTCAAGCTACAGTAGCTTTATCATTACATGCTCCTAATCATCAAATTAGGGAGAAAATTATGCCAATAGAAAAAAAATATAATATAAATGATGTAATATCAGCCTTAAAAGATTTGGTTAATGCAACAGGAAGACGTGTAACAATTGAATATACTATAATCAAAAATGTAAATGATTCATTAGAACAAGCAAAAGAAATAGTAAATCTTCTAAAAGGATTGCATTGTAATATAAATATTATTCCATACAATAATGCTTGTAATGCTGAATTTGAGAAGCCTTCAGAAGAACATATAAATAAATTTAAATTTATTTTAGAACGTTCGAGCCACAAAGTTACTGTGAGATTAGAACGTGGGAGTGATATTGATGCTGCGTGCGGACAATTAAGCGGGAAAATAAAAAATGTTTGAAATATCAGATTTAAAATATGAAAAATTTGCTTTGAAAATTTTTACTTCTAATATTTTTGATGAGTCTCTTGTGCATTTGTTTTCTACTAGAGTAGGCGGAGATACTCCTGCTCCTTTGCAAGAATTTACTTTAAGCGCAAAAGATTACTTTGAATATGATAAATTTGCTAAAAAGAATCTTGAAATTCTTTGCAAAATAATTAAAGCTGATTTTAAAAAACTTATTTCTCCTAATCAACAACATACAGATAATATTGCTATTTTAAAAAAAGAAGAAGATATTATTAATATAAAAGACAAGCCTGTTGATGGAATTGTGACTGATTTAAAAAATTATCCTATATGTTTAGTATTTGCTGATTGTGTTCCTATTTTACTTTTTGATGCAAATAAAAAAGTTATGGGAATAGTTCATGCAGGTTGGAAAGGGACCGCAAAAGCTATTGTGGCAAAAACTGTGAAAGCTATGGTTTCTGAATTTTTTTGTGAACCAAAGAACATAAAAGCTGCAATAGGAGCAGCTATTTGTAAAAAATGTTTTGAAGTGAATCCTGATGTATCTAACCAGTTGGGTGTATCCATAAAAAATGCTTGTGGTAACATATTTTTAGAAAAAGGAGACAAAGTTCATGTTGATTTAAAATTGTTGAATAAAATTCAGCTTAACGAAGTTGGCGTGAATAATGTTGATGTTTGCGAATATTGTACCTGTTGTGATAATAAGCTTTTTTATTCCTACAGGGCGGATAATAAAATTACTGGTAGACACGGTATGTTAGCAATGATTAAGGAGTAGTTAATGTTAGTTCAGGATAAAAATGCCCAAATTACATCTGTAATGAATAAGATTTTTACTTATTTAAATTCCAATTTAAATTTAAAAAAAGATTTGGATGATTACTACAAAGCTACTGGTATATCTAAAGATAACAAAAAAGTCTTGAATAATTACACAATTAACTATATTTTTGAGAGAAGGTTAGGAAAAGCTAAGAAAACTATTTTTGATTTTGCACTTTCAGATATGCACGATATTACAGATACAGAAAGGGAAATTATAAATTCTTTGAAAAATTCTGTTGATGGCATATTTGAAGTAAGAAAAATTACTAAAGACAAATTTGAACTTTTTAATTTGACTAATGAAAAAATATATTATGTTATGCCCATGGCTAAAATGTTAAAGTTTAGAAACTTAAGTGTAGGGCATTTTTTGATGGCAAGAATTATATATATTGAAAATAACTACTACCTATATCATGTTGTTGACCATATAACTTACACAAATCGTTTATTGGCTTTTCAAATTGCTGTTTCAAGGTTAGCGCAAAATCCTTCATTATTTTATTATGATAATAATGAAAAATTTGAAGAATTAAAAGAAAGTTCGGCGAATTTGTTTGCTAAATTTACAGAAATGTTTAAATCTCAATATGTAAATACCTCAAACAAAAAAGTAGATTCTTTAATAGAATTATTAAATGAATATATAGAAACAAATAAAAAACCAACAAAAAGTAAAATAGAGAAATTTATTGTTCCTTGCGAAAAATCTTCATATTTTGACATTGGAGAACTAAGAGGTGGCTCTAATCTTTTTGCTGAAGCCAAAAGAGGTTTTTCAGGACAAAATAAAGAATACAATGTAGCACTTATTGCTGATTCGACTTCTGGACTTCATGTTATTCCATTTATGGATGTCTTTTTGAATATCTTCGAAGAAGAATATAAAAACATCAATAATTACAAAGTTTGTATGAAAAAATTTGTTACAGACAAACAAATTCCTCCTTTAGTTTTACAAATTGCTAATGAAAAATATCCGGATAAATTTTTATTACGAATTAATGAAATTTTAGAAACAAATTTTTCTTCTATAGATGAAATTATTCATAAATACAAATCATTTTATATTGAGAATCCATACACTTCATCAACACTTACTTTATATTCATCTTACGCATTTAAAAAGTTGCTTGCAGCAATTGATGAAAAAGATGAGAACCCCAAAAATAATATAAAAGTGGGCAGAAATGATCCTTGCCCTTGCGGAAGTGGTTTAAAATACAAAAAATGTTGCGGAATGGCAGTTCAAATTTAAGGAGAAAAAATGGAAAATTCAGGTGCAGGAGAAATTACATTAAATCATTATGATGGAAGGGTGGAAAAAGTAAAAGAATACTTGGATAACAATGATTTGGATGGTGCAAAAGTTTTTCTCGCAAAGTTTTTAACTGTTGAGCCTTTTAATCCGTATGCTTGTTTTATTATGGCGCAAATTTTAGAAGCCGAAAAAAACTTTATTGAGGCGGCAGATTTTTATTCAAAAGTTTTTACTAATCAAGTCCCTGATGAATTTTATAACAGAATTATTCACGTATATGAAATGGCTGATAGATATGAAAATTTGTATGATATTTATGAAAAACAATTCGAAAAAAATCCAAATGATATAGATTTATGTGAAAGATTTGCGAATACTTGTTGTATTTTACATAAAAATGAGAAAGCTGTTGAATTGTACAACAAAATTTTGTCCTCAGAACCGGATAACCAAGTTGCTTTAAGACAATTGGCAGATATTTACGAAAACTCTAATCAAATGATGTTTAGATTGACCCAAGCAAGAATTGCTCAACTTGAGCACAATTTTGAACGTGCAGAAAAAGAATACAAAAAAGCTTTTACTTTGGCAGAAAAAGAAGAAGATATTTTGCAAATTCGCTATAAAATGGCAAAATTATACAAAGAATTAGGTAAAAATGAACAAGCTTTGGATGAATATATATATATACTTTCTGCTACCGAAGAAAATTTTACTGTTTTTCTTGAGCTTGCAGACATTTACTCCGAAATGAATAATACATCTGCAGCAATAAATGTTTTAAAAAGAGCTCTGCACATTTATCCTGATAATTTAGAAGTTATTCAAATAATAGCAGATACTTACTTGGAGCTAGAAGATTTTGTAAAAGCAGAAAATTATTTTGAACGGTTAGTTGAAGCAGATCCGCAAAATATTGAAAATAATGTAAATTTAGCAAAAGTATATTTGCATTTAGATAAAATTGAAAAAACAAAAGAAATTTTGTTGAATGTAGAAAAGATAGCCCCTAATAGTACAGAAGTGTTAACTGCAATGGCAGGTTTTTGTACTTTTACAAGAGATTTTGAAAAGGCTAAAAATTATTGCACGAGAATAATACAAAAACTTCCTAAAAGTCCTTTGGGTTACAGAAAATTAGCTCAATTATACGAAGCAATGGGAGAAAAGCATCTTTCGCATTTTAATTACGCAATTTACCATGAATTCCGCAATGAATATGAAGATGCAATAAACGAATATATTGCAGCTTTGCAGTATAAGAGAGATGATTTTGAAATTATCAAAAAGCTTGCTGGTGCGTATGAAAATACGGGTGAAATTCATGCTGCCACAGATTATTACAATATACTTTTTAACGCAAATTTTGAACCCATTGAAACAACTAAAAAGCTTGCTAACTTATATATGAATATGAACGAATTTGAATTAGCACTAAGATATATAGATGAAACTTTGAAAGATAAAAAAGATTCTGAGCTTATATATTTGAGCGCAAAATGTCAATACAAAATAAAAGATTACGAATCTGCTCTGGAAAATTTTATTTATTATAAAGAGAATACGAAATCCTTAGAACACATAGAAGAAGTTGACAAATTTATTGAAGAACTAGAAAACAAAAAAGAAAATTCTTACAGTCCTTTTGCTAAAATATTTAAATTTTTAGATTAGTTTAATTTATGGTGTTTTCATTTTTTCCAATCTTGTTTTGATTAAAGAATCTTTTATAAAGTTTTCAATTGTACTTGAACTCCTGTTAGTAATAGATTCGAATAATGTTTCTTCTGCTGTATTGTTTATGTTTCCTGCTTTTTTAAATATACTTTCTATTATGTCTGAACTTTGATTTTTGTATGGTAGACCATTATTTTTAGCTTTTGTAAGATTTCTTTCTATTTTAACTCCTAATCTATCTAATATATCTACAGCAAATCCTTGTTTTAAAGTTGTTGTATTTGGGTCATCATTCAACCTTTTTATAACTTTTGCCATAAGTTCAGAGAATGCATTTTGGTCTTTTAATATTTTCTGAGCTTCTTCAATAAAATCTTGGGGTCTTAGTTTGTCTGTAGTTAAATTTTCAATGAATTTCTTGGTAGTTTGGGTATAAGTATCATTATTTACAGTTTGTTCCACAAAATTCAATACTTTTTCTTTTAGTTCAGAGCTTTTCAATATTTTTTTTGCTTCTCTTTTTATTGGATTGAACAAATTATTTCTGTGTGCAATGTACAAACCTGTTAAACTCAGAGCCGTCAATGTTGAAAGATTTTTTAAATAATTTTTAGAATGTTTTGTATTTATTTGTCTTGAGCTATGATAAAAATCTGCCCTAGTTATATTTAATGAAGGCATTCTTATTATATCATTTTTAGAAAGACGACAATATTTATTTGTTTGTTCGGCATTAACGCCATTAATTTCCATTTAAAAACCTCTTTCACTTATATTTTATAATAAAGCTTCTAAAAATAGAATTTGACAATTGGCTAATATTAAGAAAATTAAACATAAGAAATTGCAAATTCATTATTAAAATTTTGCCTGATTTTCTTATTAGGTGTATAATACAAATAAATACATCATCGGAGTTTTACCATCTATGTTTGAACGTTTTACAGAAAAAGCAATAAGAGTAATAATGTTGGCGCAAGAAGAAGCTAGACATTTAGGTCATAATTTTGTTGGTACAGAGCAAATTCTTTTAGGATTAATAGGTGAAGGTACAGGAGTTGCGGCAAAAACTTTAAAAGCCATGGGAATTACTCTGAAAGATGCTCGAGCAGAAGTAGAGAAAATTATTGGTCGCGGTTCAGGATTTGTGGCAGTAGAAATTCCTTTTACTCCAAAAGCAAAGAGAGTTCTTGAATTGTCATGGGATGAAGCTAGACAATTGGGGCATAGTTATATAGGGACAGAGCATTTGTTATTGGGACTTATTAGAGAAGGTGAGGGAGTTGCAGCTAGAGTTATAGAAAATCTTGGAGTTGATTTAAATAAAGTAAGAAGTAATGTAGTAAAAATGTTAGGTGAGACTAAAACATCTTCAACAGGAAGTATGTCTGGGGGAACTCCAGCTGCTGCGGCGACTGTTTCTGGAGGTAAAACTAAGACACCTTCTTTGGATGAATTTGGAATTGATTTAACTTTGGCAGCACAAGAATTACGATTAGATCCTGTTGTAGGTAGAGAAAAAGAAATCGAAAGAGTAATTCAAATTTTAGGAAGAAGAACGAAAAACAATCCAGTTTTGATAGGTGAACCTGGTGTTGGGAAAACGGCTATAGCTGAAGGGCTTGCTTTAAGAATTGTAAATGGTGAAGTCCCTGACATATTAGAGGATAAAAAATTAATTCAATTGGATATGGGATTGTTGGTAGCTGGCACAAAATATCGTGGTGAATTTGAAGAACGTTTAAAAAAGATAATGGATGAAATTAGAGCGGCTGGGAATGTCATTTTAATTATTGATGAAATGCACACACTAATTGGGGCGGGAGCAGCTGAAGGGGCCATAGATGCAGCAAATATACTTAAGCCTGTTTTGTCACGAGGTGAATTGCAAGTTATAGGGGCTACTACTCTTGATGAGTATAGAAAATATGTTGAAAAAGATGCAGCTTTAGAACGTCGTTTTCAACCAGTTTATGTAGAACAACCTTCCGTAGACGATGCAATAGAAATCATTAGGGGGTTAAAATCCAAATATGAAGAGCATCACAAACTAAATATTTCAGATGAAGCTATTATTGCGGCTGTTGTTCTTTCTGACAAATATATTATGGATAGATTTCTTCCTGATAAAGCTGTTGATTTAATAGACGAAGCTAGTTCGAAAGTAAGGTTGAGAGCCTCTGGTTTGCCACCTGAAGGTAAAGAAATTGAAAAAAAACTTAAAGATACGGTTAAAGAAAAAGAAATTGCAATAAGAAATCAAGAATTTGATAGAGCAAGTCAACTGCGCGATGAAGAAGCTGAATTAAAGGAACAAATTAGGGATTTACAAGCTAAATGGAAATTAGAACAAGAGCAGAACAAGGCTACTGTAACTGTTGAGGAAGTTGCTAATGTTGTGAGTACTTGGACAGGAATTCCTGTTCAAAAGATTACAGAAGGTGAAGGTGAAAGACTTTTAAAATTAGAAGAAACTTTGCACAAAAGAGTTATTGGCCAAGATCAAGCTGTTGTGGCTATTTCTAAAGCTATTAGACGTGCGAGAGTTGGTTTGAAAAGTCCCAATAGACCTATAGGAAGTTTTATTTTTTCAGGACCTACAGGTGTAGGTAAGACTGAGTTAGCAAAAGCTTTGGCGGAGGCAATGTTTGGTTCTGAAGATAATATGGTAAGGGTTGATATGTCTGAATTTATGGAAAAGCATTCAACGAGCAAGCTTATAGGTTCTCCTCCAGGGTATGTTGGTTATAATGAAGGCGGACAACTTACTGAAACCATTAGGAAAAAACCATATAGCGTAATACTTTTTGACGAAATAGAAAAAGCTCATCCAGACGTCTTTAATTTGATGTTACAAATACTTGATGATGGACGTTTAACTGATTCAAGGGGTAGGCATGTTAATTTTAAGAATACAATTATAATTATGACTTCAAACGTTGGTGCGGCCCTTTTGGAAAATACATCACCTTTAGGATTTTCAACAGGAGAAGATGAATCAAAAAGTCGATATGAAAAACTTAAAGATGTTATAAATGAAGAAATGAAGAAATTCTTTAAGCCTGAGTTTTTGAACCGATTAGATGATACTATTGTTTTTGCTCATCTTTCAAAAGAAGAAATAAGAAAAATTGTAGATATTATGCTGCAAGATCTTATAAAACGTTTAAATGAGCAAGAATTATCTATAGAAGTACCAGATAATGTAAAAGATTGGTTGGCGGAAAGAGGTTATAGCCCTAGTTTTGGGGCACGTCCATTAAGAAGAGTTATTCAAAAGAAAATAGAGGACCCTATAGCTGAAGAAATTCTTACTGGACACTATAAACATGGTGACACAATAAAGCTTTCTTTAAATGAAGATGTTATTGCTTTTGAAAGAATAGAAGGTAATTTTGCTGAAGAAGATAACAAATCTAAAAAAAAGAAAGAAGATAATCTAAAGTAGAGAGCTTTTGATGATTAAAGCTAAAAAGATTGGATTGATATTAGATAGAGAAGTGCAAATAGATGCTGTTTTGAAGAGCTCTATGATAATTGGAGTAGCATGTCAATTTATAGATGCAGATTATGATAGACTTTATTTGCGATATCCTGATGATAAGATTCAATTATCGCAATATTTTTATGAAGGGAGAACTGTAGATGTAAGCCTTGATACCTTGGATGGTAGAAGAACTTATCCTGCAAAAATTTTGTATGAACCAGCAAATGGAATAATTGTTGTTGAATATTATGAAGATGACAATGTTTTCCAGAAAAGAAAAATTTTAAGAGTTCGGGCTACTAGAGCAATAGATGTAAAAATTTCTGAAAGATACACTCCTATGCTAACAATTGATATAAGTGGCGGAGGATGTCGTATTTTATCTCCTTATGAATTAAAGAATGAGAGCATTGTTGATGCTTTGTTGAGGTTGATTGCAGGACAACCTCAAATTAAAATGAAACTTAAAGTCTTAAATTCTCAATTTTTGCCTGTTGAAAATAAGTATGAAATTTCTGTTGAATTTTTTGAAATTAGAGAATCAGATAGAAAAAAAATAATGAAATTTTGCTATGATACCCAAGCGGCAATTTTGTTAGGACAAAACAGAGTCGAATAACATTCGTAGTTAGTAAACATTTGTAAATTTTTTTTTCATCAATTATCTAATTATTGATGTTCAAAGTAATATATTTGTGTTAGGATTGGTTTAATCAATTTTGTTTGATTTTTTTTATATAATGTTAAGGCAAATTATTTATGGAGGACAATTTATGTCGATCGGTTCTTTTGTATTTATGCTCCACAGTCATCTTCCCTTTTATAGAAAAGCTGGAATGTGGCCTTTCGGGGAAGAAAACCTCTACGAATGTATGGCAGAAACATATATTCCTTTACTTAATGCGATAAGTGAATTATACGAAGAAGGTATCAAAGCGAAATTAACAGTTGGAATTACACCAATTTTAGCTGAGCAGCTTAATGATGAACATTTGAAGCAAGGTTTTATTGAGTATTTAGATAGCAGAATTGAAAAAGTTTCAAAAGATTTAGAGAGATATCCAAATCCTAATGTTCCTCATTCGCAACACTTAAAATATCTTGCAAAATACTATTTTGATTGGTTTACACATATTAAGGATAGTTTTATAAATAAATACAATAAGGATTTGATTGGTAATTTTGCCAAATATCAAAATTTAGGTTGTATTGAAATAACTACATCTGGGGCTACGCATGGTTTTTCGCCTCTTTTAGCTACAGACACAAATTTAAATGCGCAATTTAAAGTTGGTTCTGATACAACTAAGAAACTTTTTGGGAAAAAGGCACGAGGTGCATGGCTCCCAGAATGCGCATACAGACCTGCGTATAAATATATAGACAAAAATGGTAATGAACAATGGCGTAGTGCTATAGAAGTTACACTTCAAAATAATGATATAGAATATTTCTTTACGGAATCTCATGTTATTGAGGGTGGGGTATCTGTTGGAAACAGAAGAGTTATTGGAGTTTATGGAAATATTGAATATATACCTCTTCCCGCACGTGCTGCCACAGGTTGTTCTACATATGAAGCTTATTGGCTACCTGATGCTCAAGTGGCTGTTATGGGACGGAATGACAGAGCTGGCTACCAAGTTTGGTCAGCAGCAGATGGATATCCCGGAGATGGTTGTTATCGCGAATTTCACAGAAAAGATGCAAATTCTGGTATGCAATATTGGCGAGTTACTAGTCCTACAACAGACTTAGGTGATAAAATGCTTTATGACCCAGTACTTGCTATGTCAAAAGTAAATGAAAATTCAGATCATTATACGACTTTGATTTATCATTTGCTAAATGATTACAAAAATGCTACCGGCGAAAATGGATTGGTAATGGTTTCATTTGATACAGAGTTATTTGGTCATTGGTGGTTTGAAGGTGTTGAGTTTATTAAGCAAGTAATCAAAAAATTTGCTACATACACACCAGAGGTTGAAAGGCTAACGGCTGCAGAATATTTGGATAAATATCCACCGAAAAAAGCTATTTCGATACCAGAAAGTTCATGGGGACAAGGCGGCCATTTTTGGGTATGGCAAAATCAACAAGTTGAATGGATGTGGCCAATAATACATGCCTGTGAGAAAAGAATTATTGATATAGTAAGCAAGCATGAAAAGCAGCCAGAGAACAAACTTCTCTTAAGAGCATTAAATCAATTAGCCAGAGAAAATTTACTTTTGCAAAGTAGTGATTGGCCATTTTTAGTAACTACTTGGCAGGCTAGAGATTATGCTAAAGATAGATTCAAAGAACACGTTGAAAGATTTGAAACTATCGCTGACATGATAGAAAAAAATGCAATAGATGATGCAAAATTAAAAGAGATAGAATCTATCGACAATTGTTTTGATGTTATTGATTATAGGATTTATCTTCCTATAGAAGAGGGTAAAATTCCTCAACAAGAGTCTAAATTAGCCCCTTTGTATCAATAAATTCAATGAAATACTTAAAAATCACCCTAATAGTTTAGGGTGATTTTTGGAAAATAAAAAGAAGTTAACAATAAGCCGGATTCTGTAAGACATAAGTCTTTGATAATCATCTGTCTTGGATTACAGTTACCTGAAATCTCTAGCGATACAAAGGAGAATGGCGGGCGACCTTAACACTCCTAATCTTGCACTCAACCGGGGTTTACCTGGCTAATATCTCTCGATATTACCGGTGGTCTCTTACATTAAGGGAAAAACCCACCACCGTTGCACCATCGCCTGTGAACAAATAAGTTCCATCGGCAGTTTACATTTCTGTGGCACTATCCTCGCAGTCACCTGCACCGGACGTTATCCGGCGGTTTGCCCTAGAGTGTCCGGACTTTCCTCAGATTTGCATCCGCGATTATCTTGTCAACTTCTTCATCTTTATTATTGCATAAAATTTACAATTCTTTAAGTTTTTTTTAAAATTGGCAATTTATTTTTTACAAAACATTTTATATATTATATATGAGAGGGAAGAAATGTTCATAAACAAATTAAACTTCTTTAATAAAGCTAAAATATTAGAATTTGAGCCTCAGCATGAAAATTCGTCTGTTAATTATGTTTGTGAAAATAAATCTGAAATAGTTTCCCCTGAAACTGCTACTGCCTTAAAGGCAATAAATTTTTCTAAACAAGTTGATTACACTTTTTTAAGAAACATAAAAATTCCTCATTTGAATCTTAGTGCTAATTTATATCTTTTAAAAAATGGACAAAAATGTCTTATAGCTAAAAAAGATGGCCCTTTTGTCATAAAGACATATTTTAAAGTTGGTTCTATGAATGAACCTGATAATCTTAGAGGGATTAGTCACTATATCGAACATAATTTATTTAATGGTTCAGAAAATTTAAGTTCCTCAGAATTTGTTGAACGTGTTAATAGAATGGGCGGCAAATATAATGCCTCGACAGGTTTTATAAGCACAAGTTATTATATTCAATCACCTTTACATACATCAGGTGATTTAGAAGATTTTATAAAAATGCATGCGGATATGATATCAAAGCCAACTTTTGCTCAAAATATGTTGACTAAAGAAAAAGGTCCTGTAATTTCTGAAATTCAGATGTTAGGAGATAATCCCTATAATCTTGCCACCAATATTGCATTAAAAAATCTTTTCAGAATAAAAACGCAAAGTAGTGATTTAATAGGTGGAAGCGTAAAAAATATTGATAATTTAACCCGAGATGATGTAGTTAATTTTTACAAATCAAATTACGATCCGAAAGATGCTTTAACAGTTGTTATTGGTGATGTAGATGAAAGACAAACTTTAGATTTGCTAAGCCAAAATTTTTCTGATTTTATAAGTACTGAAAAACATTCTAAATACCATGAGAAATTTTCTCCAATCAATAAAACTATAAGGCAAGATTTATATTCACCAAATACCCAATCTACTGTAATAAATCTTGCTTTTGCAGGTCCAAAAAATGACAAAAATAAAATGGCCGTAAATTTACTTTTATATGCTCTAACTGGTTATAAGAACGCTCATTTAACAGAAGCTATGAAAAAATTAAATTTAGAAGTTTCGTCAAGTCTTGAATTTATAAACAATGCTGCAAATGATCCAAGTGTTATTTTGTTTTCTACGTGTGTGCCGGAAAATAATCACGAAGAAGTTTTAAAATTGATGTATCAAAAAATTTATGAAATGGCTTTTTTGCCAATTACTGAAGATGAATTAAACACTATAAAAGATAAAATGAGAAATCAATACAAATATACTTCTGAATCTAATTTAGATTTAGCTACTTTATTAGGTTCCAGCTTTGTAAATGAAAATAATTTTGATAGTTTGACGGAATTTGATAAAAACTTAAATGCTGTTACACAGCAAGATATTATGAATGCCGCAAAGTCTTTTCTTGATTTAAATAAAGTTTCTATGGCACTTGTACACCCAATAAAAAAACAAAATGTAAGCTTTACAGGTTCTATAGATAACAAATTAGATATAAAAAACTACAAGACCTTAAACAATGCAGAAATTTCAATTTTAAATTCTCCTAATTCACAATTATATTCATTAAACTTTATTTTAAGGGCTAATATAATACCTGAAAAATCTCCAATTTCGTTAATTTTAGCTAACATGCTTTCTAAAGGTACTTCTTTAATGGACGAAAAAGAATATTATGACATAGAGGACAAAAACAATATAATTAGTGAGCCAAGTGTAAATTATAATTCAATTAAACTTGAATATTCTTTCCCGAAAGAAAGTTTAGACATAGTTTTAGACAATCTAAATAAAAATTTATTTTATCCTGCTATAACTTTGGAAAATTTTGAGAAGGCAAAAAAAGAGATTAAAAATTTTTATTTGTCATATCCTAAACTTGCTTCAGACAGAGCTAATGAAATATTATATTCAGGTACGCCAAAATCATATTCTTTACGTAAGATTTATGAAGATTTAGATAAAGTTACTTTTGAAGATGTAGTGAATTATTATAAAAATTTCACGAATAATGCGCAATGTAAAGTTGCACTTAGCGGAGATTTTTCAGATAAATCTCTTATTGATAAGATATACAATAATATTTCTAATAATGGTAGAAAATTTTTGCCATCAAACACATTAAATGAGCTTGAGATAAAAAATATACACAATACAAAAATAATAACTGAAGTTCAAGAAAGAAATCAAGCTGATATAGCTCAACTTTTCAGAATAAAAGAAACTGGAAATATTAAGGATAAGGCAGCTATTATGCTTTTAAATGAAGTGCTTGGTGGTAATAGTAATTCAAGATTATTTTCAGATTTGCGCGAGAAACAGAAGCTTGCATATCAAGTAAATTCTTCTTATAATTCAAAAGATAATGAGGGCACTTTAACATTGAGAATATTTACTACCACTGAAGATTCTCAAAATCCAAATCAATTTGAAAATTTACAAAAGGCTATTGATGGTTTCAGAAAGCATATTGAGAATTTAGTAACGCATCAAATTAAACTAGAAGAACTAGAAGCAGCAAAACTTCAAATAAAAAGCAAATTATTATTTGGTTTAGAAACTACTGCAGGCAAAAATGCTATGCTCACAATTTCTATGGATAGTTTATATAGAGAAAAATATCTTGCTAGCTTGTTTAAAGCAATAAATGGTATATCGACTGAGGATATAAGAAAAATTGCATCTTATTATTTAACTAATCCTAGTGTTATTTCGGTTATTGCTTCAGATAAAACTATAAAAAAGAATGAGAAGTATTTGAAGTCGTTAGGAGACTACAAAAAGTTTTAGGTTTTTTCTCCTGTTAAATATTATTAAGCTCAAAATTCCTTTCGTAGGCTAATTTTACAAATATTAACCATTCTTTACTTGAACTTAAAAATACCTTTTGTGATAATCTTTTTACTAAGTGAGGAAAGGAGTGGTGGCTGTTAACAACTTAAATGTGTTGTTTGTGAAAATTATGTTGTATTGTGTTAACTACATTGGGTAAAGTGGTACATATTTTGCGATGAGATTTGATTTTAGTAAATTTAGAGTTGGAATGTAGTTAAAAAATTTATGAGAGAAAAAACGAACTAATTTGTTCGTTTTTTTGTTAGATATTAAGTTTAGATAAAGAAATAGACTTAAAATACATTTTTTCTGTAAAATAGAGACCATAAACATTATTAGAGAGGTAAACAATAATGACAATGGAAAATGTATACATTGATAAAACTGCTCAAATTGGTTCAAATGTTACAATTGAGCCTTTTGCTTACATAGGAAAAGATGCTGTTATAGAAGATAATGTTATTATTAAGTCAGGTGCAAGAATTGAATATGCTACAATCGGCGAGGGTAGCGTTATTTCTACCGGTGCAATAATAGGAAGCGAACCACAGGATTTGGGTTATAAACATGAAGACACAAGAGCTATAGTTGGTAAGTATTGTCAAATTAGAGAACATGCTACTATAAATCGTGCTTCAGGTGAAGGTAATGTAACAAAAATTGGTGACAAATGTTTAATTATGACGGGTGCTCATATAGCTCATAATTGCGTTTTAGGTGATGAAGTTATTTTTGCCAATTTAGCTACAATAGGCGGGCATGTTCATGTTGGTTTTGGAGCATTTATAGGGGGAATGGTTGTTGTTCATCAAAATGTTCGCATTGGCGAAATGGTTATAGCTAGTGGATTTTCTGCTACTCGCCAAGATATACCTCCTTATGCAAAAGTTGATGGCAGACCTATGACAATTGCTGGAACAAATGTTGTTGGTTTAAGGCGTAGAGGTTTATCCCAAGATGAAAGAACTGCAATAAAAAGAGCATACAAGTATTTGTGGTATTCTAATTTGCCACTTTCTGAAGGTATTCAAAAAGTTAAAGAAAATGTCGAAATGAATAAATATGTTCAAAATCTTTTGGAATTTTGCCAAACTACCAAACGTGGAATTTATGGAATAAAAAGAAATAATTCTAAAGAACAATTTGCTGAAGAATAGTTTGTCTTAAAATAACTGCTTTTAAAAGATACTTTCAAAAATAAAGCTGCTCTTTCAAGCAGCTATTGTGTAACTATTAAGGAAACAATTTATCCTACTATCTATGGTTAGTGATAAAATTATAATATAAAATTTTTTTTATATTTTCAAGTATATATTTATTTTTTTTTACATAACTTAATCATTCTGGTGAAAAAATTAACCTATTGTATAAACTAAATTAGAAACCTGAACTATTTTAAAATTATCTCTCTTTGCATATATTATCTATACGGACATTTGCGAGGAGATATATTTATGCAATTAACTTATAAAGCCCCATGTGCAAAGCTTGTTAAATTAGAAAATTTGTGGTTTCAGCTGAGTAATGTAGCCTGCAACATTAAATGTAAACATTGCTATCTGGATTGCTATCAAAATACTAAAAAAAAGAATTTTTTAAGTATTGATAAAGTTATTAATATATTAAAATTTAACTTAAATGATTTGAAAAGAATTTATTTGACCGGAGGAGAACCTTTTTTACATCCTAAAATTAATGATATTTTAAGACTTTGTTTGCAAAAATCTAATGTTACTATTTGTACAAATGGAACACTTTTGAACGAAAAGAAAATAAAAGTTTTAAAAAATATTGAAGATGAAACTCATAACAAAATTTTAATTCGTTTAAGTTTGGATCATTTTACTGAAGGAAGAAATGATGAGTATAGAGCTAGAGGAGTTTTTAAAAAAGTAATAAATGCTTCTACTATTTTACAAAGATATGGCATCAAATATGATTTAATTTGTGTAAATTTAAAAAATGAGGATGAAAATATCCTTAAAAATGGTTTTGTTTCGCTATTTACCAGACACAAATTAAATTTAGATTTAAATGATATAAAAATTTTACCAATGTTAAAAATGGGAAATTATGCAAAATATTACAATATAAGTGAAATTCATAAACATGTAACTTTTGAAGATATAAAAAATTTTGATATGGAAATATTAGATTGCAAAAATTCACGAGTAGTAACTATAAATGGTATTTACTCTTGTCCGGCTCTTGTTAATGACCCTAGAGGTAAATTAGGTGAAACATTACAAGATTCTTCTTGTAATGTTTATTTAGAGACACAAACCTGTTTTGATTGTGTAAAAAGACAAGATAAATTGTTTGGTTAAATAATAACTTTTAAGGGTTTTTTTACATCTTTGAGTTTTTCGTAGAATCTTGAATTTATTTCTCCACCCAATAACAAAATAAAAGATGTATAGTATAACCAAATCAAAAATATGGCAAAAACCCCCATAGCTCCAAAGAATTTGTTATACATATTTATGTGGTTTAAATATACGCTAAATAACCATGAAGAGAGAATCCAAGCAAAGCAAAAGAAAAATGTTCCGGGTAATGCTGCAAAAAACTTTGCTTTTCTGTTCCCTTTGATATTGGGCATAAAATAATAATTCACAAAAAAGACGGCATACAATGCAAAAAATATGAACGGCCATCTAAATACAGAAATTAATGACAATGTTATTTGAGGAATTATATTTAAACTTGTAATATATCCCATGATAATTTTTCCAAAAATAATTGCATTGGTTCCAATAAAAATTACTAAAGCTGTTAAAAACAAAAGTGCTACAGACAGTAATCTTGTGTACCACAAGGGTCTTGTTTCTTCCAAATGATAAGCTCTATTAAGTCCTTTTATTACTGCAAACATTGCATTTGAAGCTATAAGCATTGCTATGAAAAAGGTAATTGTTAAAAAACCGCCATTATAGTTAATAATTATTTCTTTTAGCATTGTTATTATATAATCATGCAAATAAGAAGGGATAATTGGAGCAAAATGAAGTAGTATACTATTTACCAAACTTTCAGATCCAAAAATACTAAATAATGAAACAACAAATATTAAGAATGGAAAAAAAGAAAAAATTGAATAAAAAGCCATTTCAGCCGATAATCCTAAAAAATCTTCGCTGAAAACTGATTCTGCTATTGAATATATAAATTTTCCTAATCGTTTTATCATTTTTTTACCAATTTTTTTACTTCAGGAAGAACAATTTTTAGTGCTTCTTCCAGTGAAGTTTTTAAAATACAACCTGCTGCAAGTTTATGCCCACCTCCTCCAAATTGTGCGCATAAAGATGAAACATCTAAAGTTTTACTTCTAAAGCTAAATTTTGCTTCGTTTTTTATTGTTTCTTTAAGCACAAATGAAATTTCAACGCTTTTTGCTTGTCTTAATATTTCAGGAATACCTTCTAAATGTTCATCTAGTGCATTAAATTTTTTCAACATGTTTCTGTCTACTACAGTATAAGCTATTTTGTTATCTTCTAAAAATTTTGCATCATTTATCGCTTTTGCAGAAATTTTGAACATTTCTATTGGCCTTTTCTCAAAACAATATTCGTATATTTCGTGAGAATTTGCTCCTAGTTCTACTAACTGCGAAGCACAACGAAATGTATTTGCAGTTGTATTAGAATATCTAAATGCTCCTGTGTCGGCTAAAATTGCTGTGTACAGGCAAGTTGCAGCTTCTGTTGAGATTTTTAATTTCATCTTTTGAGCTATGTCAAAAACTAATTCTCCACAGCTTGATAAATTTCCGTCGATTATGTTTATATCTGCATATTGCGGGTTTGTTATGTGATGGTCTATGTTAATCTTAAATTTTGCTTTGTCAAAAATTTTTTCAATATATCCCATGCGATTTTTTGTTGCACAATCTATTGCTATTGCTAAATCATAGCAAGATATAGTTATTTCTTTATTGGTTAAAATTGCTTTATTTATGTTAGGTAAAAATTTGTAAACATCAGGAATTTTATGTTGGATTACAAAATGTACATTTTTGTTAGCAAAATTTTTACATATTAAAGTTGCTAATGCAACTGTTGAACCTATTGTGTCTCCATCTGGGCCTATGTGGGAGACAATTAAAATGTTCTTGGCTTCTTCTATTTTGTTTATTATTTGTTTATATCTTTCCAATTTCTTCCTCTCTTTTAATATATAAATCTTAGCACAAAAAAAGAGATTCTCATTTAGA
Organism: uncultured bacterium; assembly: GCA_949283935.1. Lineage (GTDB taxonomy): Bacteria > Cyanobacteriota > Vampirovibrionia > Gastranaerophilales > JAILCC01 > CASDUJ01. Next base: position 60,382 of record CASDUJ010000004.1, read on the forward strand.
GAACCTCTTTTTTTTATAATGAATACCTATTCTACTACAGCAGTTTCTTCTTCATTAGTTGTTTCTGGTATATATTCGCCACGTTTTGCAAGTTCTACGTCTTTTAAACTTAACCCTATTCTATGTTCTTGAGGAGTAAAACGTTTTATCAATACTTCAATTTCATCTCCAACATTTACTATGTTGTAAGGATTAATTTGACCTTCTCCCATTTCAGCTGCAGGAAGTAAAGCTTCAACTCCAGGGAAAATATTTATAAAAGCACCAAAAGATGTAATTTTGTTTACTTCTCCTGTAACTATTTGTCCTTCTTTAAATTTCCCTTCAATTTTTGTCCAAGGATTTTCTCCCATTCTCTTCAATGAAAGACTTATTCTGTTAAGTTCGCTGTCAATTTTTAAAATTCTTACTTTGATAGTTTTACCTAATTGAAGTACATCTGCAGGATGTTTAATACGTTGCCAAGATATTTCTGAAATTGGTAAAAGGCCATCAACTCCATTTATGTCTACAAAAGCACCAAAATCTGCTATTCTTACAACTTGACCTTCCACTTCTTGGTCTACTTCCAAATTGTTTATTACTCCCTCAACAATTTGTTCTCTTTGCTCTGCTAGGGCAAGTCTTTGGCTTAAAATTAGCTTGTTTTTCTTTGGATCTGATTCTATTACTTTTACTTCTAATTCTTTGCCTATTAAGCCTTCAAATGGAGTACCTGTTCTTAATTGACTGGATGGAACAAAGCCTCTCAAATCCATTACTTCTACAACTACTCCACCTTTCACCAAAGCAGCTACTGTAACTTTTATTGTTTCGTTGTTTTGACGTGCTTTATCAAGTTTCTCCCAATTTTGTGCAAGAGATACTCTTTTTAATGACAAAGTTATAACTCCATCTTCGTCTTCTTCTTTAAGAATTAAAAATTCTCGTTCATCTCCTATTTTAAGTCCATTTTCAGCATCTAAATCTGTTTTTGAAACTTCTCTTAAGGGTAATACTGCTTCTGATTTAGCTCCTATGTCAACAAGAATTTCTTTGTTGTCCATTTTTACAATTTTACCTTTTACTAAATCAGCTGCTTTAAACGAATAATTGAATGATTGATTTAGTAATTTTTCAAATTCAGTCATTTCTACCTCGTTTTTAACCAATGTTCTACTCATTTTATATTTTCTCCTTTCGATTCAATTGCTCTAATAACATTGTTAATTATATATTCTGGAGTTGATGCTCCTGCTGTTATTCCTATGCTATTTGCTTTTGCTATTAAATTATTGTAGTTTTCTATTTCTTTTTCTGTTTCTATGTGAATTGTTCGAGTAATTGTGCTCAAAATTTCGCTTAAATGTGATGTATTAGCGCTGGTTTTACTTCCTACTACAATCATCAAGTCTACCTCTTGAGCTAAAGTTTTAGCTTCACTTTGCCTGTTAGATGTTGTTTTGCAAATTGTGTTGTATACCTTTAATTCTTTAGCGTATTGTGAAACTATTGCAAGTATATTTTGTAAATTTTCTGTCTTTTGCGTAGTCTGAATTACAATCCCTATCTTTTTGGCATTTTTAATTTCTTCTTTGTAATGTAATACATCGTCTGCTGAAGCAAGTACAATTGCATTTTCATTTGTGTTTTCTTCTGCATGTGCTTTTATTGCTATAACTTCAGGATGATTGTTTTTTCCTATTATTATAAGTTTGTAGCCCTCTTCTATTAAAGACTTAGCTTTTTCCTGAACTTTTTTGACATCAACACAAGTTGCATCTAATATTTTGCAACCTTTTGCCTTGATTTTATTTATGTCTTCTGGAGTAGCCCCGTGAGTTCTGATTACGCATATGGAGTTTTGAGGATCTTTAATTTCTTCTACATCTTGGATGACCGTTATACCAAGACTCTTTAAGTTTTCTATGACTTGGTTGTTGTGTATCAATTCTCCTAATATAAAGACATTTTTTTCAGGATTTTCTTTTTTTATATTCGTTGTTAAGTCAAGAGCTCTTTTTACACCGTAACAAAAACCTGCTAGATTTGCTTTTTTTATAATTTTCTTCATTAAGAAGACTTGCCTGCCATTTCATTAAATTTAAGCAATTTATGCTTATGCTGTTAGTATTACACAAGAAAAATTTTATGTAAACATATAATTTTGTGTTACTATGTAAATGTGGAGGTATTATTATGGAATCTAGAATTAGCAAAGCGTTGCAAAATCACAAATCTGGACTAAATTGTGCTCAAGCGGTTGTTTGTACCTATGCAGATATTTTTGGTGTTGATGAAAAAACAGCTTTTATGTTTGCAGAAGCTTTTGGTGCAGGAATGGGTTCTATGCAAAATACTTGCGGAGCTATATCTGGATTGTTAATGCTTTTAGGCTTACAAAATAGTAGTGGTTGTGTTGAAAAAATTACAAAAGCTTCTACTTATAAAATTGCTAAAGAATTAATTGAAAAATTTAAGTTGAAAAATGGTTCAACTATTTGCTCTGAGCTGAAAGGTTTAGGGGGAAAATCTATGCTTAGAGCTTGTGACGGATGTATTGAAGATGCTTGCAAAATATTTGAAGAATTTGTTTTTGCGGCTAGTGATTCAAAAATTGAGGCTTAATTTTAAGCAAAAAAAAATCCTCCTTTGTTGGGAGGGTACACATTTTTTGCATTTAATCGCCGTTATGTGTTGTGAAGGTAGTGTTAGGTTGTTATTTTAATTTTATAATTAGTGCCTAAATAATTACTCACTCTATTAATATAAAAACTTTGCCGGAATAATAATTGCTTTTTTATAAATACAAATGTTAATAATTGTTACATGTTGTGTTGAAATAACAGAATTTTTTTATTTTAATTTGATTGTATATGTGCGAAATATTTTAGTTATTGGTAGATTTATGTTTATTAGCAAAATAAATTCTTTGTCATTTAATTCAAAAAAACAATTGCTTTTTCCAATTGAAACACAGGTTGTTTCTTACAATCTTGGGAAAAAAAATACAAATACTAAAGACACTTATTATACTTATTGTAATGGGGATAGAATGCTTCATAGAAAAGCATTAGATGGGAATTTGACAACTTTTATTCTTTATAAACGCGACAAAGGATGCATTGTATATCAAGAAAACGGTATATCTGATTTTGTACCAGATTTTATGATTCCACGAGAAAATGATTAGGTATTAGGTTTTATGTTTTCAAAATATTTCGAATTTAAAAGTTTTTCAATTTTTTGATCATTTATGCATTTTTGTATAACTTGGTATAAATCGTCTAAATCAGTCTCACTAAAATTATTTATGTACAATAAACCACTCGGTATTTTAATGTCTGAAGTTGTTTTTACATCCGTAAAATAGTTATTAATTTCCAAAAATTCAATGTAATTGTCTATTATAAAAAAATATTTGGGGTTCATTTTACGTGTTGCAAAAGGACTTTTGTCATTATTTTTGATAAATTTTTCGAGTGTATGTACTTCAATTGATACATCAGTACTTTTACATTTTTCTACTGATAAACCTATAAAATCATTTCCTTGTATTTGTTTGGGGTTATTTTGATATTTGTTTTTTAGATATGCTCCATATAGCATTCCCCCAAAATAAAAACTTATTAAATTGTCACAGAGCTGAAAAATAGAACTCTCCAACGTTTTGTATTTCATTTTACGTTGGTTAAAATTTTTAAATTTTTTTATTTCTATATCCATATAAAAATAACTTGGCGAAAATGCAAACGTATATGGAGCAAAGCCAGGGTCAAATGGAACTGTTGAATTGGTTTTTGATGTATCTTGCATGTTTATATGATACAATATACTTGCGTTTGCTACAAGTAGATTAATAAATCACCTAATAGATGAACTAAAATAGTTTTATTGTATGATGAAATTGTGGTGTGGAACATTAATAATATAAACAATGCACAAAAGGAGTGATATCAATGTTTAATAAGTTGTTTTCTTTTTTAGGGTTTAATTCTTCAGAAAGTTATGTGGGTTTATCTCATTTAGTTGTGGATAATATGCCTGTTAAATCTCCTGTTCAAGAAACTACTAAGAAAGAACTAAAATTGTCTGACTTAATGAGGGGAAATTAATGGTTTAGTGTTGGCATGCCCCAGTTAAGTTTTTTTCTTAAAACACTGTAAAAGTTATTTTCACTAGAATTTAATAAGACAAGCTTTGCAGCTTTATTACTTTTAACAATTGAAATTTTTTCATCTTTTTTTAATTTGTAATTATCTTGTCCGTCTGCCGTAATGTATATCAGGTCGGCATTGTTGTCTGTTTTAATTTCAATATTTTCTTGACCTTGAATAACTAATGGGCGAATTGAAAGCGTGTGTGGACATATTGGAGTAACTGTTATAGCATCAATTACAGGAGATATTATTGGTCCATTGGCTGATAAATTGTATGCAGTGGAACCAGTTGGTGTGGATATGATTATTCCATCTGCTAAATAATCGCAAACTTCTTGATTGTTTATCGACAAATATAAACGAGAAGTTCTTGATATTGCTCCGCCTTTTACCACTAAATCGTTTAAAGCTGAAAGTTTTGTTTGCGATATAGAAGTTATTGCTTGAAGCATAATACGTTTTTGTATTAAAAAGTTGCCTTTGATAATTTCTTCAAGACCTTGTTTTAATTTTTTTTGTCCAATTTGAGCTAGAAAGCCAAGTCTTCCAAAATTAATGCCCAACACAGGTACGTTGTATTCTGCATAAAATCTTGCAGTTGCCAATAATGTCCCATCTCCACCAATTGTTATTGCAAATGTTGCAGTGGAATCAAATTCAAAATTATGACAATTTGCGTTAATATTTTGTTGAGTATAGTTTATTGATGATTTTTGTAGAAATTTTGTTAACACATCAGCAATTTTTTCAGAATTTTTTCTACTTGTGTTGCAAATAATGCTAATTTTACTCAAATCTATTTCTTGATTGTTTGTTGATTTTAGCTTCAATTAAACCTCCAATGTTTTTTATATTATAAGTTAACATTGTTAACTACTGCAAGAATTTTTTCATCAGTTATTTTTAATTTTTCATTTGTTAAATAAACTAAATACTCTATATTTCCAGCAGGACCTGTGATGGGTGAATATGTTAAATCTTGTGCTTTAAGACCAATAGAATCACAGTAATCAACTATATTTTTTATTACTTGTATGTGGACTTTTTTTTCTTTTACTACACCTTTTTTTTCTACAAATTCACGACCTGCTTCAAATTGAGGTTTAATTAATGCCACAATTTCAAAAGAGTCCGGTTTTAAAAAATTTTTTATATTTTCCAATACTTTTGTAATAGAAATAAATGACAAATCCATTGCACAGAAATCGCATCTTTCGTCACTTTCAGAGTCAAAAATATCTAAAAATGCGCAGTTTTTTATGTTTGTGCGTTCTACAGTTTTTACCTTTGAGTTTTGTCTTATTTTCCAAGCAATTTGTCCATAACCAACATCAACTGCGTAAATCTTTTGAGCATTATTTTGTAACATGCAATCTGTGAAACCTCCTGTTGATGCGCCTGCATCAAGGCATATTTTGTTATGCAAATTAATTTCAAATGTTTTAATTGCTTTGTCTAATTTTAATCCACCTCTACTTACAAAAGGTAGTGTTTTAACAGAAATATCAAGTATTTTTGTTGTGTCAAATGTTTGGGAAGATTTTATAATTTTTTCTCCATTGACTTTGACGTGCCCAGCAAGGATCATTGCCTGAGCTTGAGATTTGCTTTGGGCAAAATTTCTATCGGTTAAAATTTTATCTATTCTTTCTTTTGTTGTTTTTTTGTTGTTCATAATTAAAATCTACACTAAATAGTTGATTTTCTAATTATAGACTAAAGATTAAAAAAAAACAGTCGAATAGAAAGTATATGGGAGAAAAAGGTAGATAGAAGTTGTATAATAACACAATTATTCAAACAAATTATAAACCATATATTCCTCCTCCTAAGAAAAAAATTTCAAAAAATGAGGAGCAAAAGGAGTCTGAAGCTAAGAGCTTAGCCATTAAAGCTAATAATTATTCAGACGGGAATGAACGTCAAAAACCTTCTTCTGATGCATTTTCCAAAAGTGCTGCAATTAATGCTGCAAAGATAAATATTAACCAGCTTTTGATAGATTTTAATTCAACTTTAAATGCAATAGGTGCGACAGAAGATGTTGAGAACGAGGTAAAAACATATTTAGGTCTAGTTGAACACCAAGCAAAAAAAGAAAAACCAAATAAAAAAATGATTATTTCCAATCTTAAGATTGCAGCTGATGTTCTTGATATTTACATATCAGAGACATTGAACAAACCATCTAAAGTTGTAAAAGATTGGGTAGATGCTCTTTTGTTACAAAATATTGATTTTAAAGCTGATGAAAATATAACAAAAGGTGCATTTGAAAGTATAACAGGCGAACAGCCTCAAACTGCGAAACTTGCTGAAAAAAAACTTGCACAAAAAGCCCAGTTAGAAGACAAGAAAGTCGAAAACACAGAATTTCTGCCAGTAAAACAATCTGATGAAAGTATTTCTACTACAAAAACGAATTCAGAAATTGAAAATACAAAGATACAAAATCTTATGCAAATGGCGGAAGAACATATGACAAATTCTCCAACCCAGGCTTTAAATACACTTTCGGAAGCTTTTACGATTGCTCAAAAAACATCAGATAAATCATCTATGGCTGAAATTTATTCTAAAATTGCTCAAGTGCAGAACCAAATTAATAATTTACCTCAAGCTCTTGATTGTTTAAATGCATCAACTATTCTAGCTTACTCTGTGGGTAATGATATGCTGAAAACAAAAAATCATAAGCAAATGGGAAAAATATACGATGAAGCTGGTTATATGGATACAGCCATTTCGCATTATTTTGCCTCTATAGCTATAGATGGAAACTTAGATGATACGGAAAATCAGGCTGACACGCTAAATAAAGTAGGAAAAATGTATACGGTTAGATACATTGAACCTGAAGCTGTTGAATATTACAAAGATGCATTGGATTTGGCAAAAATTACCAAAAATACTAATATGATGAGTGATATATTTCATAACACAGCAATTACTTTTCAAAATGCTGGAACCCGCGAAAAAAATGCAAAGGCATTAAATAGTTACAAAAATGCAGCTATTCTTGCGCAAAAAGCTTCTAATGATAATTCTTTAACGAAAATATATGAACATGCTGCTGATTTAATGTTGCAGATGAATCATTTAAAGCGTGCAGGAGATTTATATAAAAAATCTTATCGTCTTGCAGAAAAAACTAATAATAAAGATGCTTTGAAAAGAATAAAAGAAAAAATTCTAAATTTATAAACTATAAGCTCTAACGAAAAGAATCATAAGTATTATGAAAGTGCTATAAAAGCACTTTTAAACAAAGAAATCAAAAGCGCATTTACATTATCAAACTAATATTTTGGCTTATTATTTTAATGAGTAAAAAACAAATTGGTAAAATAAAGAACTCCTTCATTATATTATGTTGGAGTTTTTATTCTGTTTAACAATCTTCCCAAAAAAAATTTTTCTGTTAGAATAAGTTCAGAGGATTTTATAAAGGGTACTATATGATTTCGACAAATGAACTGAAAAACGGTATAACTATTGAAGTTGACGGTGCTTTATATCAAGTAGTTGAATTTTTACACGTAAAACCTGGCAAAGGTGCTGCTTTTGTTAGAACAAAACTAAAAAATGTTGAAACTGGTAATACAATGGAAAAAACATTTAGAGCAGGGGAAAAATTTCCAAAAGCGGTTTTGGAAAAGAAGGAAATGCAATTTTTATACAAAGCTGACAAAGATTATATTTTTATGGATAATTCAACTTATGATCAAATATCCCTTACAGAAGAACAAATTGGTGATGGTATTAAATATTTGAAAGAGAATATGGTCATTTTTACTTTGGAATGTAAAGGAAAGTTAATTGGAATTGATTTACCTAATTTTGTTGAGTTACAAGTAGTGGACACTCCCCCAGGAGAAAAGGGTAATACGGCACAAGGTGGTACAAAACCTGCAACTTTAGAAACCGGAGCCGTTGTTAACGTTCCATTTTTTATCAATAATGGTGAAACTATAAGAATTGATACAAGAACAAATTCATATTTAGATAGAGCATAAAAGAGAGTTTATTATGAAAATTGATTTAGATTATATTAAAAAAATTGCTGATGTTATGGATGAAAAATCTTTAATAGAATTGTCGATGGAAGATAGTGGACAAAAAATTTCCATAAAAAGAGGTGATGTGTCAAAGGCTGTATCTACTGTTGCTCCAATTCCTGTTGCAACTCCAGTTTCTAAAATTTCTGAAGAACAAAAACCTGCTAGAAAAGCTACTCCAATAACTTCTCCAATGGTTGGTACTTTTTACAGTGCATCTTCACCTGATGCTGAGCCTTATGTAAAAGTAGGAGATTCTATTAAACCAGGACAAGTTGTTTGTATAATAGAAGCAATGAAATTGATGAATGAAATTGAGGCTGATGTTTCGGGTAAAATTGTTGAAATTTGCGTTGAAAATGGACAAACCATCGAATTTGGGCAAGTTTTGATGTATGTAGAGTAAAAGGATTTGAGATGTTTAATAAAATTTTAATAGCAAACAGGGGCGAGGTAGCTCTTAGGATTATAAGAACTTGCAAAGAAATGGGAATTCGTACAGTTGCTATATATTCTAAAGCTGATGAAGATTGTTTGCATGTTAGTATGGCAGATGAGGCTTATTGCATTGGTCCGGCTCCTTCAAAAGAAAGTTATCTAAATGTTGCTAATATACTTAGTACTGCTCTTTTGGCGCAAGTAGACGCAATACATCCTGGTTATGGATTTTTAGCTGAGAATGCAAACTTTGCTGAAATTTGCGAAGCACATCATATAAAATTTATAGGTCCATCTTCTAATCACATAAAACTTATGGGGGATAAAGTTACCGCAAGAGATACGATGGAAAAAAGTTCTGTTCCTGTAATAAAAGGTTCGCCTTTGCTTGATACAGTTGAAGATGCAAAAAAATATGCAGAAAAAATTGGCTATCCAATAATGTTGAAAGCTACAGCAGGTGGGGGCGGAAAAGGAATGCGTGTTGTTATGGATGAAAATGAATTAGAAAATTCTTACAACATTACTCGTTCAGAAGCTCAAGCTTTTTTTGGAAATGACAAAGTTTATATGGAAAAATTTATTCAAAATCCTCGCCATATAGAAGTACAAGTTGTTGCAGACAGATATGGGAATGCTTGTCATCTAGGGGAAAGAGATTGTACAATTCAAAGGAGGCACCAAAAACTTATTGAAGAATCTCCGTCTGGTGTTGTTTCTCCTGAAATTCGCGAAAAAATGGCTGAAGCAGCGATTAATGCAGTAAAATCAATAAACTATGAGGGTGTAGGCACTATTGAATTTTTATTTGATGGTAAAGATTTTTATTTTATGGAAATGAACACAAGACTTCAAGTTGAGCACTGTGTTACAGAAATGGTTACCAAAAAAGATTTGGTGCGCGAACAAATATCAATTGCTGCAGGAGAAAAGCTTTCTTTTTCTCAAAAGGATATTAAAATATCTGGTCACGCTATCGAATGTAGAATTAATGCAGAAAACCCGGATAAAGACTTTATGCCTTGTCCTGGTGAGATAGAAGGTTATATAGCTCCTGGAGGATACGGTGTACGTGTAGATAGTCATGTTTATGCTAATTATAAAATTCCTCCGAATTACGATTCAATGATTGCAAAATTAATTTGTTGGGGAGAAAATAGAGAAGAAGCAAGAATTAGAATGATTAGAGCAATTAGTGAATACGTAATTTTGGGTGTGGAAACTACTATTCCTTTTCACAAAAAAATCTTGCGCAACAAATCTTTTATTCAAAATAATTATTCTACAAAATTTGTTGAAGAAGAAATGATGAAAGTTGAAGTATAGATATGAATCAAGAGAATTTCTCCGATGATTTAAGCAGAGCTGCTATTTTTTTGGCTGATAAAAATTATTTTGATGCAAAAAATGAATTTCAGAAAGTTCTCAAAAAAGAAAAAAATAATTTGGAAGCTTTAAAAGGCATAGGGCTATGTTTTTATAATTTGAAAGAATATGACAATTCTATAAAAGCTTTTAAAAAAGCTGTAAAAATTGCGGAAGATGATGCAACTTCTTTATATTATCTAGCTTCCTTGTCTATATTATTGGATAAGTCTGCTGATGCCATCATTTATTCTAAAAAAGTTATTGAACTTAGACCGGATTATTTTGATGCGTACAAAATACTTTTCACTTTATATCTGAAATTAAAAAAATTTGACGCTATTTTGGATTTATACAAGATTTTTAAAGATAATAATGTTGTTCCTACGGATGAAACTATATATGTAGTTTTAGGAACTTTGTACATGCTAAAAAAAAGTTATGAAATTGCAATAGAATTTTTTAAATCTGCACAAACTTTGGCTCCTAAAAAAGAACAAATTTCTAATAATTTGGGCGTTTGTTATATGTCTTTGAAAGATTATGATATGGCAATTCAATCTTTTGAAAATTCTTTGCTCTTAAATTCTAATAATCATTTGACTTATATAGATTTAGGAACAGTTTATCAAATGAAAGGAGAATTTGTAAAAGCATTAAATGTTTTTAATAAAGCTTTAGAATTAGCTCCTGATAATTTTCTTGTATTATTAAATGTTGCTAATCTTTCTAACATGTTAAAGAGATATGATTTAGCCATAGATGCTTATGAAAAAATTCTTAGTATAAATCATAATTTAAAAGAAATTCAATCTTCATTGATAGGTGCATACGTTAAAAATAGACAACACGACAAAGCAATAAATCTTATTGACAAAGTTTTAGAAAAAAATCAACGTAATGTTCCATTGCTTTTTAAAAAGGCAAAAATTTATACAGATTTAAATGATTTTAATTCTGCAGCTAAAATTTACGAGCAAATAGTTTCCTTCAAAAAAAATTCACCTACTATTTATCATGCTTATGCAATTTTGTACACAAAGATGAAAGATTATGATAAAGCACTACAGTATTTACAAAAAAGTCTTGTTCTTGAAGAAAATAATGCTCAAGCTCACAAAGACTTAGGAGTTATTTATCTTATGCGTAATCAAGTTGAATACGCAAAAGATGAATTTGACAAAGCTGCTCAACTGGGAACACAAGATAATGAAATTTTAAAAGAATGTGGTGATTTTTATTATTCTATAAGTAATTTTCAAAAAGCTGATGACTTATACAGAAAATCTTTGGAAATAGAAAATAATCCATATACTTCGCTTTCTTTAGGGATTAATCTAATTGCTCAAAATAAATTAGAAGAAGCCTTCGCTGTTATGGAGCCTTTGTTAAGTATTTTTCCAGATAATCCTGAACTTTTATACAATTTAGCTAGGATATTCTATTACCAAAAAGATTTTGATAATGCAGCAAGATTAGCTAAAAAAGCTTATTTTAAAATTCCTACTATTGAAATTGCTAATTTACTTGCTTTATGCTTGAAAAGTTTAAATGATTATAAAGGAGCTGCAGGTATCTTTGAAAAAATACTAATAGAATATCCTTTAAATATTTTTGTTTATAATGATTTAATTGATTGTTATCGTTTTCTGAATGATACTGAAAATTTAATCAAAACGTATTATATGGCTATAGAAAATTTACCCTATGATGAAAAAAGAGGCCTAGAGCTGGTTGAACTTCTTTATAAAACAAAAAAAATTAATGAAGCTAAAAAAGTACTGGACAAAATGAATTTTGAGCATCCCTCTGCAAATATTTCAAAATATTTAGCAAAAATAAGTCAAAAGGAAAATTAATTAGGTTATTATATTTTCTATTAAACTTTTTTCGGATTAAATTTTTGTGTGTGAATTTTATAATATTGGCATTCAAAACTAGTGAGATGGTAAAGAAAGGAAATAATATTATGAATCACGGAAAAGTACCATTGCATGAAAAAGCTATACACCTTGCTCATCAAGCTAAAAATGCAGCTTTAAATGTTAAAAATGACATAAAAGCCGGCATGCTTAATGTTAAAGAGAAAATTGAACAAGAAACACAAAAAATCTCACATAAACATAATGAGCACAAATAACAGTACAAAAAAGACCCAAATTTGGGTCTTTTTTGAAATTTATAAAATAATTTTTCAGACTCGTATTTTATTTTTTCAATTGCGCATTTACTTCGTCTGCAAAATTATCTTGTCTTTTTTCAAGTCCTTCACCAAGAACATATCTCTCAAATGCGAGAATTGCAAATTTACCTTCAATAAGTTGCTGAATAGTTTCATCAGGGCTTTTAACAAATGGTTGTTCTAGTAAGCATTTTTGTGCCATTAATTTATTAACTCTGCCTTCAACGATTTTTGCTCTTATTTCTTCAGGTTTTTTTGCTAAATCTTCTTTGCCCATTTCTATTCTTTTTTCTTCTTCTATTACATTTGCGGGAATTTGATCTCTTGAAATAAATTCAGGAGCGCAACTTGCAATATGTAAGCAAACATCTTTTGCAATAGCTTCATTTGCTTTGTCTGTATTCAATAAAACGGCAATTTTTTTGTTGTGTACATATGTAGCAATGTTACCTTCATATCTCACAAAACGCCTTATTGTAATTTTCTCTCCTATAGTTGCTATTTTTTCTTTTACTCTTTCTTCAATTGTTCTGCCACAACCACAAGCACATTGTGTAGCCATTAATTCTTCAATTGAACTAGGATTGTTTTTTACTACGGTTTTGGCAATAGCTTGGACTAATTCTTGAAATTCAGCATTTTTAGCAACAAAATCTGTCTCGCAATTTACCTCAATAACTGCTCCAATATTGCCATTAACGTAAGTGTCAACAACTCCTTCTGCTGCTATTCTGCTCATTTTTTTATCAGCAGAAGCTATACCTTTTTGTCTTAAATATTCTGCTGCTTTTTCTATATCTCCATTATTTTCTACTAATGCTTTTTTGGCGTCTAAAATGCCTGCACCTGTTTTTTCTCTTAGTTCTTTAACTAATGTTGCTGTAATTTCCATTATTTTTTTCCTTCTTTGTTATCTGATTATTCTGCAATGTTTTCTTCTTTTTGCTCAATTTCATTTTCAATTTCTGCTTGAGTTTCAAGTTTTTTTGATTCTGCTTGAATTTGCTTTTCGGTTTTTCCAAGAATCGCTTCTGCTCCTAAAGCTTCCTTTAATTGTTTGCCAGCTATAACTGCATCTGCAATTTTTGAAGTAACTAATTTTATTGAACGAATAGCATCATCATTAGCCGGAATAACATAATCGATGTTATCCGGATCTGAATTTGTGTCAACCATGCAAACTACAGGAATATTTAATTTATTTGCTTCTTGAATTGCTATTAATTCTTTCTTTTGGTCTATTATAAAGAGCAAATCAGGCATTCCTCTCATCTCTTTTACGCCGCCTAAAGTCTTTTGAAGTTTTTCTAACTGTTTTGTTAAAGTTGCAGCTTCCTTTTTAGGCAATTTTTCAAAATATCCGCTTTCTTTTAAATCTTCAAGTTCTCTTAATTTATTAATTCTAGCTCTGATAGTTTCAAAATTTGTTAATGTTCCACCAAGCCATCTTCTGTTTATGTAATAACATCCAGCTCTTTCAGCTTCTTCTTTAACTATGTCAATCGCTTGTTTTTTGGTTCCTACAAAAACTATGTTTTTTCCTCTTGCAGCCGCAGATTTTACTGCTTCACAAGCTTTTTCCAACAATTCTGTAGTTTGTTCAAGATTAATAATGTAAATTCCATTTCTTTCCCCAAAAATATATTTTTTCATTTTGGGATTCCATCTTTGCGTTTGGTGTCCGAAATGCGCACCTGCCTCTAGTAATTCTAATAATGTTTCGTTAGGCATGATTTTTTCCTTTCTCTTTTCTACACTTTTCACGATTTATCGATAAACTGAAACTTTGAATTAACCATTAATTGGCAGCTATTGCTTCAAATTCAAAGCTACATGCCATTAATAATCGCGAACACCTTCAATCTAACACAAACATAAATAATCATCTACCGTTTACGTTTATTTTTATTAATTCTTTACTATAATTTTGATTTTTGGTTTAATATACCTGAGTCAATGCTGTGAGGTGTAAATGAATTACAAAGTAAAACATAAAAATTATAATTATCCTGATGTAAATGGCTTTTTTGGAGAATTTGGCGGAAGTTTTGTAGATGACAATTTTAAACCAGTTTTGAAAAAATTAGAGCAAGACTTCTTTTTTGCTTGGAATGACGAAACTTTTTTGGATGCATGGTATGACCTGCTTGTTGAATATTCAGGACGTCCCACACCTTTATATTTTGCTAAAAAGCTTACTGAATATTATGGCAAAGGTAAAATCTATCTAAAAAGAGAAGATTTAAATCATACTGGTGCCCATAAAATCAATAATGTGCTTGGACAAGTTCTTTTAGCAAAAAAACTTGGAAGGAAAAAAATTATTGCAGAAACTGGTGCAGGACAACACGGAGTTGCTACAGCTACGGCTGCTGCTTTGTTAGATATGGATTGCGAAATTTTTATGGGTGAAAAAGATATACATAGACAGCACTTGAATGTTGAAAGAATGAAACTTTTAGGCGCAAAAGTTCATTCCGTTGATACGGGAACAAAAACGCTTAAAGATGCTTGTGATGCAGCTATTGAATATTGGCTTAGACATCCAAATGAAGTATTCTATTGTTTGGGTTCAACAGTTGGACCTCATCCTTATCCTATGATTGTAAGAAATTTTCAGTCAATTATTGGTGCTGAAATAAAAAAACAAATTCTGGAAAAAGAAAATAAACTCCCTGACTATGTTCTGGCTTGCGTTGGCGGCGGAAGTAACGCAATGGGAGCTTTTTATGCTTTTTTAGAAGATGAAAATGTTAAATTAATTGCTTTGGAAGCTGCCGGAGAAGGTTTGAATTCAGGCAAAACTTCTGCAGCTCTTACTTTAGGTAAAAAAATGATTCTTCAAGGGATGATGCAATACGCTTTACAAGATGAAAATGGAAATGTTGCCAAATCTTATAGTATTTCTGCAGGAATTGATTATCCCGGATGCGGTCCAGAACATTGTTATTTGAAAGATATAGGTCGTGCTCAATATTATGCTATAACAGATAATGAAGCTGTAGCAGCTTTTGCTCTTTTATCTCGTTTAGAAGGCATTATCCCTGCCATAGAATCTTCTCATGCTGTTGCTTATTTGGAAAAATTAATGCCACAAACTTCTAAAGACGATATAATAGTTGTTAATATCTCAGGTAGAGGAGATAAAGACACTGAAAGATTGCTACAACTTTTGACATAGGTGAAAAAATGGAAATTAATAAAAAAGTTAAATTTGAATACATTCAACAAGCTGAAATATTAGCCAGAGGTACAGATATTATTCCTGGTGGAGTTATGGGGCTTGCTGAAAAGTTGCAAAATGCAAAAGAAAATGGAAAACCACTACGTGTAAAACTTGGATTAGATCCAACAAGGCCTGATTTACATTTAGGACATAGCGTTGTTATGCGTAAATTGAAAAAATTCCAAGAATTCGGACACCAAGTAGTTTTGATTATTGGTGGAGCTACTGCTATGATTGGAGATCCTTCTGGTAAATCAGAAACACGTCCAAGTCTTACAAAAGAAGAAGTTGAAACTAATGCTAAAACTTACTTAGAGCAAATGGGAAAAATTGTTGATGTTCAAAATGCAGAAATCAAAAACAATGCAAATTGGCTTCATACTATGGATTTAACCCAATTACTTCAATTGGCTGCCAAAATCACCGTAGCTCAAATGTTGGTGCGAGATGATTTTATGAAAAGATATCAATCAGGTAAGCCTATTGGTGTTCATGAATTCTTCTATCCGCTTATGCAAGCATATGACTCTGTGGCGGTTGATTCTGATATTGAATTGGGTGGAACTGATCAAAGATTTAACGTTTTATTAGGTCGTGATATCCAAACTGCTTATGGAAAAAAAGAACCTCAATTGGCTATGCTTTTACCTTTGCTGGAAGGTACAGACGGTATTGTTAAAATGTCGAAAACTTATCCAGAACATTGTATAAGTTTAACAGAAGATCCCAATAACATGTATGGTAAATTAATGTCTATTCCAGATAATTTGATTTATCGTTATTATGAACTTTTAACAGATATTGATAATGTTGAACTTGAGCAGATAAAATCTACACTCTTAAATAAATCTGCTAATCCACGTGACTTGAAAATGAAATTAGCTAAGTATATAGTTGCTCAATATTATGGTGATGATATTGCTCAAATTTCACAAAATGAATTTATAAATGTTGTTCAAAATAAAGGTATTCCGGCGGATATACAGGAAAAGCAATTTAATGAAGGTGTTTTATTAACTGATATTGCACTGGATTTGGGATTTGTTCCTTCAAAAAGTGTGGCTAAAAGGCTTGTACAAGGCGGCGGAATGAAAATTAATGGAGAAAAAGTTACTGATTTGCAAGCTAAGCTTGTATATGATAATTCTGATTCTGTAGTTTTTCAAGTTGGAAAAAGAAATTTTGTGAAATTGGTAAAATAATGAGTGATTTGTCTTTAGCAAAATTTATTAGCGATTTGCGAGAGAAAAAAGGATATTCTCAAGTAGGACTTGCAAAACGTGCAAATTTAGACTTGAAAGTTATTGAAGATATTGAAGGAGCGCAGGAGTTTTTTCTTTCTGTTGTTGTGAGGCAAAAACTTGCAAGAGCCCTGAAAGTTGAGCCTTCTCTAATAAAAAAATATGAAAAAAAACCTGTTGAAATTAAGCCTAATTCAAACTATTTGGATACTATAAAAAATAATATTCTTTCGGGAAATTTACAAGGAAACAACTGTCCTTTATGTGGTGCAGAGTTATCTTGTAGGATTGCTGAAATGTATGACTTAGAAGATAATTTAGTTTTACATCCCAAAGCACATTGTACTAAATGTCCTTTCCAAATTAAATAAATATTGCATAATATTTATTTGCAAAGAGCTTACTTTATTTGATTTGTAGTTATATATTTCTCAGTTAAAAAATTATTCTATTTCAATACAAAATTTACAGCCTGTTCCTTCTTTGTTTTTTATGTATATTTTTCCGTTATGTTCATTAATTATTAGTTTTGCTAAATATAAATCCATGCCTTCTCCTATTCGATGTTCTAAATTTTTGGCAAGCATATCTCTTTCAAATATTATTTTTTCTATATTTTCGTTTAATCCTTTCCCTTCAGTTATTATGCAGCATCTTAGTGCTTTGTCAATTCGGTCTATTATAATTGTAATTTTTCCATTCTCATTTGTTTCCTTTATTGCGGTTTTTATTAAAATTGTTATTGCTTTTCTTATTTCAATTAAATCTCCTAAAAAAATTTTTTCTTCTGTTCCAATTTCAAAATTTATTTTTATTTTTTTCTTTTCTATATCATTTTTGAATTTTTCTAATGTTTCTTCTATTATATCTACTAGGTTACAATTTTCTTTGTATATTGTTTGCTTTTTTGCTTCATATTTGTATATTGACATTAAAATTTTCAACATATCTTCTATTTGATTATTAGTTTCTAACAAATTTAATAGTATTTCTTTAGTAATTGGATCATTATAGTTTTCTATTTTAGAAATTAAATAATTAATTGCATTACGTTCTGCAATCATTGGAATTTGTAAATCATGTGCTAGTGTTGATAAAAATGTTTCTCTTAAGTTTTTTATTTCTTTTGTTTTGATTATATCTTTTATTGTTTTACTTATAATCTCCGTTAGCGCAAATAGTAAATTTTCTTCAAATGTGTCAAATTCTTTTTTTGTGTCAAAAAACATTAAAAGTAGTGATTTTTCTGTTATTGGTAGTGTACTTATGCATTTTGTTCCTGTTTCTTTCAAAAATTCGTAAAATTCTTTGTTGTTTTCATATTTTTTTAAATCACGAAAATATTTTAATTCTTTTGAATTTATCATGTTTAAAATTATTTCTTGTTTTTTGAATTTTGCTAAATTTCTATTAGAAACTTTGTAATTTTCAAAATATTTTATTTGTTCATTCTTGTTTTGAGGCAAATTTATAAAAATTACCCCTATTGCATTAAATAATTCTATTATCTTTGAGCTAAAATATTTATAAATTTCTTCTTTATTTTCCATACTAATGGTATCTGATAAAATTTCCTTTAATACCTTTTCTTTTTGAGCCACGTTTTGTACATTGTAGTATAATTGGGATTGATAAATTGCTGTGCCTATTTGATCTGCAACTGCTTTTATAAAATTTTCGTCTTTTTTATTGAAGTCTTTTATTTTTGTAAAATCTAATGATAATATACCTAGCAGTTTGCCGTTGTACCTTATAAATGCTACTAAATATGATTTTATCCTATTTTCTTTTAGGTATTCTTGAATAACTTTTTGGTATTGAAAATTTTCAATTCCCTTTTCTACTTCCTGTTGTATACTTATGGTGTCATGAAATTTTTCACTTTCTAGAAGAAACTTTTCCATTTCTGAGCTAAAATTATAATTTTTGCTACTTGGGGTATAAAAATGTTTTTTGTATTCAAATTCTTCATTGTAATTGTTGAATATATTTTTTTTATCGTCAAAAAATCTTATTAAGCATCTGTCTGCATCAAAAAATTCTCCTACCTTGCTTGTAAATTCTTTGGCTACTTTTTTTAAATCTAGTGAGCTCCTTAGTATACTTATTAAATCTATTAAAAGTTTTTCTTTTTGGCTATTTTTGATTAGTTTCGTATATAATTTTGCTTGTGTTAAAGCTATATTTGTTTGTTTGGTTAGCATTTCTAGTATTTCAAAATCATCTTTATCAAGTATAATGGCTTCTTTTGTATATTGAATTACAAGATATATTGTATTTATTTCATCTTCAAATATTAAAAATGGATATGAAGATTTTATTTGGCTTTTTTTAATAAATGTTTCTATTGGAGTTCCTTCCAAATTATTTTGTTCTATGAATTTGTTTGAATATTCGATTACAAATACTGGTGGATTTGTTTTGTTTTCTCTTAGTTGATTCCACACAGCTTCGGCATCTAAATCATTTCCGAGTAATGATTTTGCGTATGGATTACCTAAGTATTCTCTGCCTATTATTGGAATGTGTGAAAAATTTTTAGGTACTAATATAAAATATGCTCTATCTGCATTGAAAGCTTGTCCTATTTCTTCTAGAATTAGTTTTTCTATTTCTTTTTCATCTAATGTGTTCCTTATTCTGTCTAAAAACTTTATTATAATTTCATTTTTTTTTGTTTTTGCAATTTCTTGGTCAAACTTTATTTGTTGCTTGTATGCGTTTTCAAAAATTTTGATTATTTCTTTTAAAATATTCTCCTCATTTTTTATGGATGAAGATTTTTCTTTGTATATTTCAAGTGTCAAAATTCTGTAGTTGTCTTTATATATTGGAATAATTTTATAGTTTTTGCAATCAAACAGTGGAAATGTTTTTTTCAATTCATCGCTTTTTATATCTTGGTTATTTATAAATTTTTTATCATTTTCTAGTAAATTTTTTATAATCAAAAATACTTCGTGTGCAGATTTTACATTTTTACGAGAATATTTTTGAGGAATTTCTGCTAATATGTTGATTTTTGGATATGTGTATTCAATTATTGCTGTAAATTCTGCTTTTAACTCTCTTTGTGTTTCATCTGCAAATATGTAAGCAATTTTGCTTAAATTAGTGTAGTCATCAAATTTTTGCGTCAATTCAAGTAAATATTTTTTTCTTAGTCTTTCTTTGTTGATTCGTACTAAAAAAAATATTAATAAATAAATAAGACTTAACGTAAAAAATATAAAAGATAGCAGATAGTATTTTTCCATGTTTTTAAAGTAATTCAAATTTTCTTTTTTGTTATCGGTAGATAGAACAAATTATATTGTGCTATTATTCATTTTTTATGTTATAAATTTATGTATGACTTGTTTAAATGTAATTTTAGCTGATGATATAGAAGGTTGGTTATTATTTAACCTGCAAAATCTCAAAAACTTTTTTGAAGGTAAAGAGGTTTGTTATTATTTGTTTAAGTCTGCTTCAGAAGCTTACAATTTTGCTTTGGAGTCTGATAAGCCTGTTCATTTGGTTCTTACTGATCTTGAAATGGAACCTATGGAAAAACTTGCAGGCGAATGGCTTATCGAAAACTTAAAAAATTTAAAATCTACACAAAATGCTAAATTTGTTATTATTTCTTCTTCTCCAGCTATCTCTGCTGTTGCATTAAGAACTAATGCTGAGGCGTTTTTAGCTAAACCTGCTTATCACTCTAATCCGCTAACTTTGAAATATAAACTTCAAGAAATAATGGAGTAATTTATGACTTTACAAGGTAAACATATTCTTTTAGGTGTTACTGCAGGAATTGCAGCTTATAAAACTTGTGAATTAATTAGAAAACTAAAAAAATTAAGCGCTGAAGTTACTGTTATTTTGACTCCTAATGCAAAAGAATTTGTTTCTCCTCTTGTGTTGTCAACACTTTCTCAAAATAAAGTCTATTGTGAACAATTTGATTATTCAGATTACAGAATCGATCATATTTCTTTGACTCAAAAAGCTGATTTGTTCTTAATTGCTCCAGCTGATGCTAATACTATCTCAAAAATTGCTTCGGGAATTGCTGATAACCTTTTAACTTCTACAGTTTGTGCATTCAATAAACCTGTTGCTCTCGCTCCTGCTATGAATGTTAATATGTACGAGAATCCTATTATTCAAAATAATTTATCTACATTAAAAAATTTGGGATATTATGTTATACCTCCAGAAGAAGGATTTTTAGCTTGTGGCGTAAATGCAAAAGGTAGAATGGCTAATTTAGATTCTATTGTAAAAGAAATTTCTTTATTACTTAAACCCGTAATATTCAACAAAAAAATTATTGTTACTGCTGGTGGAACAAAAGAGAATATTGACCCTGTTAGATATGTTGGTAATTATAGTTCTGGTAAAATGGGAATTGCTTTGGCAGATGAGGCTTATAAATTAGGCTTTGAAGTGCTTTTAATTTCTACATTTGAATTGGATAAACCTTATAAAACAATTTTGGCTAAATCTGCAGATGAGATGTATAAAGTTTTGCAATCTGAATTTTTAACTGCTGATTGTTTAATTATGGCTGCTGCTGTTGCGGATTTTAGACCATTAAATCAATCTAAACAAAAAATTAAAAAAGACGGAAAAGAGATTTTTACTCTTGAAATGGTTAAAAATGTAGATATATTAAAAGAAATGAGCAAAATTAAAAAAGAAAATCAGCTCTTAATTGGTTTTTGCGCAGAAAGCGAAAATCTTTTAGCTAATGCCACAAAAAAAATTAAAGAAAAAAATATTGATTTTATAGCCGCAAATGATATCTCTAGAGAAGATATTGGTTTTGGCAGTGATTTTAATGAAATAACTTTAATTTCTAAGGATGGTAAACAAAAACTTATATCTAAAACAACAAAACTCGAAGCTGCCAAGATAATATTAAAAGAATGTTTGTCCTTTTGATTCTTTTGGGTATTACATGTTGTAAATTTTTGTAAATGTTTTTTCTAAAATAGGTTTAAAATCAAGCCAAACAGTACTTATTAATTATATAATCAAACATAGTGTATTGTTTTTCAAGGATGAAAAATGACTCTTAAAGTTGAATATTTTACTAAAGTATCTGATTATGATTTAAACACTAAACAAGAAGTGTTTTATATTTTGTCGAGAAATAAATTGAGAACGGAAGTGTTTTCTGAAAAAATAAAAGTTCCAACTGAATACCAAACAGGAAGAGAAATTCCTTTAGACAGTAAGACTTCTTGGCGAATTTCTCCTCATAGAATATAATTTAAAAACTGATATATATAT
>CASDUJ010000005.1 GCA_949283935.1 uncultured bacterium
CTCGATGTCGGCTCGTCGCATCCTGGAGCGGTAGTACGTTCCAAGGGTTGGGCTGTTCGCCCATTAAAGCGGCACGCGAGCTGGGTTCAGAACGTCGTGAGACAGTTCGGTCCATATCCGGTATGTGCGCAAGAGAATTGAGCGGAGTCGTCCTTAGTACGAGAGGACCGGGACGAACGAACCTCCAGTGTACCTGTTGTATCGCCAGATGCAAACGCAGGGTAGCTGTGTTCGGAGTGGATAAGTGCTGAAAGCATATAAGTACGAAGCCCACCGTAAGATTAGTTCTCTCATAGGTTAACCTAGTAAGACCCCAAGTAGAAAATTTGGTTGATAGGCCGAAGGTAGAAGCGTGGCAACATGTGTAGCCAATCGGTACTAATAGGTCGAGGGCTTCTCCTAACTTTTGTGTGTAATTTCTTTGTATATTATGATTTATTTGGGATAACTATTATGCAGTTGCCAATGTGCAATGCACTTTAATAAGTTTATCTCTGGTGACAAAGCGGCAGGAAAACACCCGTTCCCATCTCGAACACGACCGTAAAGACTGCTAGCGGTGACTATACTTAGCGGGAGACCGCTTGGGAAAATAGCTCGTTGCCAGGGTTTTGTTTTAGACCGACTCATTTTGAGTCGGTTTTTTTGTTTTGTTAATAATATTAAAAATAATTGTATGTTTTTGTGTAAATTTTTTTACTTTTTTAGCGCTTTTGTTTTTGGTAATTTAATTATTTTTATTTTTTATTTGTTTTTTATTTTTCTTGTTATTATTAAATTTTCTTTTTTTACTAATATAAATTCATTTATCTTTTAATTAAATTTAAACTTATAAATTATATTTCCTTTTATTCTTGTCTGTTACATGCTTGATTTATTACTAAAAGCTAAATATAATCTTATTAGTGTTAACATCCGATGGTAAAAATGAGTGAATATGCGAATTTAGAGCATGACTATGTCAAAGAAGGTATTGCTTACAATAAAGCTCAGATGTATGGACTTGCGGTTGAAGCTTTTCAAAAGGCTTTGGAGTCTAATTTTTCAAGTGATGAGCTTTATAATGAATTAGGTCTTGCTTATTTTCATCAAAACAATTTTTCTGCGGCAAAAGAAGCTTTTGAAAAAGCTATTGACAGTGGAGAAAGTTCTTATAAAGCTTATAATAATTTAGCTTGGATTTATCATTTTAATAATGAAAATGATAAAGCTTTGGAGTATTTTAATAAGGCGCTAAAACTATCACCTTTAAATGTTGAAATAATAAATAATTGCGGTGAATTTTATTTTGCTCTTAAAAAAATTGATGAAGCTTTGGATTATTTTTTACAGTGTGCAAGTATTAATGATTTTAATGGAGAAATATATTTCAAAATTGCACGTTGTTATATAGAAAAAAATCTTTTTAATGATGCAATTATGTATTTAAACAAAGCGCTTTTGTATGATAAAAATAATTCAGAGTATTATCGTGAACTTGCCAGAATATATTATAAAAAAAATGATATGCTAAATGCTCAAGCTAATTTTGAAAAACTTATAGAGTTAGAACCTACAAATGAGTGGGCTTATTCTAATTTAGGTAATATTTATTTTTATTATTATGAAAATTTAGATATTGCTTATGAATATTATAAAAAGGCTTATGCGCTTAATTCAGCGTATTGCTGGGCAGCGTATAATCTTGCCAATATGAAAGTGATTTACAAAGATTATTCTAGTGCCTTAGAATTATATATCTCAGCTTACAATTTGGCCCCGCAAAATCCTTTGTTCATAAATGCTTTAGCTTCTACTTATTATAAATTAAATGATATAGAGCAGGCTATTTTTTATTATGAAAAAGTATTGGAGTATGATTCTGTTAACGAGACGGCTCTTTTATCTTTAGCTCAAATTTATTTGAAAAATAAAAAAGATTATGCAAAAGCAAAAGACTTCTTCGTAAAAGTTATTAAAAATTATCCTCAAAATGCTGAAGCATATTATGGACTTGCAAAATTATTCTTTTTTGATTTTGACAAAAAGAATGCTATTATAAACATAGAAGCTGCTATTGATATAGATTATAATAACGATAAATATAAAGCTTTGAAGAATAAAATTAGAGAAGAGTTAAGAAATGAGTAGGGAAAATAATACATCAGTTTTGCAAAAGAATGGTCAATCTAACAATGAAATTTTAGATAATAAAAAAGCAATAACGATAAAAGATTTTCATATAAGAATTTTTGTTTATGGATTAATTTTTTTAGTCTTTAGTATTTTTACATTTTATGTACCTTTAATGAATAGAATTAATATAAGTCGAGCTGAACAATGTTTTGCCGCCAAAGATTATTTATGCGCTTTTAAGTATTACAGAAGCGCATTTGCCAATAATATTGATAATGAAAGATATGTCGAAAATTATTTTGAAACTCTTTCAAAAATGAAAAAAATTGCTATTGTGCAAGCAGAAATGCTAAATTTAATTGAAGATTATCCTAATAGTACAATTGTACCAAAAATTGAAAATGCTTTTGAAAATATACAAAAAGATGTCGAGAAAAAATATGAGGCAAATTATATAGATCATGTTGTTCAAGGAACTAATGTAGTTCATTGGAACAACATTGCATCTAAAGTAAAAGTATATATAGATAATTCAATGAGTGCTCAGTTACCTGGGTTTTATTTTGATGAAATAAAAGTAGCTTTTGATGATTACTCAAGAGCTTTAAACAATGCTTTGCAATTTTACTATGTAAATAATCCTAAAGAAGCTGATATAGAAATTATTTTTATGGATGAAATATCAGGTGGAAAATGTGTTGGAACAACTGATTGTGTAAAAATTTTGGGATTAACAGAAAATGAAATATCAGGTTCTGTATTGCAAAAAACAAAAATAAAATTAAGAACCAAAGATACAGATAGTTCTCAATTTACAGCTAATCAAATTCATAACATAGCAAAACATGAAATAGGTCATGCTTTGGGCGTATCTGGGCATAGTTATTTTTCAGAAGATGTTATGTATCCTGTTAATAATGATGCCGAATGGGCAGAAGATACACAAACACTTTTGATTAAGAGAAAGCCTTTTTCTAAAAGGGATTTAAACACTTTTAGACTTTTGTACAAAATAGTACCTGATATAACAAATAAAAGGTACAATATTGTAGCACATTCAGATATGTATTTTCCTATTGCTGTGTTAGGAACTAAAAAGCAAATAGGTGAGAAAAAACTTGAAGAATCTAATAAATACCTTAAAACTGTTTCTGCCAATTTTGTATCTCAAATGAATTTAGCAGAAGGATATTTTGTTAACAGAGAATTTGCAAAAGCAAAAGATGCTTTTTCTGAAGCTTTATCTTTTGCAAAAACAGATGAAGAAAAATTTACTGCATATCATAATTTGGCGGTAATTTCGTATGAAGAAAGTGATTATAAAATGGCAATAAGTTATGCAGAAACGGCAAATTCCTATACAGCTGATAATAAATCTGACGAAATTAAAGCTTATTGTTACATAGAAATGGGAAAACATGGCAGGGCTCAAAGAATTTTAGAAAATCTTTTGGAAAAGCATCCGGATAATGCAACTTATTCTGCTGCACTTGTAGGTTCTTATTTGAAGCAAATGAAATTTTTTAAAATGTTGGATGAAATGAAGCGAATCAAAGAAATAAATCCTGATGCATTTTTAGATCCTGCTTACCAACCATACAAGTTTTTTACAAATTTTGCTTAAGGATTTTGTCAATGAGTGTAAAAGGTATTTTTAATTTTATTGGAATAACTATAGGGGAGAGTGCAAGTAGCGATTCTGGCATCTGTGTTTTGAACAAAGAAAACGAAATAATAAAGATTGATAAAGCTTATTCAATTGAAGAACTTACGGACTGTGTAAATAAAATTGCAGGGAAAAAAAACTCAGTTATTTGTATTGATATGCCAGAATATTACGAAATGCTTGAAGGCAAATGGAGGATTGTGAACAAAACTATAAAACCATTAAATTTAAATGGAATTTATCATGGAAAAGATAATTGGACCAGTAGATATTCTGATAGAGGAGCTGATTTTTACAGAAAACTTGTAGAGAATGGTTATAATGTTTACAGATATTGTAGTAATTTTACTAAAACAGTTTTAGATCTTCATCCGTATATAAAAGAAAGAACGCCTGCTGGTTGTAAATTTTTGCAGGCAGCTATTAAAGAAAAAATAGGAATAAAAAATTTTCCGTCCAATATGGTTCCTGTTTCTGTTTTGGATGCTATTTTGGGGGCTTACATAGCAAAGATTATTACTTATGGTGAGCAAGGCAAAGATTACGAATTTAATTTTAAATATAAAGATATAGATATTGTAAATTTACTAAAATCTTCATAATAAATATGCCCGAATGGGTAATATACCAGTGGAAATATTCATGTTTAATTATTTGTATAAAAATAATTTATATTATTTTCTGTTTGTTTAGTTTAGAGTTTAGGAGATAAAATGACTGCTGTAGCCCAAGAGGAAATTAGTTTAATAATTATAGAAGATTATAAATTAACCCGCATGGGATTAAAATCTTCTTTAGAAGAATTTGAGGGAATTGAAGTAATTGGAGAAGCTGAAGATGCAGAAAAAGGGTTAATTCTTGTTGATAGACTTAAACCTAATGTCGTTTTAATGGATTTAGGCTTGCCGGGAATGAATGGGATAGAGGCAACAGGAAGAATTAAGCTTGAAAATCCAGATATAAAAGTTATAATTTTAACTTCTCATGAAAGAGAAGAAGAAGTTTTAGCTTCATTAGGTTCTGGGGCAAATGCTTATTGTTTAAAAGATATAGAACCCTTTGCTTTAGTAAATGTTATTAAAGAAGTTTCAAAAGGAGCATGCTGGTTAGATCCTGTCATAGCAAAAGTTGCATTAAAATTATTTCCTAAGCCCGATAATATAAGAATTTCTTCTTCTAATCAAATGCAAGATGGAAGAAGTCAGCTTACTGAAAGAGAATTGGAAGTTCTAAGACTTTTGGTAAAAGGGAAAAGCAACACAGAAATCGCAAAAGATTTAATTGTAAGTGTTCATACAGCCAAAGCACATGTTTGTAGTATTTTGCAAAAATTATGTGTAGATGATAGAGTACAAGCAGCAGTTAAGGCAGTTAAAGAAAATATTATATAAATTTGAGTAGTTTTGAGGAATTATAAGTATTTACTTTTTAATTCCTCTTTTGCTGAATTTAAACTTTTTGGGGGAACAAAAAAAAAGAAAAGGCGATTATATTATTAATAACAAGTTACCCAATTACTCCATTACGCTAATTACATCTTATGGTTCAAGAATGAATGAAATAAAAGAACAATTGGAAAAATCAATTCAATTTGCGAAATATAGGCTAAAGCAATTTTCTGCAGAAAAATTAAGTACTGAGACTACCCAAGTTGCCTACAACAAATTACTGATAGAAAAAGCTGTTTTGGTAAAAGAGCTTGAGTTACTTAATGAAAACAGATTCAGAAAAAATTTTAGCAAGTTTTGGCGAAAAATTATGAAGAAAAAACTTATTTGCGATAGTTTTTAGTTAAGCACAAATATTAATTTTTTGTTGAGATTTTTAAGATTTCTCCTTTTTACTGCTTAAATATTTATATATGTAAATATTAACCAATTATAAGGAGAAGAAAAATGGCAAAAACAATTGGTATAGATTTAGGAACAACTAACTCAGTAGTAGCCGTTATGGAAGGTGGCAAGCCTACAGTTATTGCTAATGCAGAAGGTTCCAGAACGACCCCTTCTATTGTAGGGTTTTCAAAATCTGGGGAGCGTTTAGTTGGACAATTGGCAAAACGTCAAGCTATATTAAATCCTGACAGAACAGTTATAAGTATTAAACGCCAAATGGGAACAGATTATAAAGTTAAGATTGACGGTACAGATTATACACCTCAAGAAATTTCTTCTATGATTTTAAGAAAATTAGCGGATGATGCATCTAAATATTTAGGAGAAAAAGTAACTTCTGCAGTTATTACGGTTCCCGCATATTTTAATGATAGTCAAAGACAAGCCACAAAAGATGCTGGAAAAATAGCAGGTTTAGAAGTTTTAAGAATTGTCAATGAACCTACAGCAGCAGCTTTGGCTTATGGATTAGATAAAGATAAAACAGAAAAGGTTTTAGTTTTTGACTTAGGTGGAGGTACATTTGATGTAAGTGTTCTTGAAATATCAAGTGGTTTTCATGAAGTACTTTCTACAAGTGGTGATACGCACCTAGGTGGAGATGATTTTGATGCCAAAGTTATGGATTGGCTATGCAATGAATTTATGAAATTGGAAGGCATAGATTTAAGAAATGATAAGCAAGCTATGCAACGTTTAAAAGAAGCAGCAGAAAAGGCTAAAATAGAGTTATCATCTGTTGTAGAAACAAATATAAATTTACCATTTATTACAGCTGATGCAAATGGACCAAAACATTTGGATTTAAATTTGACGAGAGCTAAGTTTGAAGATTTGACGGCAGATTTAATAGAAAGATGTAAAAAACCAATGGAACAGGCTTTGGCTGATGCGAAATTATCCAAAGGCGAAATAGACGAAGTAGTTTTGGTAGGAGGATCTACCAGAATTCCGAAAGTTCAAGAACTTGTTAAAGAATACACAGGCAAAGATCCCAACCAATCTGTTAACCCAGATGAAGTTGTAGCTGTTGGTGCCGCTATTCAAGCAGGTGTTTTGGCAGGTGAAGTAAAGGATATAGTATTACTTGATGTAACTCCTCTTACTTTAGGAATAGAAACACTTGGCGGAGTAATGACTTCTTTAGTTCCCAGAAATACAACTATTCCTGTAAGTAAATCTCAAGTATTTTCTACAGCAGAAGATAATCAAACAGCAGTAGATGTTCATGTGCTTCAAGGTGAAAGACCTATGGCAAAAGATAATAAATCTTTGGGCATGTTCAGACTTGACGGAATTCCTCCTGCTCCAAGAGGTATTCCACAAGTTGAGGTTACATTTGATATAGATGCGAACGGCATAGTAAATGTAAGTGCAAAAGATAGAGCTTCCAACAAAGAGCAGCGAATAACTATTACCAATACATCAAATCTTTCTGAAGCAGATGTAGAAAGAATGGTAAAAGATGCTGAAGCACATGCAGAAGAAGACAAAAAACGTAAAGAAGAAGCCGAACAAAGGAATACTGCATCAGGCATGGTAAGTGCTGCAGAACGTTTAATCAAAGATCTTGAAGGAAAGATGTCTGATGCAGACAAAACAAAACTTGAAGAGCAAAAAAATGAACTTCAAAAGGCAATAGATGAAAATTCTTCAATTGAGCAGATAAAAAGTTTATCAGACAAACTTCAAGAAACAATGTATGCAATATCATCAGCTGCATATCAGCAAGCTCAAGGTGCTTCAGAAGCTCAAAATAATGGAGGCGAAGCTTCTGGAAATACGGAAAATTCTTCATCTAATCAAGACAACCAAGGTGGAGATGATGATGTAATTGATGCAGAATACACTAAGCAATAGTGATAGACTATAGAAGCAAGAAGGATTGGCAAAATACCAATCCTTTTTGTTATAAATAAACAAGGATAGTAATTATTTGGATATTGTTTGTGGTAGTTGGTTTGACAATACTTTTTTATTGCAAGATAATTTTTATGAGAGAAATAATATAAAGGAGTGCAAATGGAAGGATTAAAGTCCATAGTTGACATTGGAAATATTGAAATTTCTGATTTAAAAGAATATGCAAAACAAGCAGTTATTGAAATTAGCGAAAGAGCAGGTCAAAAAGGGCAATTTTTAAATTGGATAGGCACTTTGCCTTCAAATCAAATATCTGAACTAGATAATTTATACAATTTAGCTAACCAAGCAAAAGCAGATGGATCGACAGATTTAGCCATATTAGGCATTGGGGGTTCTCGTCATACAACAGAAAGTATGGTTAACCTTTTAGGAATTGAAGATAGGATACATTTCTATTCTTCTGTAGATCCAATAAGTTTTAAAAAATTTACCAAAAATTTAAATCTTAGCAAAACAAAATTTCTTGTTGTGTCCAAATCAGGTGGCACTTTAGAAACAACTGTTGCTTATGAAAATGCAAAAAAACTTTTGCAAGATTATTTTGGAAAAGAAGATGTATCGGACAGATTTATTGCAATGACTGATGCTTCATTAGAAAAAAGCAATTTAAGAAAAATAGTAGCTAAAGGAGAAATTAAACTTTCCGGATTTGTTCATGATGATGTAGGAGGAAGGTTTTCTATTTTAGATGATGCAACTATTTTTACTCTTGCATATGCTGGCATAGACAAAGCGGAAGTAAAAAAATTATTGGAAGCTTCTTTAAATGCTCAAAAAGAATTTTTAAATTCAGATATAGAAAAAAATATAGCATTACAATTAGCAGCATTTAATGTAAAAGCTAGAGAAGCAGGAAAGATTAAACATTTTGTTGAATATTTTGGTGATGTTTTTTCAGGCGCCGTATTATGGGAAAAACAAATGAAAAATGAATCGCTAAAAGCAATGATTTCAACAGATACAAATATAGGTCCAGGTTATTTACATTACAACGCCGAGGCTGATTTAGATGCAAATAACAAAGATAGTTTTTATACATTTGTTTACGTTAAAACAAATGATAAAATTACAAACGCTGTATTGAAAGGTGTAATAACAGCTTATGGGGTACAACATCCTGTAGCTACAATAGAAATACCTTCTTTAGAAGTTGAAGATATTGCAAGATTTATTGAACTTAAGCATTTTGAAACGCTTTATACTGGGAACATATTAAGGCGCATAAAAGGTGAAATAAGTTCAATGGACATTGCTATGCCGGAAGTTCTTCAACCTAATGTAGAAATATACAAGAAAGAAGTAAAAAAAGCTTTAGGTTAATTTCCCACAAATAAATATAAATTTTCAACGAGTCTCTAGTTTAGTTAAACTAGGGACTTTTTAAAGTTATTGTAAAAAATGAACCTTTTTCATGCCAAATTCGTTATAATATTGAAAGGTAAAAACAAAAGAGTTAAAAATGAGTTGCGATAAATTTGAAAAATTATTTACAAAAGAAGATGAAACAGAACTAATAGACCATATAAAATCCTGTGAGGATTGTCGTAGAGAATACGAAAAAATGCAAGCTGTTTCAAAACTCGTAAAAGAAGCCAAACCATTATTTGAAAAATCAAAAATAATAAGAAGGAGATTTACGATATCAATGGTTGCAGCAGCTACATTATTTTGTTTAACGGGATTTTTGCTATTAAATTGGTTGCCATATTACAATTATGACCAAGCTATAGCAAGCGAGATATACCCGACAGATGAATATGGATTAGTGGAATTATACTAGCAATGACAATAGAAAAATTTATAAAAAATAATAAAAGTGCGATTAGAAATACTATTGAGAAATTTGTTGACAGAGAGACAGCAAAAGATATAGAACAAGATGTATATGTAAAATTATGGAAAACCTCTACTTATAAGAAAGGAATGGCATTTGTAAAAACTGTTGTTGTAAACACATGCAAAGATTTTTTTCGTTCAAAACAATATAAAATTTCCAATTTAAACAATACAGAAGACACTGAATTATTAAAGGTTAAAGATAATAAGGAGGTAGCAGAAAATAAAATAGATAATATTTTTAGGCAAAAACTTATAAAGAAGGCGATAGACAAACTACCGCCGAAAATGAAAGAAGTAATAATATTGTACGATATTGAAGAATTACAACAAGATGCAATTGCAAAGAAGTTACAATGTCCTGTAGGGACAGTAAAATCTAGATTATTTAAAGCCAGAAAGCTTTTATATGATGATTTAAAAATTTTGTTAGAGTAATAGGAGAAAAATTATGAAGAAAATTTTAATGACTACAGCCATAGGGGCAGCTTTATTGTTTGGAACAATGAGTGCAAATGCAGTTTGTCCTTGCCAAGACAAAGATTTACAAGGACCTCCCCCTCCACCACCAGAACATTCAAAAATACATAAGCCAATGCCACCTGAAGTAAAAGCTGAAATGGAAAGGCGGAAAGCTGAAATGGACAAACGTCTTAATATTACTGAAGAGCAAAAAGCCCAATTAAAAAGTATTCATGAAAAATCAAGAGCTGAAATTGCTCCTAAAATAAAGCAATTAAGTGAAGCAGAATACGAACTTAGTGTTCTAGATAAAAGGAAATTAAATTCAGAAAAATATGGCATAGCTACATTAGAAGAAGTAAAACTTTCAGGTAAAAGTGCAGAAGAACTTAGAGCTGAAATAAAAACATTAAAAGAAGAAATTCGAGAAATAAAAAAAGCAAATTTTGAAGCATCACAAGATGTTTTCACAGAAAAGCAGAAAAAGGAACTTGAAAAGATGCGTCAAGAAAAGTTAAAAAAACATCCTCGTCCCCAAAAACCAATGCATAAATTTGGTAAACCTGTTCCGCCACCGGAAATAAGATAAGTTTAACAAGGGCTAACTATTATACGCACGCTAAGCAGAAAGATATATCTTTCTGCTTTTTCTATAATTAATACTAAAGTATAAAAAAGATCAAACCAAAATAGACTGTAAACTTGCTAGAAAAGGCAAGATAATAATAGTGTACCGAAATTGTTTCTAAGGGTACAAAACGTTACTTGGAAAAAAGAATAGCAAAAAATGATAACAGTCAATACGAATGTTACGTCGATTCTTACGC
>CASDUJ010000006.1 GCA_949283935.1 uncultured bacterium
ACTACCCGTACAGACCGAAAAAAGTCCAATTTGGTAGTTTGATTTTTTTGGAAAACATAATTTTCCGACCTGAAAACGCCCTCGCAGAGCGGGCTCTCCAAAATAATCAAAGTATCCGTACAAATCAAACTGGTCGTTTAATTACAGAAATTCTGTTTATTTCTCAACAATAGTTTAAACCAGCAAACAATTTGCTTAAAAACAAATAAATTCGCAACAATTTTAAAAAGTTACTTCATTATTTGGTTGGTTTATATTATAATAACTGCAAGTATAATATATTGGTGAAAATTATGAAAACAAACATTGAAAAATTAGAAGGTAATTTAATTAAAGTTAACGTAGAAATAGATGAACAAACAGCATCTAATGAATACAACAAAGCATGCCGAAAAATAAGCGAAACAGTAAATATTCATGGATTTAGAAAAGGAAAAGCCCCAAGAAATATAGTTGAAAAATATGTAGGAGTAGAAAGGATTCAAAGAGAAGCACTTAGCGGAATCCTTCCTAAAATTTTTGCAGATGTTATAAGTGAAAATGAATTAAATGTTATAACAGAACCTCAAGTAGATTCATATGAATATGAAATTGGTAAACCTTTAACAGTTACTGCTACTTTAGAATTAAAACCTGAAATTAAACTTGGAAAATACAAAGAAGTTGAAGTTGAAGTTGAAGAATTTAAAAATACTGAAGAAGCTGTAGAAAAAGAAGTTAATGCAATTGTGGACAGATATTCAACATTTGAACCTGTTATAGACAGACCCAGTACAGAAAAAGATGCAGTAGTAATGGATTTTGATGGTTCTGTTGATGGCGAACCTATCAAAGGAGGTTCAGCCAAAAATTATCAATTAGATTTAGCTCATAGTAATTTTATCAAAGGCTTTGCCGAACAACTAATAGGCAAAAACATTGGAGATGAATTTACAATAAACGTTACATTCCCAGCAGATTACCACGATAAATCACTACAATCAAAAGAAGCTCAATTTAAAATTAAAATTAATGAAATAAAAGAACGTAAAACACCTGAATTAAATGATGAATTTGCCAAAAAGATTGGTAATTTTGAATCAGTAGACGCTTTAAAAAATGATATTAAATCATATTTAGAAAAAACAGAAAAAAATGAAAACGAACAAAGAGCCCAAAAGGCTATAATAGAAAAAATAGTAGAATCTTCAGAAGTTGATGTTCCTGATTCAATGGTAAATAGAGAAGCCAAACAACTTATGAATGAAATGCAACAAAAATTCAAAGCTCAAGGACTTAATTTTGAACAAGTAGTGGATGAAAAAGGGCATGAAAACTTATGGGCAGAATTACGAACAGAAGCTTCAAAAAGAGTAAAAAATAGTCTAGTTTTAGCTGAAATAGCAGAAAAAGAAAACATAAGCGTAACAGAAGAACAATTTGAAGAAAAAGTTAAAGAACTTGCCACACTTTACCATACAGAAGAAAAAGATGTGTATACACAATTAGCTAAAAATTTAAATATGACAAGCGCTTTGACTCAACAAATACTTGCCCAAAATATAACCAAGTATTTGGTGGATAACAATAAAATCAAATATGTGTCAAAATAAAAATAGATAGAACTAAACGAAAGGAAAACAACAATGAGTTTTGTACCCGTAGTAATCGAACAATCAAGCAGAGGTGAACGTTCATTTGATATATTTTCAAGACTTTTGAGAGAAAGAATAGTATTTTTGGGCACACCCGTAGATGATATGGTGGCCAATCTTATTGTTGCGCAACTTCTTTTGTTAGATAGCGAAAATCCAGAAAAAGACATTATGTTATATATCAACAGTCCTGGAGGAAGCGTTACGGCTGGTTTAGCTATTTTTGATACTATGCAGCATATTAGAGCAGATGTATCCACAATTTGCTTAGGCCAAGCAGCCAGTATGGGAGCATTTCTTTTGGCAGCAGGGGCCAAAGGTAAAAGGATGTGCCTTCCTCACTCAAGAGTGCTTATTCACCAACCCTTAGGGGGAGCTCAAGGGCAGGCTACAGATATTCAAATTCAAGCTGAAGAAATTATAAGAATTAAAAAGACTTTGAATGAAATACTTGCCGAAAACACAGGTCAATCTTTAAAGAAAATAGAAAAAGATACAGACAGAGATTATATTATGACACCAGAACAGGCGCTTGAATATGGTATGATTGATAAAATTGTTACAAAATTGGACAAAAAACCAAAAGAAGAATACTAGGAGAAAACATGGCAAAGTCAAGTGACAGTCGTTTAAAATGTTCATTTTGCGGAAAATCGCAAGATCAGGTAAAAAAATTAATAGCAGGTCCTGAAGTTTACATTTGCGATGAATGCGTTGAATTATGTAATGAAATTCTTGATGAAGAATTCTTCGAAAGTAAAGAAGATAAAGAAACAACTGAAGAAGAAGATATAAAAGATACTTTACATAAACCGCAAGAAATTAAAAAATATCTTGATGAACATATAATTGGACAAGATGACGCCAAAAAAGTACTTTCTGTTGCGGTATATAATCACTACAAAAGAATTAACCATAATGTAAAAGGTTCAAAAGACAAAGTTGAAATTCAGAAAAGTAACATTCTTTTAGTAGGTCCAACAGGAAGTGGCAAAACTCTTCTAGCACAGACATTAGCAAAATATTTAGACGTTCCCTTTGCTGTAGCTGATGCTACAACATTGACAGAAGCTGGATATGTAGGAGATGATGTAGAAAATATTTTACTAAGATTGTACCAAAATGCAGAATATGACGCAGCAAGAGCTGAACGTGGAATTATATACGTTGATGAAATAGATAAAATTGCCAGAAAATCTGAAAATCCAAGTATTACAAGAGATGTCTCAGGCGAAGGAGTCCAACAAGCTTTACTAAAAATGATCGAAGGAACAGTAGCAAATGTTCCTCCACAAGGTGGTAGAAAACATCCTCACCAAGAATTTATTCAAATAGACACAACAAATATTTTATTTATTGTAGGAGGAGCTTTTGTTGATTTGGATAAAATTATTGAACGAAGAGTAGGAAATTCAAGTAGTGTTGGTTTTGGAGCCAGCACATCACCTTTAACTCAAGCAGAAAAAGAACTTCAAGCCTCAAAAATGTTAAAACAAATGCAGCCTGAAGATTTATTAAAATTTGGCTTAATTCCTGAATTTATAGGACGTGTACCTGTATATGCAGTTTTAGACCCACTTGAAGAAGAAACTTTAATACAAATTTTAACTGAACCTAAAAATGCTATACTAAAACAATACAAAGAACTATTAAAAATGGATGGAGTCGAATTAAACTTTGAACCAGATGCCGTTAAACTTATTGCAAAAGAAGCAATAAAACGCAAAACCGGAGCCAGAGCTTTACGCTCTATAGTTGAAGAAATTATGCTAAATATTATGTACGAAGTTCCTTCAAGGGAAGATATAAAATCATTTACTATTACCAAGGAGATGGTTGAAAACCGAGGAAAAAAGTTTGCTGATTTAATAAAATTACCTGTGAAAAATAATATTCCACAGGATGAAATAGCATAAACAAAATGAAATTTTTGTTACTAAAAAGGGTATTGTTGAAATTCAACAATACCCTTTTTATATTTTAAAATTTCTAGCCTACAAGTCCTTTTACTTCAGCTGCAACGTTTTTATCGTCAACTTTAATAGAAGGTCCCATGGTAGTAGTTAAATAAACTGATTTAACATAAGTTCCTTTTGTAGCAGAAGGTTTTGCTTTAATTACAGCATCAGCTACAGCTACAAAGTTTTTTATTAAATCTTCTTCGCTAAAACTCATTTTGCCCAAAGGTACATGCACTATACCTTGTTTATCAGCACGATATTCAACTTTACCTGCTTTAGCATCAGCTATAGCTTTTTTCACATCAAATGTAACAGTACCAGTTTTTGGATTAGGCATTAATCCTTTAGGTCCTAAAACTTTACCAAGTTTACCTAACATTCCCATTGCATCAGGTGTTGCAATTAATGTGTCAAAATCTAACCAACCACCGGAAATTTTTTCAACAATATCTTCTGCACCAACAAAATCAGCTCCAGCTTGAGTTGCTTCAGACATTTTTTCGCCTTTTGCCACTACACAAATTTTAACTGTTTTTCCTGTTCCTGCAGGCAAAACAGTTGTACCTCTAACTTGTTGTTCTGCATGTTTTACGTTAATACCTAGTTTCATGTGAAGTTCAAGAGTTTCATCAAATTTAGAGCTCTTTGCTGAAATCTCTTTGAGAAGCTTTATAGCTTCAACTCCAGAAGTAGGTTGATTTACATCTTCTAATATCTCTAAAACTTTTTTTGCTCTTTTTGTTAACTTTGTCATTTTATTTGCCCTCCACAGTTACGCCCATGCTATTGCAGGTGCCTTTAATCATTTCAACAGCTGCTTCTAGTGTAGTTGCGTTTAAATCGGGCATTTTCGTTTTTGCTATTTCTTCTAATTGGGCTTGTGTAATTGTAGCTACTTTAGTTTTGTTAGGAGTAGCTGAACCTTTTTCGATACCTATAGCCTTTTTGATTAAAACTGCTGCCGGTGGCGTTTTAGTAACAAAACTAAATGATCTGTCTTCATAAACTTCAATCTCAACAGGAACAACATAACCTGCCATATGCTCTGTTTGAGCATTGTATTGTTTGCAAAAATCCATAATATTAACACCATGTTGACCTAAAGCAGGTCCAATTGGAGGTGATGGATTTGCCTTTCCGGCTTGGATTTGAAGTTTAATTTTTCCAATAACTTTCTTTGCCATTTTTTCTCCTTTCGTGGTAATGTCGGGGTCATTCTCCCCCTTCCACATTTACTAATTAAACTTTTTGAATTTGATTATATTCAAGTTCTACAGGTGTTTCACGTCCAAAAATTGAAACATTTGCACGAAGTTTTGCTTTGTCAGGATAAACTTCTGTAATTGTACCTACAAAATCTGCAAAAGGACCTGAAATAATTCTTACTTTGTCATCAACTTTTACGTCAAGTTCAATTTTTGCAGTTTGAACCTGTACTTTGTGAATGATTTTTCTTATTTCACTTTCTCTTGCAGGAATAGGCTTTTTATTAGCTCCAACAAATTTTGTAACCCCTGCTGTGTTTTGAACAACAAACCAACTGTCATCATCCATAATCATTTCAACAAGAACATATCCTGGAAAAACTTTTTCCTCCTTGTCTTGTCTACGACCATTTTTTACAACAGTAATTGTTTTTTGCGGTACTTCTACGCGAAAAATTTTTTCGCCTAAACCTAAATATTCGACACGTTTTTCCAAATTAGCTTTTACTTTATTTTCGTGCCCAGAATATGTGTGAACTACGTACCATCTTTTTTGATTTTTCTTGTTTTCACTCATTTTTTATTCCCATCAGCTATTGTGATAATTTTAAAAAACTGAACAAACCTTTAAATCCTATATCTATAAGATAAACCAAAACAGTAAAAAAGGTAACAACAACTAAAACTACTATTGTTTCTGCCCAAGTTTGTTGTTTTGAAGGCCAAGTAATTTTTCCCCATTCAGACTTTACACCTTTGAAATAAGTTGTAATATTTTCTTTTATATTTGGTTGATTGTTGTTTGTTTTGTTCATTATTTTCCTTCTTTTTAGCTAAATAGAGGTCTTTTAAAATCGCGCCCTGAAGGACTCGAACCCTCGACATTCGGTTTTGGAGACCGACGTTCTACCGACTGAACTAAAGGCGCAGACCTTTATTTCGTTTCTTTGTGAAGAGTATGTTTTTTGTCAAATGGACAGTATTTTTTTAGTTCCATTCTGTCCGGATTATGCTTTTTATTTTTAGTTGTTGTATAGTTTCTATTTTTGCATTCTTCGCAAGCTAGAACTACCAACTTGTCGCTTTTTTTCAGACCCATGACTAACGTCCTTCCATTTTTTACTTCAAGAATTTGCAAATTGCAAATATCTTACATGCCTAACTTTTCAATTTTTGGAATTATACAATTATGCAAAATCCCTTGTTTAACATGTTATGTGGAACATTTTTTTATGTCAACACAAAACTATAGAATGAGCCTTTTTTGTCAAGTCTTTCATTCTATTTTTTATAATTATCCATGCTAAAAACTATATTGCAACAAGTTCAACAGATTTTATAAAGGTTTATTTCTGTTTTTCCAAATATTATTAACTGAGTCTATGTATTCTGCAAGTTCTTTTTTAAAATCATTTTCAGTTTTGATATATGGCTTTTTACTGTACAAATCATACATTTCTTTAATTTTATCTGCTGTTTCTTGCAAAACAGAACTTTTTGTCTGATTTGGAGCAATTATGTACAAATAATCATCAGAATGTGATTTTCCAAATAATTTCTCTAACCAATTGCTTCCAGTAAATCTTTGCAAAACTACAACGTCCGTTCCTGAAAGTCTTCTCAACCTTATGTTTCCGTCAAAACATCTTCCTATTGTATCTATTGAATTCAATGCAGCTTTTAAAGAAAGGGGCGATTCATTTGCAGCTTCAATACAAGCTTCTACTGCAAATTTTTTAAAGTTAGGTTTCATAAAAGCCATGCCAAAACTTCTATTATTTACAGATTTTATATTCATTTTTTCCTCTACTTTTTATTAACATTGTTTAAAGATTTTTTTGTTAATGCATTTACTAAATCAAATCTGGCCGTTCTATCATAAGCAGCTTTATTTTTGTATTTCAAATACCTCATTCTGCCTCGCATTGCTTCGATAATTTTATCTAGATTTTCAAAAATAGAAACGTTTTTGTCTATTGTAGTCAAAAATGTATCATCTAAATTTATTGCAGCTATTCTTTTTTCTCCTGATTGCATATTTAAATTTTTCTTGGAAAAAATTGAATTAATGGTGTGAACTTTATCTAAAATTTTCATACTAATTTCAGAAGCACCTACAGAATTAGCTTTTGGTAAAGATTTTTGTATGTAATCGTACAAAATTCTGTTAGGAGTAGCTCCAAAATTTGCTTTGTAATTATTGTTAATCGAATTAATTTTCATAAAATATATTTACCTCATGCTTAGAATCTTTAGCTTTATTATTTAAACGCAAAAATATTAATATGTCTCAACAAAAAAAATTGCTAGTAAAATTAAATATTTTCACAATAATTTTTTATTTCTGTAGACAATAAATCTATTTACTACTATAATTCCCTTTATGAGTAACTCTAACAAAAATAAAATTTTAGCTGATAACCGTAAAGCCTTTCACGATTATGAAATTTTAGAAAAATATTCTGCCGGTATAGTTCTAACAGGAACCGAAATAAAATCAATTAGAAAAGGCTTAATTAATCTTAAAGATGGTTTTGCCAGAATTGAAAATGGCGAAATGTGGCTTTATAACGTGCATATAAGTCCATACGAAAATGGAAATAGATATAATCATGAACCTTTAAGAATAAGAAAACTTTTACTTACCAAACAAGAACTAAAAAAATTAACAGGAAAAATCAAAGAAACAGGATTAGCATTAATACCACTAAATATAAATTTGCAAAATGGTTTTGCAAAAATTGAAATCGCTCTTGCAAAAGGTAAAACTTTACACGACAAACGCGAAAGTATAAGTAAAAAAACTGCTAAACGTGAAATTGAAAAAGCTATAAAATATAATTTGAAATAGTTATAGCTTTTTCGCAATTTCTAAAGCTTTAACTTTTAATTCTTCAAGTGTACCATCGTTTTGAATAACAAAATCCCATTCCTTTATGTTATCCAAAAGTGTTTCAGTTGGATCATTTTCTTTTACAAGTACACCTCGAGCTGCTCTATTATCTCTTGGAGCTTCAACTCTAATAGTAGTTGCGCCATTTGCCTTAAAAACTTCAAGTTCATGAGGCATTCTTATGTCCGGAACAATTACATTATCATTTTGCTCAATTATTCTTTTTAACCAATAATCAGGATCCTGCATCCTTCCCCAATCACCTAATGCAATTAAATCTCCCCTGTATTGAGATTTATTTGTTTCAATTTCTTCAATTGTAAGTCCTTTTCTTCTGCTATATTCTAGTTTTATAGCATCTCCCAGCCCTATTCTTTTGTAATTAGTTAAATATTCTAATAAAAATTTAGCAACTGTGTCTTTACCAGAAAATTGCTTTCCTGAAAGTATAATAATTTTTTTACTCATAATTAATTCCCTTGTTCATATTTTTGCGCTAACATTCTAGAAATTGTTTTGCTTAATCCTGAAAAATTTATCTTTTCTTTTTTTTCTTCTGCAAATTTTAAATAGTTATACGTATTAACTAGTATGTCTATATATATTTTTTGCGGAATTAAGCCACTTTGAAAATCATCTGTTATCTCAAATAAAAATGCATATAATTCAGGTCTATCATATAATGCAGTTATTTTTTCCATTTCAACAGAAATTTCCTCAGTAAAATCAGCATTTTTAATTCTTATAAAATATTGGGCAAATTTGAATAATTCGGATATAATTTCATTTGCTTTTTTGTATTTTCTTTTGTAATTGTAAAATTTGTTAAATGATATATTTAAATTGCTTTCAGATACCCCTTTTTCCGTTTGCATAGAAATGTAACTAATCATAAATTGATTAAATAAATTTTCATCTAACACAAACAATTGCTCTAAGGGCTTCCAATATTTTTCCCAAAGTTCAAATTGTTCATCATCTTCAAGCCCCATAAATACATAATTTTTTATTTTTTCAAAATTATCTAATTTTACACCAGTAGAGTTTATACTATCATAAATTAATTGAGCATTATCTCTTTCAGAAAGTTGTACTTCAATTATTTCAAACTTTTTCAATGCATTAAAATATTCTTCAAGAACATAAGTATTAGATTCAATTTTGTCAAAGAAAAATCTGTACAACTTAGAATATGAAGAATTTTCCATATAAGCAAAATCTTCGTTAATTAATATGTTTTGGTATTCATCATTAAATTGATTTAAACAACGTATTTTAGCCAATTTTTGGGGCGTGTGTCCGGTAAAAAGCAAAGCTTTTTTGTAACCTTCGGCTTGAAAATGATTACACAAAGCACATAGAAAAATACTAACAGCTATTAATCTTTGTTGCCCATCAATAAGCTTCGTATTTGAAAACATTGTTGGAGAAAGTTGATGAATTATAAAACCAAAAAAATGTGTAGATAAAGTCGGCGTATGCATTACAGATTCAATATCTTCGTACAATTGTACAATCTGACTTTCTCCCCATATAAATTCTCTTTGCCAGATTGGAATTTCTATTATATTTTTTTCTGATAAAAAATCAAGAATACTACTTCTTTTGGTTTCCATAGGATTAATTATAGTTCATTTTTCGATAAAAATCTAGAAAATTAATAAAAGTATATTTGTAACTAAATTTTAACTATTGTAAAAAAAGCCTTAACAAATGTTTAAAAAATGATAAAATCGGGAATAGAAAATACAAGAATCAAAAAAAATAAAAGGAGTCATGCATGTATAAAAAATATAAATACCAAGGTTTTACCCTTTCGGAAATACTCACAGCTCTTGGAATTATCGGCATTTTAGTTGTAACAATGCTTTCTTTGAATAATTTTTCAGACAATAATTATAAAGTTGCCTCAACCAAACTATCTCAAGCAGATTTAGCTCTCAAGTCTTGGGGGAAAGCTGTTACACAATCTAACGAAACTGGTCTTGGAGTTAATTATTTAATTAAAAACCAAGAGGATTTAAACAAATCTTTGGCAGAATATTTTTATAACCAGTATGATCAAAAATCAAATAAATCTCTAACAACTCATAACGACATTACTTATTTAAATTCTCAAGAAATCAAACTTAACAATGGAGTAACTTTAAATGCTGTTTATTCAGCTGATGGTCAAGATATTGAAAATTTTGAAAAAGAAATTTTTTGTACGGAAACTTCACCATGTGCTGTAGTTGTGGCATCAACTACAGCTAAAGTAAACGGAAAAAGCATTACCCTTTCAGAAGAATACGCTTTATTTTCTAATGGAATCAAAAGTGTAGATTCTATGTACGAAGGATGGAACAAAATACCTGTAGAAACAATTACAATAAAAAATCCTGACGGAACAACTTCGACAGAAGATGTGTATTGTACTGATTTAAGCATATGTTCAACAAGCAACGGCGGATGCCAAAAACATCCTGAAGCTTGTATTTCTGCTGGTTGTTCTGCCACAGAATGTCCAAATGTTTTTGTTAATGAAACAAAAACTCAAAATTGCCCAGGAAATAATCAAACTGGAGTTATTGTTATAGAACAAATTGGAACAGGACACGGTGATTACACAAAAACAACCGATAAATGCTGCACATACCCAAGAACATACGCAGGTATTTCAGCCAATCAAGAAAAAATTTGTAAATGTCCATCTGACATAAATTTCTTAAAAGCAGGTAATGTAATATCAGATTTAGAATTAACATGTCAAAAAGCTTGTCCTATGGGAACTTATGCTACAGTAAAAGAATTAAAAGACAAAAAATACATGTACTGCGAATTATGTGACATAGGGCATTACTGTGCAAATACAGAAATGACTGCTCCCACTCAATGTCCGAAAGGATATTATTGTCCTAATTCAAAGGAAAACAAAATTGACAGTAATTATGCTGAAGAAAAATATTACGAAGTATACGAAAACAATGGAATAGTTATTAGGAATGAAAATAATGAACCGTCTAAAAAATCAGATAACGTTAAAAATGGCGGATTAATCAACAAGATAATTTGTCCTATAGGATATTATTGTCCTGAAGCTGGAGCAACGGACAAAACAATTTGTCCCAAAGGTCATTATTGTCCTAACGAAGGATTAAGTACTCCTGTAAAATGTCCTGCAGGAACATATTCCAATACAGAAGGGGCTACAGATATTTCAGCATGTCTTCTTTGCCCGCCAAATTATTATTGTCCAAATGCAGGAACTATAATTCCGATAGAATGTCCTGCTGGTAGTTGGGCGCAAGAAGGCTCAACATTTTGTCAAAAATGTCCCGCAGGAAGTTATTATGACAAAACAGCAGGAGAATGCAAATTGTGTCCTGCAGGAACCTACCAAGACAAAGCAGGCACCACAAATTGTATTCCTTGTGAAGGAGGTACATATTCAAATAAAGAAGGTTCTACTTCTTGTATAATGTGTTCTGCTGGTAGTTATTCACCTGAACTAAAAGCAAATTCAACAATAGGAGCAACAGAATGTACTCTTTGCAAAGCTGGGACATATCAAGACAAAAAAGGTCAAACAAGTTGTTCTGCTTGCGCAGAAGGTTATGCACAATCTCAAGAAGGTAAAACATCTTGTACAATG
Organism: uncultured bacterium; assembly: GCA_949283935.1. GTDB lineage: Bacteria > Cyanobacteriota > Vampirovibrionia > Gastranaerophilales > JAILCC01 > CASDUJ01. The sequence goes on from CASDUJ010000006.1 coordinate 11,328, forward strand.
TGTTCTTTAGGTACTTTTGCAGCTGACAAAAATTCTAATGGAGTAAAACTTGGAGCTGTTATGTGTGCTAAATGTTTAAAAGGCACATATCAGGATGAAAAAGGGAAAACCAGTTGTAAACCTTGCGACACAGGACATTATTGTCCTAATGATGGAATGACTTATCCTTTTGAATGTCTCCCAAGAACTTATCAAGACAAAATAGGTCAACTTATTTGTGAACCTTGTTTAAAAGGACATTATTGCCCCAACAAAGGAATGACCTATCCTTTTGAATGTCAAGAAACAACATATCAAGATGAAACAGCACAATTAATTTGCAAAGATTGTCCTGCAGGTTACGCTTGTCCCAACAAAGCCATGGAAAATCCTAACGCTTGCCAAGCAGGCGCATACCAAAATAAAACCAAACAAATATCATGTAATAGTTGTGAATGCGGAACATATCAAGACAAAACGGCTCAAACTTCTTGTTTAAAAACTGTTGCAGGAAGTTATCCTGCGGACAATTCAAATAAATACACAAATTTAGGAGCAATCAAACAAATTTTGTGCCAACCTGGAAATTATTGTACAGGAGGATGCAATGCTCCAATTCAATGTGATGCGGGAACATATCAAAACGAAGCAGGAAAAACTTCTTGCAAAAATTGTCCCTCAGGTACAGCCCAAGATCAGAAAGGCAGTACATATTGTTATGATTGCTGGGCTGGAACATATAGTGCAAAATTTGATACAACTCCTGTAAATGAAGCTGCACAAGTATGCAGTGCTTGTTGGGCAGGGTATTATTGTCCTAATTCAAAACAAACTGAACCTATAGCTTGTAATGCAGGGTACTGGCAAAATTTAACAGGTCAAACTTCTTGTAAAGCGTGCTCAAAAGGTAATTATTGTCCGAGCAAAGCTATGACAACACAATATCCTTGCGCTCCAGGGCAATATCAAAATGCAACAGCTCAAACAAGTTGTAAAGGAGTTCCGTGCGGAAATTACCAACCATATTTTGGGCAAGCAAGTTATTATAGTTGCCCTGATGGAACATACAACCCAAATACTAATAGCATAGATATTTCTGCTTGTATCGCAATTCAAGAAAACGAATACAATAAACCATCTGAAGACAAATGTAGTTTTGGATTTATTTGTCCTAACTACGAAAAATTATACGTAGTAAGGTACAAAGGAATTCAAGCTGAAATTACTAACGGAAAAGGTAATTATTCAACTTTATACCAACAAATGATGGGTAATTCCCTTGATACGGGAGGGAATCACAAACTAATAAGTTCTATAGGCAAAATATCACACAATGGAGACTGGAGCAGAAACACATCTACAGGAATGAAAGCTGTAGCTCTAGCTCTCGACAATACAGATCGTAACAAGAACTTCACAAAATATTATGGTTATGTTGTTGGTGTAAAATACAATTCAAATCCTGCATTAATGAAACCTGTTTTAAACAACAAAGGAAAAGAAACTACAAAATACAGATACATATGTGCCAATGGTTCAATAAAAGGAGCCACAACATATGCAATAGCATCAACTAAATGCACCGGAAAAAATGAAGGTGGACTAATTGAGCCGACCTCAGAACTTTTAAGAACAATTTCATTAAAACCAAATGAAAATTACATAATAGTAAAAGGCGGCATATTATATCTTGGAAATTTAGTTTCAGAAGCCAAAGTAATAGGATCTTTTACCCCAAGAACTTGGTATTTTAAATTTGCTCAAAATGATGCAATTCAAGAAGATGCAAATTATGACAGTACAACACAAATAACAAATCTTGGAGTATTTGATGTTGATTCAAACATTCATACTATAAGTTGTAAATACACTCAACCTCAATACAATAGTGATGGAAGTTATAAAACAGACAGCAAAGGTAATATTAAATATACAACCAAATCCTCCAAAGATATAGCGACATGCCAAAGTAATTTTGCAACATTAACAAACACAGAAATAAAATGCAAATCTCAAAATGCAATAACAAAAATTGCTGGTTACGAAAATTATTATTCAGAAGGTTTTACTTATGATAATAAATTTGCTACCTGCAGAACTGCCGATCAAAAATCTGCTTTAATAAAAGCAAGTGACTACACAGACAGTAATTCTAGCAATAGTTGTGAAGATTTATGTGCAAAAGATGGTTTGGCAAATGATATAACTTGCATAAATAGTTGCAATAATATCCATATAAGTTCAAATTTATTTGAAAATTGCCAAGCAATGGGACAATATTCACAAAAAAGTGAATTTTGCAGTGGTGGAGAAATTTCTTTATCTAATGGAAAATGCAACATCAGCGTAGCAGAAACTTACAGAAGATATACATCCCCTTTAATTTTAGATTTAAAAGGTAATGGTTTAAAATTTACCAACGTAGAAGATGGTATATTATTTGACCTTAATGCTGATGGAATAATCGAACAAACAGCTTGGACTCCCAAACAAACAGAATTTGATGATGCATTTTTGGTATTAGATAAAAACAAAAACGGGCAAATAGATAACGGTAAAGAACTTTTTGGAGATCAAAATGGAGCTAAAAATGGCTTTATGGAACTAGCTAAATATGATTTAAACAAAGATAATGTGATAAACAAAAATGACCCAATTTATAACGAATTACTTTTGTGGGTAGATTTTAATTCAAATGGCAAAATAGAAAAAGGAGAAACAAAAACTTTGCCAGAAGCAAATGTTAGCGAAATTTCAATTAAATACGAAACTCAATACGATGAAAATGGTAATATTAAAACAGACAAACATGGTAATATTACAGGATTGGTAGGACAATTCAAACAATTAGTTGAACAAGTAATAGATGGAGTTAAATCTTTTATTGAAAAAATAGGAACTATGATAGATGTATTTTTTGCAACAAAATAATTGGTTTAATAAGAAAATACAACTATAGCAAAAGACCTAAACCTATAACAAGTAAATTCATTAAAATTCCAGCCCATTGAGCACCTTTAGGCATTTGCAAATATCCATTTGTTTTGTTGTTCATAATAACAGAAGCCAGTCTATTTATTCTATATTCTTCGCTTTGCCCCATTGAAATACTACCGAAATAAAAGTTTTCCAATCTCTCAAGTCTTTTGGAAAGTAATTCATTATCATAAGATTTATTAAAAGTTTCTATTTCAAGTTCACGCATTACTGCAGAAGTATCAAAAGAATTTTGAAAATTATTGTTAGCCGAAGATACTTTATAATCAGAAGGTACCTTTAAACCAAAATCTTCAAATCCTATATTTTGAGGAGCAAAACGACTATAATGTTTTTTAGGTAGTACAGACTTCAAATTTTCAACTCTTTGTTGTAAACTTTCATTAGTTTTCACATTTCCATATAGCTCTTTTTCAAGTCTAGCAAGTCTTTTGTATATATCTTCACCTTGAAAATTTGTTTTGTAAATACTTTGTTCTATCTGACTTACTATAGGATAATTATTGTAGTCAGCTTTTTCTTCTATTTCCGGATAATTTTGCGTGTACCATTTATCATTTTGTAAATTTAAAGTATTAGCATCTTTGGCAATACTAATTTTACCTGTTTCAAATTCACTTTTGGGATAAATTTTATCAATTTTAGACAATCTTTCTTCTGGAGTTCCACTATAATTGTTATCGTAAATTTGTTTTTCTATACGATCAATTCTATTACTCAAAGATTGATTTAAATAAGTTACCCCGAACAATTTTTGTTCAAGAGCAGCAACATATTCATTTGTAGTCATAGCATTTGCCAAATTAGATACACAAAATGTACAAAATACTATAATAAAGAATATTTTTTGCATTTTCCACCACACTTTTCGCTTATAATTATTTAGCATATAAAAAATTTTTTCATTATCCTGTCAGATATAAATTTTGGAAAAAATATATTTTAGGATTTACATAAATTTTAAATATATAGCTTTCGTGGTACAATTGTTTTAAGCAGAAGAATGAGGTAGTTATGACAAAACAAAATTACATATATATAGTTGATGTAACTAACAGAGATGGTGTGCAAACATCAAGACTTGGCTTGGCAAAATTACAAAAAACCATTATAAATCTTATGCTTGATGATATGGGAATCGCAATTTCAGAATTTGGTTTTCCTATAACAAAACACGAAAGAAATTATTTAAACGGAAATTTAGAATTAGTAGATATGGGAGCAATAACTAAAACCAAATTAAGTGGATGGATGCGAGGTGTAAAATCTGATGTAATTGAATCATTTACAGAAATTCCCAGATTAAAATATGCTAATTTATCTGTTTCGACATCTGCTCAAATGATACAAGGCAAATATAGTGGAAAAAAAACATTCAATGACATAATTAAATCTACTAACGATGCAGTTGAAACAGCTAAAACATATGGAGCTATAGAACTTGGAGTAAATGCAGAAGATGCATCAAGAACGGATATAGATGATTTAATTAGGTTTGCTTTAGAAGCTAAAAAGCATGGAGCTAATCGTTTTAGATATTGCGATACTTTAGGTTACGACAACCCTCATAGTGCATATAGTAGAATTTTTCAAATAGCAAAAGAAGTTCAAATGCCCATAGAACTTCATTTTCATAATGATTTAGGAATGGCGGTAGGAAATTCTGTAATGGGAGCAAAAGCTGCAATAGATGCGGGAGTAGATGCCTACATAAATACAGCAATCAATGGAATGGGAGAAAGAGCAGGGAATGCAGATTTAGTTTCTTGCATCCTTGCAATATTAAAATCAAGCGAATTAGCAGGTACATACAAATTAGATCCAAATATAGACCTAAGTAAAGCTTGGAAATTAGCAAAATACACAGCTTATGCTTTTGATATTTCTATTCCAGTAAATCAACCTGCCGTTGGAGACAATGCTTTTGCACATGAATCAGGTATCCACGCAGATGGAGCATTAAAAGATCGTAGAAATTACGAATTATATGATTACGAAGAACTTGGCAGAGGAGAACCTGAAGTAATTGAAACGGGCAGAATGATTACAACAGGCGAATATGGTGGAATCAAGGGATTTAGAAATGTATACGAAAATCTTGAATTAGAATTTCACGATGAAGATGAAGCCAGAAATATTCTTGAACTTGTACGTTGTGCAAATGTTCATACTCAAAAACCTTTAACTGACAGTGAATTACGATTTATATATCATTATCCAAGTGTAGCAGCAAAAATTATGACGACAACACCTTATTATATGCCAACAGGAGAATTGAAAAAACGTATAAACGAAAGACCTGTAGTAAAATCAGAAGCAATTGTATAAAAAGGAAATATAAAATGGGACAAACTATAGCTGAAAAAATATTAAGTGCACATGCCGGAAAAGAAGTAAAAGCAGGTGAGTTAATTATAGCAAATGTTGACGTAACAATGGTACAAGATGGAACAGGACCTTTAACTGTTCAAGAATTTAAGAAATTAGGCAAAAACAAATTAGCTAACCCTAAAAGAACAATACTTTTTATTGACCATGCAGCACCAAGCCCAAGAAAAGAACTTTCTAATTCACACAAAGTATTAAGAGAATTTGCCAAAGAATATGGAGCAATTCTTTCTGATGTTGGAGAAGGTGTCTGTCATCAAAGATTAATTGAAGAATATGTATTTCCTGGAGACATACTTGTAGGAGCAGATTCGCACACATGTACTTCTGGAGCTTTAGGAGCTTTTGCAACAGGCATGGGCTCAACTGACATAGCAATAGCAATGGCATTAGGCAAAACTTGGATGAAAGTTCCTTCTACATTTAAAATTGTTGTAGAAGGTGAATTTCAATTAGGAGTGTGTGCCAAAGATTTAATTTTACATTTAATAGGCTTAATAGGAGCAGACGGAGCAACTTATAAAGCATTAGAATTTCACGGTTCAACTATCAAAAAGATGTCTATGTCAGAAAGATTTACTTTAGCAAATATGGCAGTTGAAGCAGGAGCTAAAGCAGGATTATTTGAAACTGACGAAACTACTTTTGAATATTTAGAATCTAAAGGAAATAAAAATAAATTTAAGGAAATTAAAGCTGATAAAGATGCAATTTACGAAAAGGTTATAAATATTGACGCAACAAGAATAGAACCTACAATATCTTGTCCTCATACTGTTGATAATACAAAAATTGTTTCTGAATTAAAAGATGTGAAAATTAACCAAGTATTAATAGGAACTTGCACAAATGGAAGAATAGAAGATTTTAGAATTGCTGCTAAGATTTTAAATGGCAACAAAGTTAATCCTGATGTAAGACTTTTAATTACTCCTTCTTCCAGAGATGTTATGATGAAACTTATAGAAGAAAATTTATTGGATATTTTTGTAAAAGCTGGAGCAGCAATAGTTACAGCTGGGTGTGGGGCTTGTGTAGGAGTTCATGCAGGAATTTTAGGAGATGAAGAAATTTGTCTTTCAACACAAAACAGAAATTTTCAAGGCAGAATGGGCAATACTTTAGGGAATATATATTTATGTTCTCCAGCAGTAGCTGCATATAGTGCAATTACAGGATACATATCAGATCCTAGAGAAATTTTATATGGAGAAGAAAATTTACGAATTTATCCGCACGAAAATTACATTAAATAAAACTATGCTTTTTTAGAAATAATATTTTGTGCATCAATTTTTGCTCCAAAAATTTTAGAAAGTCCATATTTTTTGTTAAATAAATTAATAAGACTATCTGTTAAATAAATAGGAAGTTCTGAATTAATTTTAATATTTTTTATACCAAGAGATAAAAGCATTAGCAGAGCAGCAATTGTATCAGGGCCACGCAAATTTATTGTAATATTAATATTTGCTTCATTAATATCTTTTCTAAATTTTCCTGCTATGGCAAAAAGCATTCTAACAAAAGTATAAAGATTGACAAATTGTCCAAGATTTAAAATTTGCGGTACCCCATTTATTGATTTAGGTTTAAAATTGATATCAATACTAAACATACAATCAAGGGTAATAAATACAGTAGTGTCGGGAAGTATTTTTATCATTTTTTTCAGATAATTGTTATCTTGCACAAAATCACTACAACCTAAAAATACCAAAATATCTTTAACTTTTTCTTCTTTTATTAATTTATAAAATTTATCTATATAGTTTTCCAGTTCTTTTATTCCAAAACCTATTTCCACATAACAATTTCCTTTATCCTCATCAAAACCTTGAGCATCATAAGCTGTATTAATAAGAGGTTTCAAATTATTTCTTTCAAGTTTTGTTACCCCTAACATAGAAATATCTTCAGTCGAAAAAATTCTTCCTCTAAAAATATCGGTTAATTCTTCAATATTTCCCGAAGTTAATACAACAACCCCCGGAAAGCTTTCGATATCTGCAGCAAAATTATCGTATTTTCCTAGATAAACACCCGCAAGATTTTTGTATTTATTGATTTCAGGGAAAGAATGTGCATAATTTAAAGTTCCATAAGTGTAAATATTAATTTCTTTTTCTTGTGTTTCCTCAAGAATTTTTTTTAAAAAAGGGAAATCATCACCAACGACTAATATAGCATTTCCTTTTTTAAATCCAGCAAAAACTTTTTTTCGTTCAATTAAACCATAAGCTTTCTCGTATGCACTTATTAAAGCTTCCAAAACTTGTGTATGTAGTTCTCCTGCTTTTAAGGCATAAACATTACAATCGTTCAAAGTAATATTGTCATTTCCTAAAAAATCAAGTAAATTATATATTTGCGAATAAAAACCTTGCGGTATTTTTTCTTCCATTTTTATATGTTCAAGATAATTAGCACTAGAACTTAAACTTTGGCGAATAATTGTTTGTATGGCAAAAATATTGAAATTAGAAGTTTTTACGCTTTTTTGCGCATTAATTACATTTGCTTGAGATACCATTTGAGATAAACTTTCGCCGGGGCGTAAAAGCCCTGAAGCTGGACTACGTTTTGGTTTTTTGCCATTATTTTTACATACAAATTTATACAAATTTTCCACACGATTTTTAAGATTGTATGCTTCATTAATAGCATTCATCATCGTATTTATATTAAAATTTATTCCTTTATTTGTTAAATATATAAGTCTTGTAATTTTTTTATTCGTTTCGCTGTCTGTTTTTTTGTATTCTAAAGCATTTTTGGCATAAAATCCTATACCAGTAAGCTGATAAAACAACAAATCCTGCAAAGCACTAACTGCAGGATTTTTCGATGCAGTTCCTCTGGGTCTTATGTAACCATTTTCACTACTTGATGAACATGCCCTTTCCATAAAAATTCCTCCCTGTAATTTTAGTTTAAAAGTTTAGGGAGAAAATTTTTACACCATTTTTTCTATATCCTATTGGGTACTTTTACTTCAACGAAGTATCAATTATTTTCTTGTTGTCATCTGAAACAAACCATTTTTTATCAATATCTAATTGAAGTAAATTACCAGATAAATTTCTATATTGTTCTTTTACTGCTGCGAAAAATTCTTCATTTTTAGAAGCCATTTGTAGAAGTTTAGCTACTCTATCGTCATCAACTCCAAATCCCCAAATTCTATGATTATTAAGAGCTTGATTTAAAGCATTTGCCATATTATGAGGATTAATCATAGCTGCTTCATCTAATAAATCCATTAACCTATTAAATCTATCTGTATTGTAACCTGTCCAAGCAAAACCATACCAGCAACAGCATTCTTTTATGTCTGATCTGAGAGTTCGACCTCCTGTTAGCAAAGGATAATGAGCCTCAATTGCAGCCAATTTTTCTTTTGGAACTGACTTTAAATAAGTTTCTACTTGTTCTCTACTATGCGAAGCCAAAATTGTTTGTAATTCTATTATTTCATCTCCGAAAGCATTTCTTTGAACATTACCTTGTCCATCGAGAATCAAGTCTCCATTTTTGTCAACTTTGTACGGAGAATATTCTCTCATTAATTTTTCAAAAGATGTTTTTAAATTCTTTTCATTTGCATTTAAAGGTTCTTTCTTTTCAACTTTTAATAAAATTGATTCGTACCATTTGGGCGTAGTTATCTGACCTTTTGCATCCACTGTATAAACCGGCTTACTTGATTCTGCAGTCTGTGTTTGTTTTGGTGAACCATCTTGATTATATCTTTCGGGATACAAAACCCTATCTACATTTTGTACGTTCATTTTAGGTAACATATTGTCATATGACCAATAAGAAGGATAAGAATTATACATATACGGATTATAGATATATGGATTATTATACATCATTGGATCATAAAAACCTGGACCTATAGGAGGAAATGAATTAAGCATTGCCGTCAACCCAAATCCATATGGACCTAAGCCGCAATAACCTCCAAAACCACCCCATCCCCAACCAAATGGAGAATTATAGTACATTCTGGCAGCATTAATATTTGATTGTGCAATGGATGCATAACGCAAAGCATTTCCTGCCTGCATTGCCGAATTACTAAGTACGTTGGAAAGCTCTCCTATACCTCGGAAAGTACCTCTTAATATACTTCCCAAACTGCTCAATCCCCCGGAAAGAGCACTACCACCTTGTCCTGAACTTAAACTTTTTGTTGAATTTGTAGAAAGATTATTACTCACATTGCCACTGCTACTTTCCAAGCCATTTGAAATACCTTGGAAAAAATTACCTAATAAATTAAATGTTCCATTTATGGTCTGCCCAGCAAACTTTAATCCTCCAGAAGTAATATCTCCTGCCAAATCAATAGCTCCTGATGCAGTATTGCCAATATATTCCAATCCACCATTAGTCATTTCAGCTGCAGTATCAAATATACCTTGTGTGGCAGTTGAAGCAACTTTTGTAATACTTTGCGTAGGATTAACCGTGTTTTCGCAATATTTTGGATTGTAGTTTACATTTAAATTAACTTCTGCACCCAAACTTGACATCCCATGCTTTCCCAAATAATTTACCTACAATAATAAAAAATTTTTTTCGACAAAAATTGCTTGCCAAACTTTATAATTTTACTCAAAATTCAATACCAATAACTAAAATCAAAAGAATACTTTACAGAAATGTTTGTCCGCATTATAATCATGCTACATTCTCTCAAACTACTTAGTAGTTTAAGCAAAAAGGAGCAGTAAAATGCCAAATATTAAATCAGCAAAAAAAAGAGTTTTGGTTGCAGAACGTAATCATGCCAGAAATGTAGCAGTTAAATCAAGAATTAAAACTGCAGTAAAAAGAGTTTTGGAAGCTTTAAAAGAAGACACTAGCAAGGTTCAATCACTTTTAAATATGGCTTATAAACTTTTAGATAAATCTGTATCTAAAGGAGTTTTGCATAAAAATACAGCTGCGAGAAAAAAATCTCGCTTAACTAAGTATGTTAACAAAACTTTAGCTCAGTAAATTTAAAAATCCGCAATTCCCCATTAGTTTTGCGGATTTTTTGTGCCATTTCGTGTTTTATTAGAGGTATATATGAGTAAAATTCTTGTTACAGACGATGATGAATCTATTTTAGAATTAATAAAAATAAATCTTGAACTTTCTGGTCACAATGTTATATGCGCACAAAATGCTATTCGTTCTTATGCACTTTTGCAACAAGAACAACCTGATTTGGTGATTATTGACGTAATGATGCCGGAAGTTGACGGCTTTACCTTAGCTCAAAGGATTAGAAATAATCCTGATTTTGATAATATACCTATTTTAATGCTAACAGCTTTAGGAATGTTAGAAGACAAAATCAAAGGTTTTGATGCCGGTGTTGACGATTATTTAGTTAAACCTTTTGAAATTGAAGAATTAAAACTTCGAGTTAGAGCTCTTTTGAAAAGAGGAAATTCTCTTTTACCATCTTTAGCTAAACCTGAAATTCATACAATTGGAGATTTAACTTTAGATCCAGATAACTTAACTCTCACAATAGGCTCAAAAACTGCAAAATTAACTCCAACAGAATTCGATATTATCAATATTCTTATGCAACATTATGGACAAACTGTGCAATCAGGAGTATTTTTGAAAGAAATATGGGGTTACAACGAAAATGATGATGTGGAAACAGTCAGAGTTCATATTAGGCATTTACGTAGTAAAATAGAAAAAATTGCACCAAAATCAAAATATATCCAAACTGTGTATGGAGGAGGATATAAACTAAATCCTACATTAAGTTAATTTTTTCTACAAAAGAGCTAAAGCACATTTGTAATCATATTCTGTATCTATATCTAATGCTTGCTTTTGGTTCACAATCATTCTGTAAGCTCTTGGACCAAAATGATAATGCCATTTTTTTACACTTTCTTTGGGAGAAAGAATAATACCATTAGTAAAACAATGAAAAACAGGTAAATCTTGAGAATTTTTATGAGCTAACCCCATCCCAAAATTCATTGGACCTTTTTCATCTAATAAAAAATGTTGAAAAGGTAAAACTGTTATCAAAGAATCATAATTGTTATTTAAATTTTCAAAATATAAAGAAATCGCTTTTTCGTACAAATTTTCATCCACTAAAGGAGATGTGCAACAAGACCACATTAAATGTTCAGAATTTATTACAGTACAAATATAATCTAAAAAATCAGCAAATGGTTTTGTCTCATTGGCTAAATCTTTTGGCCTTTTAATTGCAAGAACATTTTGTTCTTGAGCCATTTCAAGCATTTCATCCGAATCAGAAGAAACTATTATTTCGTTTAATCCTGAAACTTTTTTTAATTGTTGTATCTTATGTATTAATAAATTAGTACCTGCAAATGGTAAAATATTTTTATTTTTTAATCTTGAACTATTTGCTTTGACAGGAATTACTGCAGATATTGTTTTCTTCATATTTGCCCTCTTTTTGTTTCTTGCTTATTTCTTCAGCTAAATTTTTATCAAAATTATTGTCTTTAGAATTTTTCTTTACTTCTATTAATAGTTTTTGTATATCTTCTAATTTAATATCGGTTTGACTTACAAAATATTCTGCATAAGAACGATGTAATTTAAGTTTTGCAGTCCAATAATAAGCAGGTGAATAACCCCAAAAATATTCTTTTCTTATTGGTAAAATATATTCGCCTATGGCTTTTAAAATTTTGGATATATCATAATTTAAATTATAACAACTGTTTACATAATCCATTATAGCCTCTATACACAAATTTCCTGGAACTCTTCCCATACCGTACAAAGAAGCATCCAAAAAAATTTTCCTTTTATCATTTTTTATTTGTAAAAAATATCTTGCCAAAGCAAAACTTAAATTTAAATTTTCATGTAAATGTAAATCAATAATAATATCATCATTTAAAGTTGTATCTAAATATTCATATATTTGGGACAATTCTTTTTCCATAAGAGAACCATATGTGTCAACAATTGTGACAGCATAAGGATTTATTTCCTTTATATCTTTTACTAATTGCTTCAATTCTTTCGGAGTGTATCCAGGCATATTAACAGGATTTAGAAAAAATTTGTATCCAAGTTCTCTAGCTATTTTGCAATATTTTTTAACTAACTCAATATCTTTATAATAAAATGCAAATCTTAAAAAATTAATTTTCCCATTACAAGGCGAAAGTTGTCTTATATCATACCAATCAGGCCTTATCATAAGCGAATATTCCGAAATAGATTTATTTGGTAAAAAAGAATATACTTCCTCTATTTTGTTATAATTTGATTCATTTTCGTCAAAATTGCCATTTTTTAAAAATCCTAGTTCAATTATATTTGTTCCAGCTTCATTTAAATATTTAATAATTCCTTTAATTGTATCTTTACCAAATTTTGCATTGTTTACATGACCTCCATCTCTTAAAGTACAATCAAGTATATTTATATTTTTGAAATTACACATCTTTTTGTTCCTTATTCTCAACAATTTCAGCCATCTTTAAATCTTCTAAATTTTTAATTTCTATGGATTCTTTTTTATCAAGAAAAAATTTATAAGGAATGTCCCCCCACAAATAAGACCATTTCAACATATTTTCTTTAGAAGCTATAGTTATTCCGTTTATCCAAAAATAAAGTTGACTTAATTTAGAAGTTTCTCTATGGGCTAAACCTTTTCTGAAATTTACTGCACCATTATCATCTATAACATAACGTTTAAAAGGTAAAACAGTAATCAAAGAGTCATAGCCTTCTTGAATTTTATTGTCGTATACATCAATTGTTTTACTAAATAAATTTTCGTCTATAAATGGGGTACAACAACTTGTCCATAATATATCAGAAGCTTCTATCGCAGGTAATATAGTGTTTACGAGATTTGATAATGTATCTTCTTTTTCGTTTAATTTGGGCCTTTTAAAAATAGAAACTCCTTCTTGTTCTGCCATAGACAAAATTGTTTCTGACTCAGATGCTACAATAATTTGCTTTAAATTCTTTACTTTTTTTAATTGCTCTATTTTGTGCATAAGTAAATTTGTGCCTAAAAAAGGAAGAAGATTTTTGTTTTGTAAATTATAATCAAATTCACGAGCCGGTAAAATAGCAACAATATCTTTCATAAGCAACCTTCTTTCTTGTTTGGGAAACATTCAAAACATCCTTTACATATATCAGGAAAATATTTGTTTATTTTAAAACTAAAATTTTCGTAATTTTGAAAAATAACATCATTTACATTGAAATAATCTTTTAACATATCAGGTCTTATATGTTCAAGCAACATATTTTTTTGGGGCATTATTCCTTGAAAACAAGAATTAAAACACATTGAAGTAGGAATAAGAAGATAAATAGCTTTTGCATTAAAAGTTTGAAGCATTTCGCACAAAATTTTTAATGTTAATCCCGTGAAAATAGCTTCATCAACTACTGCTATTTTTTTATTTTCAACTAATTCTTTTATTGGGTATAATTTCGACCAAATAAATTTTTTTCTTTCATCTGCATCAACAACAGAAAGATATCTCTGTTCAGGAGACATATTTACAATTGCAGGAACATAAGGTTTGTTTAGTCCAAGAGCCAAGCCTATTGCATAATATATGCCTGTTTGAGGACAAGGAGCAACAAAATCAATATCGGATTTTATCTCTTGGGGAATAATTTTTGCTAAATCATGACCAAGCTCTATCCTAAAGTCAGCAATATTTTTATCTTTATAAATTTCTATTGGATTCTTTTTGTATATTACTTCCAGTACACAATCCTTCTTTGTAATTTCTTCTGTATCTTCAGATCTATTATATTGCATATTTATCATGTAGACTCCGTTACGACTCAATGTCTTTTATTATTTAATATTTTGTTGATTATCTTTTTTTCTTTATCTAAATCATGATCAATTCTATTTTTTATAACAGCAATTTTTTCTTGATCATAATGTACCCATTCTTTGTGTATTTTACTGTCTTTGTATGAAAAACCATAACAATTTTCCATAGAAAAATTTGAAATATATGTACTTAAATAATATATCATATGAAAACCTCCCGAAGGAGTACCAAGTTTGTATTTCTGATACATTTCTTTTCTCTTTTGAGGAGAATACAAAAGAATTTTTTTATCATTTTCTATTAATTCTGACAAAAATTTTATAGTTCTTTCATCCGCTAATTCTCCGTACCAATTAACAAATGGACAAACAAAATCTATTTCTTTATTCTTTAATATCTCTTGAATATCAAAAAGACAAGTAGCCCATACATTTACTTTACTTCCATAATCCGCTTGATAATCAATAGATGTGGAAAATTTATTCATTCTTATTACAATATCATAATTGTTTATTAAATTTCCTAACTTTTTACCTGCTTCTTGAGGACCATTCCCTACCAAAGCAATTGTTTTATTTTTTATATATCTCCCAAAATCATTGTTTTTTTCAACTAATAAAATGTGCTCCCATATTTTTGCACTTGTTTGAATTATTTCACTTTCAATTCCGTTCTTTTGAGCAAACCATGCTACAGGTAACAAATTAGCTATCAAGTTGTCACTATGTCTTTTATTATAATCTTTTAGTAATTCTGTAGCTTTTTCGTATTTTTTCTCAAATATTAATAAAGATATATAATGCAAATATGTTACACAATGAATTTTTTCTTGCCAATTTTTTTCTTTTTCTATTAATTTAAATATTATATTTAGTTTGTTTATTGGATCTCCATGCATTAATAAAAAATAAACAACCCCTTCGTACGAATACCATTTGTTGTCAAAATTTTTATTAATAAGTTTACGCCAGCATTTATATATGTGTTCTAAACTATAACCTGCTTCAATCCATCTTAAATAATCTAAAGTGTAATTGTATATTTCAGGTAAATTTTCTCCTTTGTTATATGAATTTCTATCCAATTTAAAATGTTTATCATGAATAGTATTTATAATTTTATCAATATCTTTAATTGTACAAAAATTAAATTTATCCTTAAAAAAATCATTGTTAACTTTAATTTTTAATCCTAGAAATTTCATTTTATCCCCTCTTTTGAAAACAAATAAAATGAGATTTACCTTTATAACTTTGTTTATCTGCTAAATAAGCTTGATAATATTGAATTATATTTTCACTATAAAAATTTGATAATGATTGATTTAATTTATATTCTAAAATGTCTTTGTAATAAACAAAATCTAATTCTTCAGTCTCATAAGAAATTATTTCAATAGGAAAAATTTTACTTAAATACTCAAAAAATTCTTTGTTGATATCTAAACAATGATGTGGAGGTAATTCTAATAATCCAGGAGTCTCTTTAACAAAAATACATTTGGGATTAGGTACTGCTATACATAATAAACCTTTTTCATTCAATAATCTTAGACTATTTTCAATAAAATTCCTTATGTCAGCGGCATGTTCAAGAACCTGAAATGCACATATCATATCAAATTTTTCTTCCATATCTTTAATGTCAATAGAACAAACATTAAAAGATTTCTTTTGGCAAACAGCAAGGGCATCAGGGTTGAATTCAATCCCCATTACATTTGCTACAGCATTGTGAATTTTTTCTATGAAATATCCGTATCCACAACCTATATCTAAAACAGAATCTGGATTAAATTGCTTTATCAACTCAATGGACCTTTCATATTCCCATTTGTAACGAGTATATGGTTCTGCCAAAGATAAATATATGTGTTCGTATAATTCAGGCAAATCAGGAATTTTGTAGTTGTAATATTGCAAATGACAATTTTTACATTCCCTTTTTTCCAAACTTTTATTCTCATAACATTCATCATAAGGAATAATGTTAAATTCTTTTTCCCATCTTTCTTTCAATGAATTTATTGAAAACTCTTTAAGCAAAAAATATTCTTTGCTTCCACAAAAAGGACATTCTTTTATGTCTATGGGCATATTTAAACCAGCACTAATTTTTATAGCAGGTATTGTGGAAATAATTTCTTCTTGGGCAATTTCATCTTTTAGTTCGTTACTTTCGCCAAAACAATTATTTTCATTTAAATCTGTTGACTCTGTATTTATAGCATCTTCAGAAATTATTGTATTATCTGTATTAGATATTTCCTGATAATCAGCAGTGTCAACATTTTGTTCTGACAATTGCAAATTAGAAATATCAACAGGATTTACTTCTTCTTTGGTATGTAAATTGTTCATTTTAAATTTTATTTTTATCCCTAAAATAGTTAAAATTTTATGGTTTTCGTAATTCTTAACTGAAAATATTCTTTCTAATAAACTATATTGCATTTTATTTTCCATATTAATTTTACCTACCTATTAATAATTACTTAGCTGCATACTGACTTTTGTCTAAATAATTCTTCTAATTGAGATTCAAATTGTTCTATTTTATAATTGTTTAGATAAATTTCTCTGGATCTAAGACCTATCTCAGGTAATTGTTCTCTATTTTCTATAATCCAAATTAACTTTTCACAAAGTTTCGAAATGTTTTCCGTTTCAACCACAAAACCATTGTAATTATCTGTAATTAAATCTTTTTGTCCAACATTTGTCGATACAAGACAAGGCTTAGCAAACATCATTCCTTCTGCTACTACTTTTGGCTCGGGATCATCTCTCGATATGCATACTACTACGTCTGTTTCTTTGTATATTTTATCTTTTTCTTCAAAAGAAACAAATCCATGCCAATTTATATTGTTATCTTTACTAACTTGTTTCTTTAATTCTTGGGCAAAAGGTTGACTATCATGTCCGACTATATTTAATTCTATTCTGTTTTTATATTCTATTGGTAAAGTTTTTATTGCTTTTACAATAATATCATATCCTTTACGCTCTTCTATTGTTCCGAACATCGATATGACTATTTTTTCGGTTTGGTTTATGTATTGCTGTTTATAACTATCTTCAAAACCATATTTAAGTATTTTTACATTTCTGCAAAATTTATCCAAATAAGATTTAGAATAATTACTAACTGTGTATAAACCTGAACAATTTTTCAAAATATCCTTTAAAGATCTAATATTTTTTTGAGCCTTGAAAATTTTTATGTGCAAATCTTCTACACATTTCCCTTCATGAACCCACCAAATAATTTCTTTATTAGTACCTTGTAACAAATCTATTGCAGCATATGTATCAATAGTATTACAAAATATAGTGCTAAATTTTAATGCTAAATCTAAAAACAAAGCTTGGTTTTCATGTATATCATTTAATACAAAAGTTGGTATATTTTCTTTTACAAAATTATTTCTTAAAGGACCATCTTTAAATGAAAGTATAGCTATATAATATCCTAATTTTTTTAAGTAATTAATTACAGGGATTAGTATAAGAGGAGCTCCAGTTAACGAAAATTCATGAGAAACAAATAAAATACTTTTCTCTTGGGGAATTTCCTTTTCAATTCGTATTAATTGTAACATAGCTAGTGTAGAAGAATGATTTTGATTTGGAATATTAGAAAATAAATTTTCAATGTAATTTATTCTTGTCTCTAAATTACATAATTGCCCTATAAATTTTTTGTATTTGTTTACTAATTTTAATTTCATACCAAACAAAGTTAACACTTTATGGTGATTATCATTTTTTATTGAAAATATCTTTTTTAAAAATTTCATTTTCAAACCTCATTGTATTTTTCTAAAGGATTATCTGTATGTTTATATGAATCATCTAATTCAAAATGCCACATAACATTTCTTTTTGCAACTTTTGCAGGAGTTCCTGCAATAATTGAATTTTCTTCATTAAATTCTTTGTTAATAGTACTTCTTGCGGCAACAATACTATTAGAAGGGACCTTAGCTTTATTCAAAAACAATGTATCTTCACCAACCCATATGTTGTTGCCTAATTCTATTCCTTGTTCTTCGTTAACTTGTTTTTTGGTATTAATATCATAAATCATATGAAAAGAAATTCCATAAAATCTTACATTATAAGCAAATAAATTATTGTTTCCAATAACAACTTTTTTATTTTGAACAGTTGTAGGTATTATAAACATAAATCCATTAAAATAATTGTTTGAACCAATTTCTAAATTATATTGTTCTTTTTTACCCAATACTACGTTTACTACAACCAAAGCATCTTGAACAATAATATTATTTGTTCCAAAACTAAAATTCATATTACTATGAGCTTTAATTTTTAAACTCCCTCCACCTTTAAATTCATTAAGCTTAATTATATTGTTAGAACCAAATATTTCAAAAATTACATTACATTCCTTAATTGGTTCGTAAATTCTTTTTCCGTTAAAATATATTTCATTTTTTAAAAAAATTTTTGAAATATCTTCTTCTTTATTTGCAACAGATTCTACAATAAAAAGCTTTTTTTCCTTATGAAATTTTAGTTTTATTCCTAAAAAACAAACAATTTTATGATTACCCTCATTTTTTACAGAGAATATTTTTTCTAAAAAATGCATTTTATTCTCCTTGATTCATAAAAATTTGCATAATCATGTGAGCAAGCATCATATGAATATCTTCTGAAATTTGCATGTCATTAATATTAGCATTAACAGAATATTTGGCTATTTTTTTTAAAATACCACCATTATAACCAGTTAAACCAACTGTTATTCCACCATTTTCGTTTGCATATTCTATTGCCTTAATTATGTTTTTAGAATTTCCGCTGCCTGAAATGCCTATTACTACATCATCTTTACTCAAAAAATTCTTCAATTGCTCAACAAAAACATCTTCATATCCTACATCATTTGCATATGCAAGCATTGTTGCAATATTATCGTTTAAGCATATCATCTTAAATTTCTTATCTTTTTGATAACTAACTCCTTTATTAAAATCGCAACAAAAATGACTAGCCGTAGCAGCAGAACCGCCATTGCCCATAATATAAATTTGAGTCCCTTTGTTTTTGGATTCCGTTAAAATTTCAATAAATTTTTCAATTTCATTTCTGTCAAGATTATCTATACAAGTTTTTAGTTTGTTCAAATAATTATTTATAGCTTCTTTCATTTACACACAACTCCTATATAAATCAACTTTGTTGTAATGAATAACATTTGTACCTTTGTTATCAAATTTAAAATTAATTTCTTTTAAATTTTTTAAAGCTCTTCTAACTCGGCTTTTGTGTTGTTCTTCTACATAAAACAACAAGAAACCTCCACCACCTGCACCTAAAAGTTTACCTCCCAATGCCCCATTTTCTCTTGCCAAATCATAATAGTAATCTATATCTGCATTGCTTATTCCATTAGCGAGTTCTTTTTTGTACATCCAACCAGTATGTAAAATTTCTCCCATAGCATTTGTATTACCTTTTAAAAGTTCTTCTTTCAAATCTTTTGATAATTGAACCATTTTGTGTAAATTATTAATTTTAGCCTTATCATCTGTAGTATTTTTCTTTTGTTCGGCTAATATGCTGCCAGCAGCTCTGGTTTTTCCTGTATAAAACATCAAAAGATTTTTCTCCAAAACATGGTATGCATCTGATTGTAAATATAATTTTTCTACGTCAACTACTCCATCTTTGTAAAATTCTATAAAATTTAATCCGCCACAAGCACAAGCATATTGATCTTGCTTTCCTATGGGTTCTTTTAAATCTTCTATTTCTACTTTACAAGCTAATTCCGCTATTTCTTCTCTATTCATATATTTATCTGTATAAGCATTACAAAGATTAATTAGTCCTACCGTAAAAGCTGACGAAGAAGCAAGTCCAGTCCCTGAGGGGATATCAGCACTTGAATTAAAATCAACTCCAATTATACCGTATTTTTTGAATACTTCCTTAATTATTGGATGTTGAATTTCAGCTAAAGAATTAGCATGTTCCGTTTTGGAATATTTAAGTAAATACGAATTTTCTTCAAAATATGGATGCATGGAAAGATAAATATACTTATTTATCGAAACACTTAACACGGAACCACCATATTTTTCATAATAATTTCTTAAATCACTTCCGCCTCCAGCAAAACTTATTCTAAAAGGTGTTCTAGTTATTATCATTTTTTTGCTCCATTCTTCAGTATTATGTTCGTTGCTTTTAACAAATTTTCTGCATTAAAATCTGCATTATCAGAAATTTCTTTTGAAATATAAATTGTCTTGCAACCCACATTTTTCCCCGCCAAAAGGTCTCTCTCACTATCTCCTATTATCCAAGAATTCGCTAAATCTATATTTAAATCTTCAGCAGCTTGCAAAAGCATTCCTGATTTAGGTTTTCTACAGTTACAATCCATTTTTAATTCAGGGATTTCTCCATCAAAACCTTTTTCCGGATGATGTGGACAATAGTAAATACCATTGAGAAATGCTCCTTCTTTTCCAAGTAATGTTTCCATTTTTTTATGAGTCATTTCCACTTCGTCAAAAGAAACAAAACCTTTTGCAATCATTGGTTGATTAGTAACAACTACAGAAAGATAGTCACTATTGTTTATAAGTTTTATTGCAGCTGAAACATCTTCTAAAAGTTCAAAGTCTTTTGCTAAAGGATTAGAATCCATATTTTTATTTATAACACCATCTCTATCTAAAAAGACACAAGGTCTTTTATTTTGCTTGTTTAATCTAGCAACTTTACCTGAAATAAAATCATTTTTTACTTTTTCAAATCTATCTGCAGTACCCATATCTTTTATATATTCCGGTGTTTTGTAAGCATACAGTAATTTTGAACTGTCAACAATTTTTTTCAATATATGTTTGCCAAAATCTTGAGAAATGTCTGCCTCAATAAAATCAAATATCTCTGGTGAAAAAATATAAACAGCAGCATTAACTAAATTTTGATAATATTCATTTTCATTATGAGGTTTTGGAATAACTTTAATAACTTTGTTATCTGCATCAACTTCTAACAAATCACTATCATAAGGATGATCGTTAGGATGAACTAAAGTTGTACCAATAGATTCATGTTTTGCATCAAATTCTATAAAACTTTTTAAGTCGAAATCCATAACAACGTCGCCATAAAAAACCATAAATCTATCTTGTAAAATACCTTCCAAAAGTTTAAGACTTCCTGCAGTTCCCAAAGGATAAGGTTCAACAATATGATGAATTTTTACCCCAAATTTTTCTCCATTACCAAAATAATTTTCTATTACATGAGCTAAATGTCCCGAAAGAATAAAAATTTCTTTTATTCCGTATCGTTTTGCCAAATCTATTTGATGTTCCAAAAGAGGCTTTCCTGCAATTTCAACCATTGGTTTTGGAATATCTTTTAACCCAAGCCGAGTACCTTTGCCTCCTGCAATAATTACAAGTTGCATAAATCTTTCTCCAAAATATAGCGAATAGATTTTCTCACTGCATCGTTAGAAGAAACTTTTGCGCTCCAACCTAATTGATGTATTTTTTCAAGACTATAACTAAATTTAGGAACATCACCAATCCAACCTCTTTCGCCTCCAGTATACTTTATTTTTGCATTTAAGCCCATTTCTTCTATTACCATTTGAGCAATTTCTTTAACCTTTGTACGAGATTCTACTCCGAGATTAAAATAATTAATTTTTTCATTAGTAGTTTTCCAAACCAGTAAAATTGCCTCAACCAAATCTTTTACGTATAAATATGGTTTTATTTGCTCGCCATTTCCCAAAACTTCTAATTCATTAGGATTTTTTCTTAATTTATTAATAAAATCAAAAACTGCTCCATGAGTTGCCCTTTCACCAACTACATTAGGAAATCGAGTAATCCAAGCTTGAAATCCATAATTTTCGCAAAAACTTGAAATATAAGCTTCTGAAGCAAGTTTAGATGCTCCATAATGTGATATAGGAAACAGAGGACCATAATTTTCATCTACAGAAACATTTGTTTCGCCATATATAGCAGACGTAGAAGCAAATACAATATTTTTAACCTTGTATTTTTTCATGGCCAAAAGCACGTTGTATGTGGTAGATAAAGTATTATCGAAATCAACATTAGGATTAGCATGACTTTTTGCTATATCAGAATTTGCCGCCATGTGAAAAATCACATCAAAATCTACTTGTTCAAAAACAGCAAATAATTCCTCTTTATTTAAAATATCCCCTTTTATAAATTTGCATCTGTTTTCATTTTTTAAAGCACATTCTAAATTTTCCATTCTTCCTAAAGAAAGATTATCAAAAATTACAATATTATTTCCTTCTTCTAAAAGTTTATCAGCTAAATGACTGCCAATAAATCCAGCTCCACCAGTAATAAGTATATTTTTAGCCATTGTGCCCTCTCAAATTTTCATTTTTATGAAAAAGATACTACCACAAAGATAATTTAGAGTAAAATTGAATTTAAAATACTTTCTTTGTGATAAAATTTTTGTATTGTTAAATGAGTAGAATAAATAGAAAAAACTTTAAATTTCCAAGGATATATAAAATAATATGAAAATATTAGTACATTTACATTTATATTATTTTGAACAATTAGATTTTATGCTGGAAAAACTAAAAAATATTTCAGGATGTAATTGGGATTTATATGTTACAATTTGTAAAAATAACAAAGAAATTTCCGAAAAAATTTTGAAATTTAAATCTGATGCCAAAATAATGCAAGTAGAAAATAGAGGATATGATATTTGGCCGTTTTTACAAGTATTAAAAATCGTAAATCCAAAAGAATATGACCTTGTTCTTAAAATTCACACCAAAAAAACTGAACGTTGGAGAAATACATTAATCCAAAATCTTTTGGGTACATCAACCATTTTTCAAAACAATTTAAAGATTTTTGAAAAAAATCCTCGGATAGGAATTTTAACGAGCAAAGATTATTGCTGGGAAATTTATGATGATAATGAAGTTATTTCATCACCAGAAGATAAATACCTACTGGCTAAAATGAAACAAAGACTTAACATAACAAGTAAATACAAGTATTTTTGTGCAGGTTCAATGTTTCTCGTAAGAACTTCTATATTAAACAAACTTATTTTATCTGATATAAATGAATCTGATTTTCCTTTAAATGCTACTTCAGGTACTACAGGCACAAATGCTCACACGATAGAAAGAATTATATCTTTGCTTGCAGACCAAAACGGATACAAAATACATAAAATAAATTCTTCTACAAATATTAAGCAAGCAATAAACAATTTTATGGAAAATTTATTTTCATTAAAAAATGAATATCGTAATCGAAAACAACAAAAATATAAAACACTAAAAATTTTGGGAATAAAATTTAAATTCAAGATGAAATATAGTTCCCCATATTCAATTTCGTATCCTGAAAATGAAAAAAGAACAGCAATATTTGCGCATTACGATAAAAACAACAAAATTCAAGACTATGTTGTATATTATTTGCAAGAATTAAAAAAAGTTGCAAACAACATTATATTTGTTTCAGACAACAATTTATCTTCAATAGAATTAAGCAAAATAAAAAATATTGTTAGTTATTCAATTGCCCAAAAGCATGGAGAATATGATTTTGGCTCATACAAAAGAGGATTTTTGTATGCAAAGGATAATGGATATTTAAACAACATTAAAGAACTTATTTTTGCAAATGATAGTTGTTATGGTCCATTATTTCCTTTTGATATTATGTTTGATGATATGTCAATCAAACCTGTTGATTTCTGGGGAGTAACATTTAATGTACATGGACTTAATCCTAATATTAAAAACCAAGGTCATATTCAATCTTATTTTGTTGTTTTTAAGCCACAAATATTTAACTCAGAAATTTTCAATAATTTCATTTGCTCAATAAAAAAAGAAGAAATTAAAGAAAAAATTATAGAAAATTATGAAATTGGCTTATCTAGAATGTTAATAAAAGCAGGCTTTAATTGCGATGTATATTTTGAAGAAAGCAAAAAAGATAATTTCAAAACCTGTAATCTTTTTGTCGAATATTATGACTTAGCAATAAAAAATAATGTTCCTTTAATAAAAACAAGTATTCTAAGAGGACTAAATGAAGATTTAGTAAATTCGAAAGAAGCTTTTAGATACGTAAAAAAGCACACAAGTTACAATATTTCTCTTATAGAAAAAGATTTGTTATACAATAAGAAATACATAAAACCTAAAATTCTAAAATCAATTTTTTCAATAAAAAACAGCTACACAAATTTTAAGCAAAGCAAACACAAAGTCATTTCAATCTTAGGATTAAAATTTAAAATTAAAGTAAAAAATAATATTACCCAAAAAGAAAATTCTTCACAAATAAACCAAAGGAATTTAGAAGCAAAGGAGTTAATTAAATGAAATTATTAGTAACAGGTGGGGCAGGATTTATAGGCAGTTGTTTTGTAAGATACATGCTTAAAAAATATCCTGACTACAAAATAATAAATCTTGATGCATTAACTTATGCAGGAAACATAGAAAATTTAAATGATATAAAAGATAACCCGAATTATAAATTTGTTAAAGGAAATATTTGCGATAAAAATCTTGTCAGTGAATTAATTTCTCAAGTAAATTGTGTTATAAATTTTGCAGCAGAATCACACGTTGACAGATCTATTAAAAATCCCGAAATATTTATTGAAACAAATATACAAGGTACATTAAATCTTCTTCAAGTTTCAAAAGAACTTGGAATTGACAGATATTTACAAGTTTCAACAGATGAAGTATACGGCACATTAGGGAAAACAGGCTATTTTTATGAAACAACTCCCATAGCTCCAAATAGTCCTTATTCAGCAAGCAAAGCAAGTGCTGATTTATTGGTAAGAGCTTATTTTGAAACATACAAACTTCCTGTTTTAAACACAAGATGTTCGAACAACTATGGACCTTACCAATATCCAGAAAAACTTATTCCATTTTTTATTTCACAATTATTAAAAGGAGAGAAAGTGCCAATATACGGAGACGGTCTAAATGTAAGAGATTGGTTATATGTATACGATCACTGCGAAGCAATTGATGTTGTGTTACACAAAGGTAAAGTTGGAGAAGTATATAACATTGGAGGGCACAACGAAAAAACAAACTTAGAAATAACTAAATTAATTTTGGAAGCTATGGGAAAAGATGAAAATTCAATAAAATTTGTAGAAGACAGACTAGGTCATGACAGAAGATATGCAATAGCAAATGATAAAATAACAAAAGAACTAGGTTGGAAACCATCTTTAACATTTGAAGAAGGTATTAAAATTACAATAGATTGGTATTTGAACAATCAAAATTGGATTAAATCTATAGAAGCAAAAAAAGTTTTATGCTAAGGAGACATTATGCCATTTGAATTTGAAAAACAAGAAATAGAAGATGTAATATTGGTGAAGCCTAAGGTATTTGGAGATAATCGCGGATTTTTTATGGAAAGTTACAAAAAATCAGATTTTTTCGAAAATGGTATAAAAATAGAATTTAACCAAGATAATCATTCAAAATCCACAAAAGGTGTATTGAGAGGTTTACATTATCAAGCAAAGCCAAATGGTCAAGCTAAACTTGTTCGTTGTGTAAAAGGTAAAATCTATGATGTAGCTGTTGACATAAGACCTAATTCAAAGACATATGGTAAATATGTAAAAGTTGAACTTTCAGAAGAAAACAAACAAATGCTTTTTATACCCGAAGGTTTTGCTCATGGATTTGTTGTACTTTCAGATGAAGCTGAACTTATGTACAAAGCTAGCGGAGAATATGCGCCAAAAGCAGATAGGGGTATTTTGTGGTGTGATAAGGATATAAATATTGATTGGGATATTAATTTTGAACCAATTTTATCAGAAAAAGATAAACAACAACCTACTTTTAAAAATATAAATAAAAAGGAGTTAATTTAATGAAAGTACTGGTAACAGGTGCAAATGGAATGTTTGGACAAGATTTATGTCCTATATTAGAAGATGTTGGATGTTTTGTTATAAAAACTGACATTGATAATTTAGACATAACAAACCCCCAAATTACAGACGAAGTTGTTGCAAAGACAAAACCTGATTTGCTCATTCATTGTGCAGCATACACAAATGTAGACAAAGCTGAAGAAGATTTGCAAAATGCCATTTTAATTAATGAAAAAGGGACAGAAAATATAGCTAAAGCTTGTGCCAAGCAAAATACAACCTTAGTATACATATCTACAGATTACGTATTTGATGGAACAAAAAATACTCCATATACTAATCAAGACAAGCCAAATCCTATTAACAACTACGGAATAAGCAAACTAAAAGGAGAAGAAGCTGTAAAAAAACATTGTAAAAAATATTATATAGCCAGAACAAGCTGGTTATACGGACATTTTGGCAAAAATTTTGTAGAAACAATGCTTTCTCTAAAAGACAAACCTGAACTAAAGGTAGTAGATGATCAAATAGGATGTCCAACTTGGACAATTGAACTAGCTAATGGAATATTAAAAATTTTACAGAAACCATATGGAATTTACCATATATGTGGAAGTGGTAGTACCAGTTGGTATGGTTTTGCAAAAGAAATTTTTTCACTACAAAATTTACAAGTAAATTTAAAACCTTGTAACACTACAGAATTTCCTCGACCTGCAAAACGTCCTCAATATAGCGTCATGGATAATCTTGAATTATGCAGAGACTGGAAAATTGCATTAAAAGAATATATGGATTTAAGACCTAATGAGGTAAAAACAAAATGAAAGGAATCGTTTTAGCAGGCGGAAGTGGCACAAGACTTTATCCAAGCACAATTGGAATATCTAAGCAATTATTACCTATTTATGATAAACCTATGATTTATTACCCTATTTCGGTTTTGATGTTGGCTGGAATCCAAGAAATTTTAATTATATCTACCCCACATGATATTTCTTGCTTTGAAAAATTACTTGGGAATGGCTCGCAATTTGGGGTAAAATTTTCTTACAAAATACAACCAAATCCCGATGGACTTGCACAAGCTTTTATTATTGGAGAAGAATTTATAGGAAATGATTGCGTTGCACTTATTTTAGGAGACAACATTTTTTATGGTTCCGGTTTTTCAGGTATGCTAAAAAACGCAGTAAAATCTGCTGAAAACACTGGAGAAGCAACTATTTTTGGCTATTATGTAAAAGATCCCGAAAGATTTGGAGTAGTAGAATTTAACCAAAATGGCAAAGTTATATCAATAGAAGAAAAGCCTAAAAATCCTAAATCAAATTATGCAGTAACAGGTTTATATTTTTACGATAATAATGTAATAAAATATGCCAAAGGGCTGAAACCTTCTAGCAGAGGTGAATTAGAAATAACAGATTTGAATAAAATTTATTTAAGCAAAAATAAACTTAAAATAGATTTATTTGGGAGGGGTTTTGCTTGGCTAGATACAGGCACGCACAAATCTTTGCTGCAAGCCGGACAATATGTACAGACAATTGAAGAAAACCAAGGAATTAAAATAGCTTGTTTAGAAGAAATTGCAATAAGAATGGGTTTTATCAGCAAAAAAGAAATTTTAGAAACCACCAACAAATACAAAGACAATGAATATTACAGTTACGTAAAAGAAATTTAGCTTAAAATTTTTGTAATGGAGCGGGCGACGAGGCTCGAACTCGCGACATCTTGCTTGGGAAGCAAGCATTCTACCACTGAATTACACCCGCAAATTAACTTAACAAAAAAAGCACCCCTTGGTGCCCTTAAATGGAGCGGGAGACGAGGCTCGAACTCGCGACATCTTCCTTGGCAAGGAAGCATTCTACCACTGAATTACTCCCGCATTTTGTAAGTAAATTATAATTTGCTCAATTTTTTTTTGCAAGTTTTATTTTATTTAAGCGTTGCTAACAAATTTACTGCTTTTTTATATGAATCTTTTTCATCCAAAATTTTTCGAGCAAAACTTCCCCAAGCAATACCATCAAAATGTAATTTTTTTTCATTTGCTAATTTCGCAGTTTGGGCATTTGTTCCTCCAGAGAGAATTAATATTATATTTTCGATACATTGAAAATTTTGAGCTTCTTCTATTGCTTTTTGCGTAGTAGCTACAGAATCATTTAAGCCGCTAATTGGATTACCATCTGCTTGAACTATTAATTTTTTTGGGAAAATTATATTTTTTACAGTTTCAATAATTTCAATTTTCTCTTTTACATTATTATTTTGAGAAATACAAATGCCCAAATCACCATTAAATTGTTTTTTCAAATATTTAAATACATCTACCAAATTTTTGTTTTGTCCATTTGTATGGATTTCTATATAATCAGCTTCTTGTGCTTGATAAAATTGTTCTTCAAAAATTTGATTAACATAAAACATTTCAATTGCTTTTCTAGGACAAATATTAGCGCAAATTCCGCATCCACTACAACCATCAATATTAATTTTAGAAATTTGAGAAACATTAATAACTTTTTGCGAACAAATTTTTTCGCACAAAGAACATTTATTACACAAAGAATCAATAATTTTAGCTTTTCGGGAATGAATATCATTTTCCAAGGTAATACTTGCACAAATTTTAGGCATTAAAGGCAAATGCATTTCTTTTAAAATAAATCTTACTTCATTTATGAGAATTTTATTAGCTGATAAATCAAAAATATTTACCCCTAATTTGGAATAAATTTCAATTGTTTTTTTTATCTGATTTAGTTCTAAGTTTTTGGCACCCAGTATAATTTTGGAGATTTTCATATTGTTATGTTAGCATAAAAGAAATTTTCTAAATTAATATTGTAAAGTTAATGAAAGATAAAGTTTTTTATGTTAGTATAATCCGAGAAGGGCTTTTCTAAGATATTATGCGTATTGTTGAATTAAAATCTCAAAATCTAAAAATTATATACAAACCAAAAGAAAACCATTTAAAAGTTGGTGATTTTATAAGTTTTGAAGAAAATGACTTAACACTTGTTGCGCAAATATACAAAATAGTTTCTTCCCCTGCTGCAGATGATTTTAACCAAGCAGATTTAATATTTGTATTACGTAACCAATATGGAAAAACTGAACCTTGGAATGGCGAAATTATTTCTATGGAAGCCAACGTATCTGTTACAGATAAAAACATTATTGCTAATTATATAAAAGATAAAGACGACAAAAAATCTATGGAAATTGGCAATTACATTGAATTTCCTGAAGATACATTAACCCTTAATACAGAAAACTTTTCAACTCCAGCTTTTATAGGTTTTGAAAAAGTTTCAGACAATTTTAATTTAGTAAAAACTATTATTGAACAATTTTCGAATTTGGGTGAAAAAATTTTAGTTTTAGATTTTAAAGGCAATTATCAAATTTCAAATGCAAAAAAAATTATTGCAGGTATTCATTCAAAACTTCCTTTAAATTCAAATTTATTAGAAAATTTGTGTCCTAAAATTTTAGAAGGAGTATCATTAGAAAGCAAAGCCGTAATTGAAGATATTATTTTAGAAGTTGCCACATATGCTCAGGAAAATACTAACGGTTTTATTCCTCTTTCTAATTTTATAAATGTTATAGACGACATTTATAAGAAATCAAAAATTTCCCAACTAATTTTATTGAAAAACAAATTACGCAGATATCAAAAACTTAACATTTTTGCTGATACAAAAGAAGAAGTTTACTCAATTTTTAATGCGTTAGAATCTTCAATCCCTATTATTCTTGATTTAAGTAATATTCCAATAGAATGGCAAAAAGAATTTTTCGCCAACATTATAGAACTTAACAATAAAGTAAAAAAAGAATTTTTGCTTTTTGCTAATGTAGATGAACAAAATTCTGACAATAAAATTATTAACAATTTAATGTTTAAAGCTAAAAATAGTGGAATAAAACCAGTTATTAGTTCTAATTACAGGTATTTGTCATTTGAAAACATTTTTGATTTTAGCAACAACACTTTTTTATTTAAAACATACAATGTCTTAAAAAAGCGACAAAACATTTGCGATATTTTACAAGCTCTTCCTTCTAAAAGTTTTATACTAAATGGTAAACTATCAAAAGATTTAATAATTTGTTGTAAGTTAAAGACAAATGAAACAGAAGAAGAAAATTCAATTGAAAAATCAAACACAATAGAAAAAAAAGAGACAATAATTAGCTCCCAACAAGAAGAGATTGCTAACAATTTTTCTAATACACCTATTGCTAGTATTGATATGAGTGCATTAAACACAGCTTTACAACCTGAACCTTCTATTAAATTAAATATTCCCGATGAAACTAAGGAATCTTATCCAGACACAAATGAAAAAAACGTAAATAATAATTCTCAAAATGAAATTACACTCCCAACAGAAGATAAAAAATTTGAAGAAGTTTTAGCAATAGATGAAAAAGAGAGCATAATTCCAGAAATTGAAAGCAGTCAAGAACTAACGGAAGAAAATTCAAATAAAAATCAACCCGTACAAACTGAAATTTTAGAACCCACAGAAATTGTAGAATTGATTGAACCTGAACACACAGAAGAAAATATTTTAAAAGACACAGAAAAAAAAGAAGTTATAGCCCCTGTAAATAATCTTTTTGAAGAAGTAGAAACAACAGATTCTTATGAGCAATCAGAATTTGAGGAAATTTCATCACACTCTTCAGAAACTCAAACCGATAGCAACAACGAAGATAATCTTGAAGATTTAGATTTAGATGATTTAGATTTTTTAAATGAAGTTCAAGATTACAATAACTCAACACAAAAATCAGAAGATGAAGATTTACTAGATTTACTAAATGAAAATGACACATTATTGGACGAAGAAACAGAACCGGAAGTTATAGAAGATATTGATTTTGATGAATTGGAAAATTCAGAGCAAGAAATTTCACAAAAATCAAAAACACCAATGCAAAAACTACCGATATACAATGCCGATTATGACCAAAAAGAAAGCAAAGAAAAAATTGAATTTCAAGAAGGAGATTTGGTTAAGCATCAAAAATATGGAATAGGCACAATAAAAAAAATTACTGCACATGGTGACAAATTATTATGCCATATTAATTTTGATGATTTTGGAAGAAGACTTTTAGACCCTGACATTTCTCAATTACAAAAAATTTAGATTACAATTTTGTAAAAAATATTCTAATTATCATTTAAAATATTTACTTTTCTTTACTTATTTTTTACTTAAAATTACTAGCAAAAAAATAAAATTTGTGATATTATATATACATCAAAGTTCTTCCCAATTTTTAATTTTCATATATTATTTACTCTCTCAATTTAAGTGGAGGTTATTCTATGGTAGCTTTATTAAAGAAGGCTCAAGTGAAAAGAGCAGCACTAAAAGAAGATTCTTTTGGTAAGTATTTAGAGCGTTCTACAGAAAACACTACCGTAAATGGTACTGTAGTAGCGAAAAAGTTTTCTTGGTATAAAAGAATTCTTGGACTATTTTAATAAACAAAGAGCAAACGGCTCTTTTTTGTTATGTAAAAGTTATAAAAAGCAAGGCAAAAAAAATGTCTTGCTTTTTGCGTTAAGAATATATAAAGGCACAAAAAATTTGTGATAGTATTTAGATATGTAATAGGTAAGGGAGCAAAAAAATGATTCCAATTTTAGATTTAACAAAACAATACGAACAAATTCAATCTGAAGTTGAAAGAGCCGTTTTAGAAGTTTTAAAATCAGGACAATATATAGTTGGAAAACACAACAAAGCACTTGAAAAAGAGATAGCCGCATTCTGTGGAGTAAAAAGAGCTGTAGCACTTAATTCTGGAACAGACGCATTACACTTAGCATTAAGAGCTCTTGATATAGGTGCAGGAGATGAAGTTATTACAACAGCTTTTACTTTTGTTGCAACAACTGAAGCTATAGGAATAGTTGGGGCAAAGCCAATTTTTGCTGATATTGATCCAAACACATTTAATTTAGATCCAAATCAATTAGAAAGTAAAATTACTGCCAAAACAAAAGCAATAATTCCTGTACATTTATACGGACAACCTGCTAATATGGAAGAAATTATGAAAATTGCTAAGAAGTACAATCTTTATGTAATAGAAGATTGTTGTCAGGCAATTGGAGCAGAATTAAATGGACAAAAAGTAGGTTCTTTTGGAGATATAGGTTGTTTTAGTTTCTTCCCAACCAAGAATTTAGGAGCATTTGGCGATGGCGGAATGGTTACAACAAACAGTGATTATTTGGCTGATAGAATTTTAGCACTTAGAAACCATGGTGGAGCTGTAAGATATTACCATGATGAAATAGGAGTAAACAGTCGTTTAGATGAAGTTCAAGCGGCAATTTTAAGAGTTAAATTTCCATACATAAACGAATGGAATCAAAAGCGCAAAGAAAATGCTTACAAATACAATGAACTTTTAAAAGATGTAAAAGAAGTAGTAACACCTAGAGAACTCAAAGGTACAAAATGTATTTATCATCAATACACTATTGAAATTCCTAACAGAGATGCCATTCACAAATATTTGCAAGAAAATGGAGTAGGAGCAATGTTATATTACCCAGTTCCTTTACATTTACAAAAAGTTCACGCATATCTTGGAGGCAAACTAGGAGATTTGCCTATAACAGAGGAAAAGACTACGAGAGTATTGTCATTACCAATGTTTCCTGAAATTACTTATGAGCAACAAAAAACAGTAGTTGAAACTTTAAAAAAGGCATTAATTGAATGTAAAGCAACAGCTTAATGAAAATATTTTTCAAGCGATATAAAAATTTATATCATTTTTTGTAATTTACTAAAATCATACAATTGATATATAGTTAAATTATAAATATAGAGTATAATTTAAGTGGTATAACGAGCTGCGAATTTATGAAGAAAGTATCTGTAGACGAACTTGTAGATTATAAAATATTGCCTTTTAATATATATAATGAATCAGGCGACATAATTCTTAATGCAGGAGACAATTTAACCCCTGGCAAACTTTTACAGCTCAGATACATCTCCAAATTATTTTGCGAAGACGATGCCAAAGATATTGATATCTCTGTCAAAACTACACCCAACATACCTCAACCTTATTATGAATCTATAGAAAGAGACAATGATCCTCTGGAAAATTCTGTAAATCAAAATTCTCCACTTGATGAGCAATCGCAATTACAGTTAAAATCTATATACAAAAAAGCCTACATGTCAATTAACACAAAAATAGATAGCGACAGTGTAAAGCAAATGAAAGCTATAAGAGACAAGATTCTTGATAATTTACTACCAATTATTAGCAAAACTTATAAGAAATCTCAACTAAAAATAATAGGAGATTATGAAAAGTATCATGGACTCAATGTGGCACTTTTAACGGCAATGCTTGCCAAGAAAATGAATTTTAACGACAACCAATTATCTGATATAACTCTTGCTGCTCTTTTACATGACATAGGAAAAACGAGACTTCCAAAAGAATTTCATAATTCATATTCTTCTTCTACTACAACACAAGCAAGTAAAATGTACGAATTACATCCGGAACTAGGATATAAAATACTAAAAAATGAAATGAGATTAGCAGATGACATATGCGTGGTAGCTTTAGAGCATCACGAAAAAAATGATGGAACAGGTTATCCTTACGGCATATCAAATGATCTTATTCATCCATATTCGCAAATGGTAGGTATATGCAATATGTATGACAATTTAATATCAGGAAAGGCTCATGTTATAGTAACTACTCCGCAAGAGGCAGTAAAAAAAATCATAGAATTTGGAACTAATTGGTTTGCCCCTGGTATATTGTTTTCTTTTGTATATATGACAAGCTATCATGATGATATTTCGGTAGAAGAATTAGGCAGAATGGGTAATTTCAATTGGCAGTAAAAATAATAGGTGGAGGGCTTGCAGGTTCACAAGCTGCATTAATTACAGCAAAAGCTGGAATAGAAACTATTTTATATGAAATGCGCCCAAGCAAACAGACTGGTGCACATAAAACAGGTAATTTTGCTGAAATAGTATGCTCCAACAGTCTTGGTTCAAAAGAACTAACAGTAGCAAGCGGCCTACTAAAAGAAGAATTAAGAATTTTAGGTTCAGATTTAATTAAAATAGCAGACGAATGCAAAGTTGGAGCAGGGGGGGCACTTGCAGTAGACAGAGAACTTTTCAGCCAAAAAATTAATAAACTAATTGAACAAAATTCTAAAATAAAAGTAATTAGAGAAGAAGTTTCAGAAATTCCAAAAGATTCTCCTTGTATAATAGCCTCAGGTCCTTTAACTTCGAAAAATTTAGCTCAAAACATCAAAGAATTTACCCAAGAAGAAAATTTGCATTTTTACGATGCAATAGCACCTATATTAGAAAAAGATTCAATAAATCTAGACATAGCATTTTACGCTAACAGATACAACAAAGGAGAAAAAGCAGACTACATAAATTGTCCAATGAACAAACAAGAATACGAAAAATTTTACGAATTTTTAATAACTGCACCAACAATTGAACTTAAAGAATTTGAAAAAGACGCAAAATTTTTTGAATCTTGTTTACCAATAGAAGTCATAGGCAAAAGAGGAGCAAACACATTAAGATTTGGTCCTTTAAAACCGATTGGGCTTATTGATTCAAGAACAAACGAAAAAAATTACGCAGTAGTTCAACTAAGACAAGATGACAAAGCAGCTAATTTATATAACATTGTTGGTTTTCAAACAAATCTAAGATGGGGAGCTCAAAAAGAACTAATACATTTAATTCCAGGACTTGAAAATGCAAATATATTAAGATACGGTGTTATGCATCGTAACACATATATTTTTTCTCCTAAAATCTTACATCCAACTTTACAAAGCAAAAAACGTGAAAATTTATTTTTTGCAGGACAAATTACCGGCGTAGAAGGTTACAGCGAATCAATTGCCACAGGACTTTTGGCAGGAATTAATATAGTTAAATTGATAAAAGGAGAAACACTCTTACAACTTAGTAAGGACACTATGCTTGGGGCATTATGTAATTATGTAACTTTTGAAGGCCACAAAAAACTAAATCCAATAAATGCAAACTGGGGAATTCTTCCTAACTTAGAAATTGAAAAAAAATACAAAAAAGACAAAAAATATAAAGCAGAAATTTATGTAAAAAAATCTACAGAATATTTAAAAAATCTTGTTAAGGAGCAAATATTATGGTAAAAATTGCAGGAATAGATATAGGTGGCACAAAAATTTCTGGTGCAATTATAGAAAATTATAGAATATAAGGAGAGATTATGGTAGAAAAAACTCCATTTAACACTCAAAAAATATTGAAAACTACATACAAAATTATAGAACAGCTAAAAACGCAAGCAAATATTTCGGCAATAGCAATAGCAACAGCTGGAGCTGTGGACAATAACAATTCAAAAGTAATAGGTTCTACAGGAAATTTACCCTCAGATTATTCTCAAATTGAATTTAAAAAAGTTTTTACCTCTAAATTTAATTTGCCAACTTTAATAGAAAATGATGCAAACGCAGCTGCTTATGCTGAATTTAAAACAGGAGCTGCAAAAGGAAGTCAAAATTCTATAACAATTACACTTGGCACAGGAATAGGTGGAGGAATAATAATTAACGGAAAACTATTAAAAGGTAAATCAGGAGCTGCAGGAGAAATAGGTCATATTATGCTCGGGATAGAACCTAAAAGAAAATGTACTTGTGGAGAATATAATTGTTTTGAAGCATATGCATCAGGCACAGGTTTTCGCAAAACCATTCAAGAATTATCTCAAAAAATTCCTGAATTTAAATATTCAATTTTAGTAAATAAGCACACCTCTGAACTTAACACATATGATGTAATAGAAGGATATAAAAAAGGAGACAATTTTTGCAAAATTGCATACGAAACTTGGGAAAAAGAACTAATAATAGGCTTAACAAGTTTAGCTAACATATTTGATCCCGATAACATAGTTATTTCAGGAGGATTATCTAAAGAAGTAAATTATGAAAAAATTGAAAAAATTATCAATGAGAAAATAGTAACGACCCCTCTAAAAATCCTTGAAGCAAAATCAGGCAATTTTTCGGGCATGATAGGAGCCGCTATTTTAGCTCAAGAAAAATTTAACTTGTAATTTTTATATGGGAATTACTTTGACAACAGAATACAAAGCCAAAGCAATAGCAACACATATAGGAATTGTTAATATCCAAGCCGAGAGAATACTTCTCACCAAAGACCATTTTACGGCAGAAAGTCTCAAAGTACTTCCAACACCCATAATAGCTGTGGAAATAATATGAGTAGTACTAATTGGTATTCCAAAATGTGTACAAGTTAAAATAATACAAGCTGCAGAAGTTTCTGCCGCAAAACCATGAATTGGTTTTAGCTTAATAACCTTAGTTCCCATTGTACGAATAATTTTCCATCCACCTGACATAACGCCCAAAGCCATAGTAATTGCACAAGCAATTATAACGTAAGCAGGAACATCATGAGTTTTTACAAGTCCAAAACTAAACAAAGCTAAAGTAATTATACCCATAGTTTTTTGAGCATCATTTGCTCCATGACTAAATGCCATCATACCTGAAGATAAAAGTTGTAATTTCCTAAACCATTTATTAATTTTGTCAGGGTTTCTTTTATGAACAAGCCAAACAAGTAAAAGCATAAAACTAAAACCGACCAAAAAACCTAAAACAGGAGATGTAAACATAGGGATAACTACTTTTTTAACTATACCAATATAATTTACAGCCTCAACTCCTTTGTAAGCTAATCCAGCCCCAATTAAGCCACCAATTAAAGCATGAGAAGAACTAGAAGGAATACCAAAATACCAAGTAATCAAATTCCATATTATTGCTGCCAAAAGAGCACACATAATAACTGTTTGCGGAATATCATGAACAGTTAAAATTCCAGAACTAATAGTTTTTGCAACATGGGTACCAAAAAAAGCACCAATAAATTCCAGAGAAGCTCCAAAAATTATGGCATGCTGAGGTTGCAAAACTCTGGTAGAAACAACTGTAGCAATAGCATTAGCACTATCATGAAATCCATTAATAAACTCAAACATCAAAGCACAAGCTACTACTAAAATTAATATTAAAAGCATAATCGACATAGTTTTTCTCCCAGATTAATTGTGCTTCAAAACAATTTGAACTACATCTTCAGCTACAACAACACTAGTGTTCAATGCTGTTTCTATGCAATTATGAATATCTCTTAATTTAATTACATCTATTGCATCATATCTTCCAGAAAACAAATCTTCAATAACAATAGAAAATATTTCATCACCTTTTGATTCAACATCATCAATTCTTTCCCTTAAAGAAACAAATTCACTCACTTTTGTATGCTTTTTTAACATTTCCATCATTGCACGCAATCCATCAACAGCTTCTTTGAGAATTTCCGCTTGTTTTACAATTCTTTCATCAAATTCTTTTATTTGAAAAAGTTTTATATTTACACAAGCTCTGCATATTCTTCTGTTTATTTTATGCATACCATTTGTTATGTGTTGTATATCTTCGCGATCAATAGGAGTAACAAAAGAATTATTTAGTTTTTCTAAAGTTTCATTAACAATTTTAGCACTAGAACGTTTACATTCTTTTGCTTTTTTTATTTTATCATCACTATAACCCGTATTTAAAATATCTAATAGATTTAAAGCAGCACTTTCACATATTTCTATAATCATTTCAAAACTATGGAAAAAATATTGCTCTTCAGGTGGTAACAATTTCTTAATTAATGTTGCTATCATTTTTCTATCCTCTTAAATTCCACAAGATAATTATACTATGAAAATGCCTGTTTACATGGTTTTTGCTTAATCTTTTTTTACATGATCAACTAATAAAGCTTTTACAAAAATAAAAAGACCACATTGTGCGGTCTTTTTATTTATTTAATTTTATTCCATATATTAGCAAAGAAATTCTGTATTCTTTTTAAAAAAACATGCTTTCATATGGAAGCATATTTTTCTAATTTTTCCATAAGGTCTAAATTTTCTTTATCTAAACCTCTTACTTTTAAAGCATAAGCTAATATTTCTGCAAGATTTAATGCTTTTCCTTTTGCCAATTGATTAAAATAAAACCACTCAAAATTGTTAGGTAATCTTAAAGACCAATTTTGATCTCCAGATGTACCTGGTTTGTTGTATACATCTTCAATTCCAAACAAATCTGAAAAGAAAATTTGAATATTTTGAGCATTAGCGGCAAAAAGTTCTACAAACTTAGCTTTAGCTAATTCCATAGGATTCTGTTTCAATATATCCACATACGATCCTATATAATGTTCATCCCAACACAAATCATTTGCTAAATTTTTAGCATGTAATTCTATTTCAGGAGTTTTAACAATCTCTTGAGCCCACATCATAATAGGTTCATTATCGTGAGTGCCAAGCATTATCCAATCTTTAGCTTTGGTATTTATCCCCCTGTATGGATGTGTCTCATCTTCTGGCTTAACAAATTGAGTAACTCTCATACCATTGAGCCCAAATTCTTCCATAACTTTTTCGACTGGATAAGTTAAGGTTCCTAAATCTTCGCAAATAATCGCATCTTTATCTACACCTTCTGTTTTTGCCGCAGCTATAATTATTTTTTCTATTAATCTTGCATATCTTGAAATTTGTGCTTTGCAAAGAGTTTTTACTCTGTATTCACTATCAGGTTCAACTTCAAAATTTAAATCTTCCATTGAAGGAATTGCATATTTTGAAAGTTCAGGATGTTCAGGAGAAGAATATAATCTGCCAGCTCCTTCTTCAACTTTTGGTTTACATCCTGATTTGTAAACCCAAGGATCTACCAAACCTACAAAATGGTCAATTCTTATCCCGCCTGGATTTTCTTTAAACATTTTTCTATAAAGATTAAATAGTAAAATACCTCCTTCACCTAAAGCTCCGTCGGGAGTAAATAATTTTTCCGGATCCATAACATTAAATCCCCAAGCTTGCCCATCTTTTGAAAAATAATCAGGAGGACAACCTAAACACCAACCTTTCAAGAACAAAGATTGATTAGCCCAGCAATCTCTATCAGAAAAAGCCACTTGCCTATCTGCAATCATTTTTATACCGTTTTTAAGAGCATAATTTTTCATTTCTTCTTTTTGTTTTGAAGCAATAAATTGAGTGAAATTATAAAATTCCACTTCGTAACTATAATCTTTTTTAATTTGTTCAATTCTTTCTAATGCTGCCGTTTTTCCTTCAACAGTTTCCATATTATATAAATTTCTATCAAGTTCATCTTCCCAATGTGGCCAATAATCATTGTTGTGCTTCACAGTTAATGCTTCATAAATTGCATCTTTTTCTAACCATTGAATATTTTGAGCTTTAAATTTTTCAAATTCTTTATTTAGTGAAATAACTTTTGAATCTTTGTTTTCTAATTTTCTTAAAAATGTATTAAAAGCTTCTTTTAATGCAAGAGTTTGTTTTTCATAAATATAAGAATACGCTGTTTTGTTTTGTCCTTTGTTTGGATTATTTTGTACAATTTGATTAAAAGTATCTAAACTAAGAATGTTTGAATATTCGTCCGCTGTAAGTTGATATAAATCAATAAACAATGGATTATCAGAAAAAACAGTTCCCGTATAAGGAGAAGAATCAATTGCTTTTGTTTTTCCTGCTGGTCCAAGTTGAATACTTGAAAATATATCTTTAGTAAAGTTGATTAAATTTTTGGCTCCTTGAGAAGTAAATGTTCCAAATCCTGTATCTTGTTCATCTATTGAAGGAAAACTTGCTCCGTGAATAATAAGAGAGAGATTTTTTTTACCCAAAAGTCTAAGAGCTTTTCTCACTGCTAATTTGTATTCTTCTCCAAGTTTTAACATAGTTTGCGTATTAGCCATGCTTTAACCACCTATACAATCTAACCTAAAAATATTATATTATTTAAAAAAAAATCAGTATAGCAATAAAAGCATAAGATTTACATTACTCAATAATTAATGAGCAAGGTTCTTTTTAGCATTACTAGTGTGATATGTCCCTTTAAATATTTGAGATAATTCATTTTTGTTTTCAGAAGCTTCCATCGCTACTTCTTGGCTAATTAATTTATCTCTTACTAAATTTGCAAGGTACATATTAAGCGTAATCATATCAGAATATTTACCTTCTTTAATAAGGGTATATATTTGTTCTAATTCGTCTTTAGCTATATAATCTTTTATTGTAGGAGTTGCAATTAAAATCTCAAAAGCAGGAACACGCCCCATGTTGTCTTTTTTGGGTAAAAGTTTTTGCGCAATTGTTGCTCTCAAAACTTCTGCTAATTGACCTCTTACTAAATCTCTTTCGTATGGTTCGAAAAAATTTACTATTCTGTTAACTGTTTGAACAGCATCTGATGTATGAAGTGTTGTAAAAACCAAATGACCTGTCTCAGCTGCACTTAAAGCTTCTTTAGCTGTCTTTCGGTCACGAATTTCTCCTATCAAAATAATGTCAGGATCTTGTCTTAAAGAAAATTTAATTCCTGTAGGATAATCTTCTGTATCTAAACCTATTTGCCTTTGAGAAAAAATAGATTTGTTATTTTTGTACAAAAATTCTATAGGATCTTCAAGTGTAATAATATGTTTTGAAAAATTTTCATTAATATATTCCAACATAACGGACAGTGTAGTTGACTTTCCACACCCTGTAGGACCTGTAACAAATATAATTCCATTATTTACTTTGCATACTCTTTGCAAAACTGTAGGAATTTTTTTCTCTTCAAACGACGGTATTTTGTATGGAATTATTCTCATAACTAACATTGGATTTTGTAAATTTTTGGCATAATTTACTCTAAATCTTGCAACATTAGGTAATTCATATAAAAAATCGTAATTGTAAATCGAATCTATTTTATTTTTCATTTGTAAAGGCAAAATATCTTCAACTAGCACATCCATATCTGCTTTTGTTAAAGGTTCTACGTTAGTTTTAATTATTATTCCATTTTTACGAACAACAGGTACTTCATCCACTCGCAAATGAATGTCAGATACATCCATTTCAACTATTTGTTTAAGAAAATTTTCAAAATCAAACATTATTTATCCTCCTCACCAAGTTCTTTGTTGTAAAAAGGCTCATATTCTTTTTGAGGAATTTCTGTTTGTTCAATTGTCGGGACCAGTTCTTGGGTAATAGTAAATTCAGCAGGATCAGAAAATAAATATTTCGGGTCATATTCAATTGTAATAATTTTATATTCGTGAGGAGGCATTACAAAAGCTGGAGCGCTCATATGATAAATACCTTTTTTGTATATTATATTGTCAAAATGAAAATGTCCTGACAAAATTGCAATTACATTGTCATGACTATTGATAACCTGAAAATATTTATCAGCATCAACAGTATTATGAGAACGTTTTTTCATAGGTGGAATAAGAGGGAAATGTTGGACTAAAACAACTTTTTTATTTTTGTATTTGTAAAGTTGTTTATCCAACCATTCAAGAGTTTCAGGTTTAAAATAACCACTTGGTGCAGGAATTAATTCATTTGCTCCATCTACAACTATAAAAACAAGCTCTCGATTTGGCTTGAATACATAATTGGGTTTTTTAAAAAGCATTTGTGGATGATGCAACCAAACTGTGTGCATAAAATTCTTTTTATTAAAATGTTGGTATCTAAAAACTTCATGATTACCTATCAAAACATAATATGGTTTGTTTAATTTGTTAGCAAGTTTCAAAAAAGCTACTAAGTCATCTCTATCAGCAATATCAATATTATCTCCTGAGAAGATAACAAATTTTATGTTCTTGTTTTTATTTATTTCTTTTATTGCTTTTTTCAAACAATCAGCAGATTCTGTAACTTTTCTTCCTCTATAATCTTGACCTGACAAAGACAAATGTGTATCTGAAATTTGCACAAATTGAAGTTTTTTTGCTTGAACTTGCAAAGGCATAAAAAATGTAGCAATAAATATCCCTATAATTAAAATTTTTCTCATATATCCTTCTCAAAATTCTACCAATAATAAATATTATACAATGAGAAAGCCTAAAAAGTCTATTAACCAAATACATTTAAACATAGAAACTAATTGAACACACAAACCAATAAATATAAAATACAAATGAGGTGATATTATGCAAGAAATTTTAGCAAAACTGTCAAAATCGAAATTTCGCAACAAATTTAAACTTTCTGACGAAAATAAATTTTACGTAAAGCAAAAAGGAATTGATACCATTCAAAGACACGCCATAGATTTTGTAAAAAACAGAATAGCGCCGGCAAATATATTAAATGATGGCAAACAAACTCCAACTAAAAATCATCCGGTATTTATCGCTCAACATGCAACAGCTTGTTGTTGCCGTAAATGTATAAATAAATGGCATGGATTTGCGCAAAATACTCAGTTATCTACAGAACAACAAAATTATTTGGTGTCAATCATTATGCAATGGATTAAAAATCAAATGGAATAATTATTCTTTTAATAATTTCAAATCCAACAGAATACCTGAAGTATTTTTCACAAGCATAATTCCCCATCGAAGAATTAATACAGCTCCAACAATTCCCATAACAGGATCTAAGAAATACAATCCCCAAAATTTACCTAAAACAAGAGCTAATATAGCAAAAAAAGAAGTCATAGCATCAGTTAAAATATGTAAGTAAGCAGCTTTATAGTTATAGTCTTTTTGAGAATTACAACTTTTATATTCCATAATAAAAACAGAAATAAGATTAACACCTAATCCTATAAATGCTACCAAAATAGCTTCGTTAAAAGAAATGTTTAAAGGTATAATAAATTTCTCAAATGATTCGAAAAGTATCCAAATTGCTGTAACAGTTAAAAATAAAGAGCTTGTAAATCCGGCCAAAGCTGAAATTTTTTCGGATATTATATTGGAATATCTTTTCTCAGCAATTTTCCTTATACAAATATAAGCCCCATAAGCAATTCCCAAGGCCAAAGCATGTGTTCCCATATGCCAACCATCAGCTAAAAGAGCCATAGAATTAGTTAAATAGCCATAAATTATTTCGGCAATCATAGTAACAAAAGTAAAAATAATAACAATTAATGTTTTCTTTTCGCTGCTATTTTTAATCTCATGATGATGTTTATGAATATGTTCCATATACTACCTCAATTGTTGTAAATGACAAATAATTTGTTCTATTGTTTTGTTGCGTTCGATTTCTCCAGCATGTTCCAAACAATTTTCTATATGCCTTGCCGCCATAATTTCCCAAACACCTCGCAAAGCTGAAGTAACTGAACGGATTTGATTTAATATTTCCATACATTCTCTATCCTCCAGCAGCATATTTTTAATTCCTTTGACCTGACCTTCAATTCTGTTAAGTCTTTTTATTAAAGCATCTGTTTCTTCTTTTGTTCTACAATCAGCCATTGCAATCTCCTTATATAGGTATAGCCCCTATAACTATATTAAATTGTTTTTTAATATTTGTCAAGTGTCCTTTTCAAAATTTTCATTTAAGTTTATGTTAAACTAATCAAGAGGTAATTATGGAAAAAACAATTTTACTAACAGGTGCAAGTTCAGGTATTGGAAATTCTATTGCTAAAATATTG
Source organism: uncultured bacterium (assembly GCA_949283935.1). Lineage (GTDB taxonomy): Bacteria > Cyanobacteriota > Vampirovibrionia > Gastranaerophilales > JAILCC01 > CASDUJ01. The sequence continues at coordinate 55,184 of CASDUJ010000006.1, forward strand.
GCTCAAAAGGATTTTTTTGTTTACGCTATAGTTAGAAAAGTCGAAGATAAAAAAGCATTTGAAAATTTTGATAACATAAAAGTTTTTTTGGCAGACATAACAAAAGAAGAAGACATAACAAAACTAAAACAAGAAATATACAGCCAAAACAATAAAATTACCGGAATTATTAACAATGCAGGAGTAGCTTTCACTTCAATTAATGAATATCCTGAAATTGATGATTTAAAAGCACAATTTGAAATTAATACATTTGCTCCACTTAGAATTGTAAAAGAATTTTTACCTCTAATGGATGAAGGTAAAATAATAAACATTAGTTCCGTAAGTTCAAATGTTGTTTATCCTTTTATTTCCCCATATTGTGCCTCAAAAAAGGCATTAGATATATTTTTTCAAGCTTTGGACATAGAATTAAATAATCCTAAAATTAAAATTGTATCGATAAAACCTTCAGTGGTCCAAACACCTATTTGGCAAAAATCTTATATGAAAGCTCAACAAAGATTTGAAAAACTTCCTTTTAATATTAGGGAAAAATACTCGAAACGTTTTAAAAAATTACTAGAAAAATCTGAAGCAAATATTAAACACGGACTAAAACCTGAAGAAGTAGCTAAGCTAGTATTAAAAATTTTAAATAGCCAAAAGCCAAAATCTTCGTATTGTATAGGTTTTGGCTCATACATAGGTGTTTTTATTAATAAACTTTCACCTGAATTACAAATAAAAATAGCAAAAATTTTAAGTAAATAAATAAAATAAACATTTGGACAATGATTTATGCCAACCTATAAGTTAAGATTTGATAATATTAAATCTAACAAAAATTAGGAGAAAATCTATGGCAAACAATTATTCAAAAGGAATACACTTGCACAAAAAAACGGCAGAATTTATAGATAATTTAGCAAAAGAAAATTCAAAACCAATAAACAAACTTTCTCCCAACCAAGCACGGCAAGTATTAATTGACCTACAAAGTAAATATCCAACACAAACAGAAGCTGATATAATTGAAACAAATATTTTTACAAAAATAGCAGATAATGTTTCGATAAGAATAATACGTCCAAAAAACAATACAGATAAACTCCCCGTAATTTTGTATTTTCACGGAGGGGGCTGGGTTTTAGGCAACAAACAAACTCACGATGAACTAACCAGAAAACTTGCCAATATCACAAATTCTGTAGTAATTTTTCTTGAATATTCTCTTTCGCCAGAAGTAATATACCCTGTAGCAATAACTCAAGCTTATGCGGTGTTAGATTATATTTTTGCGAATCCAGATGAATTTAACATAGATGAAAACAAAATTGCACTGGCAGGAGACAGCGCTGGAGGCAACATAGCTATAGTAACAGCACTACAAACGAAGCATAATAATGGTCCAAAAATATCATTTACAGCTCTTTTTTACCCTGTTACAGATGCAGATATGAAAACAAAATCATATGAAAAATTTAAAAATGGTCCTTGGCTTACAAAAAAATCAATGGAATGGTTTTGGGATGCTTACGTTCCTGATAAAAAGCTTAGAAAAGACCCCTATATTTCTCCACTAAAAGCAGAAATTAATGACCTGAAAAATTTTCCTTCTACTTTAATTATTACAGCAGAAAATGATGTTTTAAGAGACGAAGGAGAAGCTTTTGCAAGAAAACTTGATAAAGCTGGAGTGAATGTATTAAACATAAGAATAAATGGTACAATTCACGATTTTATGATGTTAAATGCGCTAAGCCAAACAGAAGAAAGTAAAGGAGCATTTTTGTTAGCCGGCAAAATTATTTCTGAAAATTTGCATTACTAATACTATTCTATTATTTTTTTCAAATTCTTAATTAAATTGTTTAATATGTCTAAAGTATTAGAATTAGGCTGAATTAGCAATAAATTAATATCAGAATCAAAATTTTCGGGTAAAATTTTGCAATTTTGTTGAGCATATTCAATCAATCTTTTTTCTCCAGGATGTAATTTTTCATTAATAGCAAAAATAATATCAAAATAACTTGCTAAAAATGCTGTAATTCTATGATTTAAACTAACGAAATCTTTTCTCTCAATAGCTTTTTTTATTTGGTCATAATAAGAAGCAAAAGGTTTATCTTTTAAAAGCATTAAATTTCTGCGAACAATATTTCTTTTAAGCTTTTCTGGGTAATTACTTTCCAATTTTAATTTTAAATTTTGCAACCAATTATTTTTGTCATACAAAATTTTCGAATATTTTAATGTATACAAAAAGCAAGTAGTATATCCATTAGCAGCAAAATGTTTTTCCCAAACATTTTCTAGCATATTTTCGAACCATTTCATATTAACAAACATTACATCAAATTGTATATTTAAATCATTAACAAAATACTCATCACCCGGTCCAAAATACTCACACCCTATTTCATAAAGAGAAGATATTTTCTCTACAATTTTTTTGCGAAATTCAACAGGAATATCCGCAGAAACGAAAACATAAATATCAAAATCCGAAATTTTATCTGACATATTTGAAGCAATTGAACCACCTAAAGAAATAGCTTCAACTTGGGGAAAAATTGTATATTGTTTTATAATAGAATCAAAAATTTTATTCATAGAAATATTTTATCACATAATACTCAACAACTTGACTGACAGTAGCTATCAAGTTGTATTATATGGTTATGAAATTTCAGGGAAAAAAATGAAACAAAAAACATTAATAGTAATTTTGATACTAATTATATTTCAAAGCAATTTTGCATTTGCTAAAACTACTAAAATAGAGGATACAAAAATGACAAGAGAAGAAATCTGCCAAAAAAATTTCTACAAACTTTTTAAAAGCAAAGCTTTAACCCAAACAGGAAATGATCCTGAAATGATGGAAATATTACAGAAATACATTTTTGGAGAAATTTTTACAATAGGGGAATTAGATATAAGAACAAGAGAACTTTTAACAATAGTTTCTTTAACAACACAACAAACACTTCCTCAATTAAAAGCTCACATAAATGCTGCATTAAACGCAGATGTAAAACCTATTGAAATTCGTGAAGCCATATACCAATGCGCACCTTTTATTGGTTTTCCAAAAACTTTAAATGCTTTGGAAATGTTAAACGAAGTTTTTAAAGAGCGAAATATAAAAACTCCGTTAGAAAATACCCCCAATGTTAAAGAAGCAGAAAGATATAATAAAGGTTTAGCTATACAACAACCTATTTATGGAAATGAAATAAAAGAAAATTTATCAGCACTTCCGGAAAATATTGGAGAACAAGTATCAAAATTGTTAACTGAAGTATGTTTTGGAGATTTTTACACAAGAAAATATTTAGACATAAAAACAAGAGAATTATTAGTAATAGGGATACTAGTAACAAATAACAACTTAAGAGTTTTAAAAAAGCATATAGAAGGCAATTTAAAAGTAGGAAATGATGGTAGAATTATTGCAGCAGCAATAATTCAATGTATGCCATACACAGGTTTTCCTAATGCCTTAACTGCATTAGAAGCACTAAAAGATATTTTGCTTGAAAAACAAATGATAGACGAAAGACAGACAAAAAAGGAATAATAAAAATGATACTAGAAAAAATTAATTCACCAAAAGATATAAAAAATCTCTCCCAAGCTGAAATGGAAATATTATCAGAGGAAATAAGGGAAGGAATTATAAAAAGAGTTAATATAATAGGCGGACATCTTGGGCCTGACTTAGGAATTGTAGAAGCAACAATCGCAATGCATTATGTTTTCGATTCCCCGAAAGACAAATTTGTATTTGATGTTTCTCATCAAATATATCCTCATAAAATGATTACAGGAAGGAAAGAAGGATTTTTAAACCCGGAATTTTATTCTAAAATTTCAGGATATTCAAATCCAGCAGAAAGTATTCACGATAATTTTATAATAGGACACACTTCCACATCAATTAGTTTAGCAACAGGTTTAGCCAAATCAAGAGATTTAAAAAACGAAAAATATAATGTAATTGCATTAATAGGAGATGGTTCCTTAAGTGGAGGAGAAGCTTATGAAGGTCTGAATAACGCTTCAATTTTGAACAGTAACATAATAATAATAGTAAATGATAATGAAATGTCTATTGCGCAAAATCAAGGAGGTATATACAAAAATCTTGAACTTTTAAGAAAAACTAAAGGTAAAGCAGAGAACAATGTATTTAGAGCATTAGGTTTTGAATATTTATACGTAGAAGAAGGTAATAATATTCTTGATTTAATTCAAGCTTTTAAAGAAACAAAAGGGACACAAAAACCAACAATAATACACATACATACACTAAAAGGAAAAGGATTTGAAAAAGCTGAAATTGAAAAAGAAAGATATCATTGGACTTTACCGAATTTTTTAGATAACAAACAGCCAAAAGAACAACAAGAAAACTATGATACAATAACTACTGATTTTATTTTGAAGAAAAAAGCAAATGATTCAACAATTATAGCAATAACTCCTGCAACTCCAGGCGTAAGTAATTTTTCTTTTGATTTTAGAGAAAAAATGGGGGCAAATTACACAGATGTAGGTATAGCAGAAGAACACGCAATAGCATACGCTTCTGCACTTGCCAAAAACGGAGCTAAGCCTATTTTAGCAATAATGAGTTCGTTTGTTCAAAGAACTTATGATCAACTTTCGCAAGATCTTGCTCTTAACAATTCTCCTGCCACCATTCTTATTTACTGGGGAGGTATTTCTTCGGCAGATGCAACACATTTATGCACTTTTGACATTCCTTTAATTTCCAATATTCCAAATATTGTCTATTTAGCTCCAACTAACAAAGAAGAATATTTAGCAATACTAGAATGGGCAATAGAACAAAATGAATATCCTGTCGCAATCAGAGTACCTTTTGGAGAATACATATCAACAGGTATTAAAGATCAAACAGATTATTCCAAATTAAACAAATATAAAATTCACCAAAAAGGCAAAGAAATAGCCATTATAGCTTTAGGAAATTTTTTTGAACTTGGAAAACAAACCGCTAAAGAAATAGAAAAACGTTTAGGTATAATCCCAACAGTTATTAATCCTATTTATATTACAGGTATTGATGAAAAATTACTAAAAGATTTAGAAAAAGACCATAAAATAATAATAACTTTAGAAAATGGTGTAATAGATGGAGGTTTTGGAGAAAAAATTACGCGTTTTTATGGAACATCTAACATAAAAGTTTTAAATTTTGGAGGTAAAAAAGAATTTACAGATAGAATTCCTCTTGAAGTATTGTACAAAAAATACCACCTAACAAAAGAACTTATTGTAGAAGATATTTTAAAATATTTATAGTATAAATTACATAAAATAACTTTTGTTAACGTTTAATTGTTCCAGACTAGTTTGTTTTGTTGTAAAATAATAAAACATTAGTCGAAAGCATGGTAAGGGTTAAAATAATTGGTGAGCACGGGTTTGGATACACAAGACAATCGTGAAATTAACGCAGATTTACTTTGGTCTTATATATTAAAAGACTTAGAAAATTGTATGCCCACACCTTCTTATGAAATGGCAATAAAACCACTAGGAGTTCGTTCATTTTCGGAAGGAAATTTAACTTTAATAACAAACAAAGCTATATGGAGTAAAGCCATAAAAGAAAAATTTTCAGGAGAAATTTTAAGAGCACTAAGAAAATATTCAAGAAATCCGGAAGCAATTTTTACTGTAATAGTTGATAAATATTACACATCCAAATACATAGTTGAATTAGAAAAACCGGAAGATTATTCTAACAAAGTAAAAGCTACCCAAACTCAATTACCTTTAAACGAAATACAAATAGATGCATTAAAATTTATGTCATCTTATGGAATTAATGTGAAATACAATTTTGAAAATTTTGTAGTATCTCAAAGCAACAAATTAGCTTACGGAGCTGCAAAAGGAGTAGCTAATGAACCTGGAAAATTATATAATCCATTATTTTTATGGGGAGGAGCAGGACTTGGCAAAACACACTTAGTTAATGCTATAGGCAAACATATTTTGATAAAACATCCTGATTTAAAATTAAAATACATAACAATTAATGATTTTACAAATGAATTTACTAAAATTATGTACCAATACAAAGGCAATCCTCATTTAAAGAATGAATTTATAAACAAATACAGAAATATAGATGTATTATTAATAGATGACGTCCAATTTTTGGAAGGAAGAGATGGAACTCAAAATGAAATTTTCACAATTTTTGATTTTCTACACCGAAACGGAAAACAAATTGTAATAACAAGTGATAGACCTCCTAAAGATATTCCTACACTTACAGACAGACTAAGAAGTCGTTTTGAATGGGGAATGCTTGCCGAAATTAAACCACCTGAATTTGAAACAAGAAAAGAAATATTAAAATTAAAAGCTAAACAAAATGAAATTAATCTTTCTCAGGAAGTTATAGATTTAATAGCTAAAGCATTTACACAAAATGTTAGAGAACTTGAGGGAGCTCTTAATCGTCTTGCAGGTTACATAAGTATTGAAGAAAAACCTGTTAGCTTAGAAGCGGCAAAAGAAATTTTAAATCTTAACACAATTGCCAAAAAACTAACAATTGAAGAAATTATTAAATTTACTGCCGAATATTACAAACTGGAACCATCTGAATTAAAAGGAGATTCAAGAGCAAAAGAAATTGTTACGGCACGTTATGTTGCAATATATTTATCTCGTGAATTAACAAAAGCAAGTTTACCTCAAATAGGAACAATTTTTGGGAACAGAAAGCATGCAACTATTTTATATGCATATGAAAAGACAAAAGAACAAAAAGAATATGATCAAAATCTTAGAATTGAAATACAAACTTTACGTCAAAAAATAGCAAGAGAATATTTTTGCACATAATTACATTAAGAATTATTAAAATAATTAATAATTTGCAAAATATTATTAAGAAATATTAATCTGCTTCTCCGCTCTATTTCTGAACTAAAGAAAATTTAACAAAAAAAAATTATGCAAAAGGTTTAAAATTTTAAAAATTTGGGTATAAAGCTTTTGTAATTTATCTAGCACAGAAAAAGGAGAAAAACATGTCAAATGTAGACCCAAATGTAAATGTTAATTCAACAAATACAGTAACTTCTAATACATCCTCCCAAGCAGGAACAGAGATAAAGAAGAAAGAAAAAGTTTATACTGATGATCAAAAAGCAGGAATGGAAGAACTTCATTATCTTTTGAAAGATGAATTAGGAGAAGAAGTTTCCCAAACCAAAGAATCAGAAATTATTGACCAACTTGTAACTCAAGAAGGTGAAGAAATTTTAGAAGAACCCGACAAATTGTCTTTAAGTGAACTAAAGGCAATGATTTTAAATGCAGACACAACAGATGAAACTACTGCTGCTAAATTGGAATCATTAAAAAATCGTTTAGAAAGTGATAAAGAAGAAGGTCTTTCAGAACAAGAAATCAAAACTTATCTTTCAGATTTAGGATTAAAATTTGGCGAAGATGATAGTATTTCAATTACAGAATTAACAGCACTTTTAGCTTCATTTAAAACAACAAATGATTTAGAAATTGAAAGCCCTGAAACTTCTAAAGAACAAAATGATTTAAAGCCTGAATTAACAAACTTAAATTATGTTACAGCAGTTATTGACACCTTAATGGGAATAGAAAATAATCCTGAACTGGATTTAGAAACTGAGGCTACAGGCGTACAATTAGCAGAAGTAATCTCAGAAGAAATACTCACTAAAGATGAAGATGGAAATCTTACAAATATACTATCAGATTTAGGCGAAGCTCTTTTTGGTTACGGAAAAGACTTAGCAGGCGAAGATTATTCAGACATTTTAGCAAGAAACAAAAATATATTTTTAGCAATGGCTCTACAAACATTTATTGAAGAAGATGAAGATGGAACAAACATTTCTCAAGAAAAGATAGAAGAATTTAAGCAAGAATATGTTATTCAAGGCGCAAAAAATGTTAAATTTGAAAATGGGCAAATATCTTCATACACAAAATTAAATGCCGAAGGTCTAGAAGAATTTGTTGAAATTACAGGACGAGATGAAAATGGCATTACAAGCATGCTTATTAAAAACTCTCAGGAAAATCCAACTAGTATTGTTGAAATGACTATTGATCCGAATAGTAAAGAAATGGTAATTTCAAAACAATTAACTAACATCAAATACAATGATTTCAACCAACAAATTTCTCATACTTTAACAACATCTAACGGAATTACATTAGATATTTCTAATATTAAATACGAAAGTAATGATACAAATGCCAAACTAGTATCATTTACTCAAACAGATTCAAATGGAATAACAAAAAACATGGCAGTTACATACGATCAAAATGGTAATCCTACTGTAACAGAAATCAAATCAAATAATAATGTTACAAACAATAACACTTCAAATAACACAAACAATATATTAAATAAACTTCCTGATTCAGTTAATTCAAATAATAATTTAGCTAATATTATTGCTTTGTTGTTGGGAGATAACCAAAATAACTTATCTGGACAAAACATTTTGGTAGTACTTTTGTTGGGAATTTTATCTGCTTTGCAAAATCTCAATACAACTCAGCAAGAAAACAATGAAACAAATGACATATGGCAAAATTTAGAAAATTTAACAGGAATAGGTCCCATGGGACCTAATGGAACAAGATATCCATCAGATCCAATGATGTACCCTCATCATAACCATGAACATATGTGCAAGCCAACAACTCCGTGGTGGCAAGCCGAACAAAACATTAGTGACACAGCTTCTGTTTTAGCTTCAAAAATTAATAATTGGGATTCTAACACACAATACACAGGCAACTATGCCGCAGATGCAAGTGCAGATTATATAGCTAGTCAAATATTTTCAAACTCTGGGCAATATAATGTCTTAAATGCAACAGGCTGCTTATTGGTGAATTTAGGCTATGCAGCAGGTGCAAGAAATCAAGAAGAAGCAATAAAATTTGGTCTTCAACAATTAGATTTTAATCAAGATGGCATAATTCAATTCCCAGAAATTGAAAATCTTGAAAACAATTATGGAGATATGCTACAAACTACATATGAAGGTCAATTTAATTTAAATAGTATAGCAACAAGTGTTATGCAAAAAAATAACAGACCTGTATCATATAATTCTAGTATAATGAACGGTAACAGCGAAACAAGTCGTTCGGCAGATCTTATAAGCAATATCATTTTCACACCTGATGCATATGGAATTAATCGATTAAATGAAAATGGACAAAGAATGGTAGAAATGGGTAGACAAATCAACGGCGGTTGGTGTGATGAAACAAAAGCCATTGAACTTGCATTAGGAAATTTAGATTACAATAAAGATGGATTAATAAATCTAAAAGAATTACAAAAATTTAACCCACCATCTATGTGTTACTTAAATGCATTCGAAGGTACTAAGAACATGAATGATCTTACCAGAACAGTAATTAGCCGAAATAATAATTACAAAGAAAACAACAAATACACATATACAAATAATTACAAAGCGAATATTTCAGCAGATTACATAAGTGATATGATTTATACAACTACTTGGTATGGAAAAAATGTTCTGAATGATAATGGAAAAAAACTGGTACAATTAGGCAGAAGTCTTGCAGGTTATAATTGTTCAGATGAACAAGCTATGGAACTTGCAATAAAACATATGGATTTTAACAAAAATGGACTTATGGAAGCATCTGAATTACAAACTATTACAAACAAAAGACCATTTTCGAATTTTCTTAAAAATTGGAGACCATTTTGATTGTTTAAATAAGCAATAAAAATAAATGTTCAGAAAAGGAGTAAAATTACTCCTTTTCTTTTTTGTAAAGTCTGTGTAATTGCCAATTTTTTCCATTTTGAGAAAGACTTAATGCTATTACATAATTATTAATTTGGTCAAAGTTTAAATTTTTGTTTAATCTAATTGTATATGGGCTACTTTTTTCTTTTGCTTTAAGCGGAATATCTTTTGTGATTAATTGAATTTCTTTTTTATCTAAAATTTTTTCAGGATTAATATATAAAACAATTTTTGCTTTAAGAAATGTAATTTCCTTATCAGATTGATTTTTAATACTAAATATCATTTCAGGATATATTTTTTCATCTTTTTCAACATAATCAAAACTTTCATCAGTTACAGAATAAATTGTATATTTTTCGTCAACTAAAATGCTACTTTCATCCAACATTAACAAAAAGCTACTCATTAAAGCGCTTTTAGAATTATCATATTTTTTTTCGAAATAATATTTTAAATTAATTAAATTTTGTTTGGTCATACGTTTTTCATCTTGAGTTTTTGCCATTGAAACAGCTTTTTTTGCATGCTCTACAATTTTTTCGTCAGATATATTCATATAATTTAAAGCAAGTTTATTGTTAATCTCACAAGTATTTTTATATTTTAGTATATTGTTATATACATTTATTGCACTTTCTTTGTCTTTATTTGCAACATAATATTTGGCGAGTTCAAAATACATAACAAGTAATTTATCAACCGTTTTTTCGTATAAAACTTTGTCATATTTTTTAAAATAATTTAGTGCTCTCGTGTAGTGAATTATTTTATCTTCCATTTGAGGTTCATAAGAAGCAAGTTCTAATAAAATATTTCCTTTTGCTATAAAATCTTGTTTTTTTTCTGTAGGAATCATATCTATCATATTTTCTGCTGATAAAAAATCTCCTTGTGTTATATACAAAGAAGCTATTTGAATATAATTATCAACATATTTTGGAGCAAGTTCCTTTGATTTAAAGAAGTAAAATTTTGCTTTGTCTATTTGATTAATTTTTTTGTATGCTATTCCTAACTTATTCATTGCCAAAAAATCTTCAGGATTTTCCTCAATAACTCTTAAAAAATATTCAATAGTTTCAGGATATTTACCTTCTGAGAGAAATTTTTCACCTTCATTTTTGTAAGTAATTTCTGGGGGTATTTTTTCTGTTTTTACTTCCAAATCTCTTTTCCCAAAAAATGCATATAACAAAAAGAATGAAAAGAAATAAACAAAAACAAGTGCACCAATTCTTTGGATAAGTTTTTTCTTATTATATTTTGGTTTTTTTTTAATTATTATACTCATTTTTCAAAATTCATATTTGTAATAAAAACATTATCTACATAATCTATTTCATTTATTCTATTATACATATCTAGAACTGGATTTTTCCCAATTATTTTGGTTACAATATAGATTTTTTCTTTATCGTCCATTCTATCACCTTTTGTGTGATTAATTTCAAGAATTTTGTCAAATTTATTACTTACAGCTCTTATAACATAAGGAATATTATCTGTTGCCACAATTAAAGTAGCTTTAATCGTAGCCGTTTTTTGAGTAAATTTTCGTAAAAATCCAGTTTCAAGTTTTCTAACTAAAATAAGTACAAACAAAGTTATCAAAGTCGCAACAGCTGCAAGTACAATAGAACCGCATCCGACAGCCATACCAATACTAGCTGTAGTCCAAAGAGTTGCAGCTGTAGTAAGTCCAAATACAGAAGAACCATGTCTTAGTACTGTGCCGCCTCCAATGAAACCTATACCTGTAAGAATTTGAGCTGCAATTCTAGCAGGATCGCCAAAAGCAACAGGATTTCCTCCTGCAGATATAGTAGGAAAAGCAAATATGGACAAAATTGTAAACACACAAGAACCCATACAAACCAAAATATGTGTTCTTAATCCAGCAAATTTACTTGTTAATTCTCTTTCAAATCCTATTGCAAAACCAAAAAGCACAGAAATTAAGACTCTTAAAGAAATATCTAAATAATAAGCACTATCTTGTAGTTGTAATTCCATTAATTATCTCCCATAGCTTTTCGGATCAAGTACATCACGAATTGTATCACCTATGAGGTTAAAAGACAAAATAGTTACAAAAATCAAATAACCTGGGGTCAAAAGCCATGGTCTATATAATATATTAGTATATTCTTGTGCTTCTTTAAGCATATTTCCCCAACTTGCATCAGGTTGTTGAATTCCAAGCCCTAAAAAACTTAATCCTGATTCACCTAATATAAATCCAGGAACACTTAAAGTAATTGCAACAAGAACATAACTTGCCGTTTGAGGCAAAATATGTTTTGTAATAATTCTAAAAGAACTTGCTCCAATACTTTTAGCACTTTCAATAAATTCTAAATTTTTTATAGACAAAACCATTCCTCTAACAACTCGGGCAAATCCTGCCCAACCTATAAAAGCAAGGATTACAATAATCAAAGTAAATCTTTGCGTACTAGTCATATTAGCAGGCAAAAGTGCAGCAAGAATAATTAACAAATAAAAACTGGGAATAGACATTATTGCTTCTGCAAAACGCATCATAACGTTATCTGTAATGCCGCCTACATAACCTGAAATACCTCCATACAAAAGCCCTATTGGAAATGAAATAAATAAAGCTAAAAATCCTATTGTTAAAGAAATTTGTCCTCCAAAAAGCAATCGTGAAAAATTATCTCTGCCATTTATATCCGCACCCAAAAGATATAATCTTCCTTTTTCATTATCTAAGCCTATCAAATGTCTATTAGTTTTAATTAATCCTAAAAATTTATATTCAAAACCTTTAGCAAAAAATTTTATATAATATCTTTGAGATCTATCAGTTTTATAATCATTTGAAAATGTTTCAGGGTTAAAAGTACGTTTGTAATTATATGTATATGGTTTAGAAAATTTACCTTCTGGGGTTATTACGTAAATTTTTGAAGGAGGAGCGTAAGACATATTTCTGTCACTAAAATTTTCCGGATAAACTGCAAAAAAATTCGCAAATACTACTGAAATATAAAGCCCAAACAATACAATTAAAGAAACAAAAGCAAATTTGTCTTTCAAAATTTGTTTTATAGGATTTCTATTAATTTTAATTTTAGTTACAGTCATTTCGAAAACTACTCCATAGTAACTCTAGGATCAACTATTTTCAAAAGTATATCGGCAATTAAATTTCCAATAACTAACATTATAGATCCAATCATAAGACTAGCCATTACAAGATTTATATCAGATTTCATTACAGCTTCTAAAACTAGTCTACCTAAGCCAGGATACTGAAAAACATATTCAGTAAGTGCTGCCCCGCTTAATAATCCAGCAAATTCAAATCCTATAAGAGTTACCATAGGATTTATAGCATTACGAACGGCGTGTTTATAAATTACTTTGTTTTCAGACAAACCTTTTGCCCTGGCAAGTTTTATGTAATCTGATTCTAAAACATCTAAAAGATTACCTCTCATTTGTCTTTGTAAACCAGCTAAACTTAAAGTAAAAAGTACTAAAACAGGTAAGAAAAGATGATGAATTATATCGAAAATTTTATGAAATAAATTCATTTGAGAAAAATTAAAACTTGTAAGTCCTCCTATAGGAAACCAACCTGTTTTAACAGCCAAAACTAATAATAACAAAGCATAAAAAAATGAAGGAACAGCCATTCCAATAGAAGTAAAAACAGTAATAATACGATCTGCCGGCTTTCGCCAATTAAGTGCTGCATAAATTCCCAAAGGAATTCCTACAAGCCAAGTTAAAATTATTGTAATTCCTGTCAATAAAAGTGTATTAGGGATTCGTTCTTTTAATCTATCCGCAACTAATTCTCCTGAAGTAGAAACACCTAAATCACCTTTCAAAAAATTTCCACCCCAACGTAAATATTGTTTGTACAAAGGTAAATCAAGTCCAAGACGAATTTTTTCAGCTTCTAATGTTTGAGGAGAAATAGCAGGATTAAGTTTTAATTCACTTAAAGGATCAATAGGACTTAATCTAATTATAAAAAAACTTATCAAAGAAACTATAAAAAGTATAGGAATAGCATTTAATATTCTTTTTATTATGTATACCAAAACAGACATTATTCTATGTATATCTCCTCTAAATTATGTAAAACACCTCCAAGTGAAGTTGGGTCAAGATTTTTAAATTTTGTTCTTACAGCATAAATATTAAGCGGAGTGTAAAGATAAATAAATGGTCTATTGTCATAAACTATTTGTTGGTATTCATCATAAATCTTTTTGCGTTCTGAAAAATCAAGAATTGTAGCTCCTTTTGCAAAAAGTTCATCAAGCTTTTTCTCCCAAATTCTCAAATCAACTTTATTTGTAGCATCTTTTCCTTGCCTTAAATTAAACATATGCAAACTACCATAAGAATACCAAACATTTGCTCCATTATTTGGTTCTAAAGAAGAACCAGTTAATCCCATAATTATTGCATCCCAATCTAGAGAACCTGTTAATTTCCCCACAAGAACATTAAATTCTATTGGCTTAAAATTTACTTTCATTCCAAGTTCAGCTAAATCTTCTTTTATCATAACTCCTATAGATTCTCTTTCTATATTACCTGCATTGGTCATAAGAGTAAATTCCACAATATTTCCCTCTTTATCATGCAAAATACCTTTTTCATCAGTGTAAAATCCTGATTCTTCCAATAATTTTCTTGCAAAATTTATATCTTTAGGATGTCCTTTTGCTAAATTTTCATTTAAAAAAATGGAAGATAAACCTTCAGCAGTATAAAGAGGCATTCCAACACCATTTAAAATATTCGCAACAATAAAATCTCTATCAATTGCATAATCTACTGCTTTGCGGAAATTATCATCATTAAACCATTTTTGTTTAATTGGGTTAACATAATATTTACCTTTTTCATTTTGTCTTCTGTTTAAATTAAAACTAACAAAAGTAGTTCCATCTCCTGCACCTAAATTATACATTTTGTAATCAGAATTTTTCTCTAAACTTTTAAATCTGGCTACTTGATTTCCTCTTACTGGTAATATGTCTAATTCCCCTGCTTCAAATTTTAGCACTTGATTGTTCAAATCTCCTACGATATAAACTACATATTTATCTAAATAAGGTAAAACATTGTTTTTTGAATCTACCATAGAATAATTAGGATTTCTTTCAAAAATTACTCTTTGAGCAGGAACATATTCTTTTAGTTTAAAAGCTCCATTGGTTACTATTTCTTTAGGATTTGTAGTTACACCCCAAAATCTATTAAATTCTTCTTTTCCTTTATCGGTAACAGATTTCATTATATGTTTTGGCGCAATGGCAAATCCTAACATTCTTAGAAAAGGAGCAAAAGGCTTTGGAGTAGTAAAACGAATAGTATATTTGTCTAATTTTACACATTCAGGCATTTGGCCGTCTACTGTCATAACATCTCTTGTACTTGTATCTCCATAACCTTGTTTTATTATTGTATTGTAAGTAAATTCTACATCATCTGCCGTAATTTCTTTTCCATCTGACCATTTTAATCCTTTTCTCAATGTTATTGTGTATTTTTTACCTGTAGAATCAATTTCAACTTTTTTAGCAAGTTTTGGAATAACTTCGCCAGTGTGAGGATCAGATGTAAACATTCCTTCAAACATAATTCCTGCAAGTGAACTCGATGTATTATCTTTTGAGTTCCATATATTAAATGTTTTTGGACCTTCTCCTATTGTAGAATTACTTAATGTACCGCCATATTTTCCCGTATTACCTCGCGAACGAAAATATTCAATTCCATTAATTTCTATTAATTCATATTTACCTTTTGCATGTGAAATATGTTCTTGTACAAAATTTTGAGTTAAATTTGAATTGATTTCGACTTCAGGAATATCTTTGTGCAGGCAAGAAGTAGCCGCAAACACAAAAAATCCTAATATTAAAAGAATATAAATTACTTTTTTAGTCATAACAATATTATGACAAGACTATTACTTAAATATCAAGCCCTTAATATTAGTCAACTTATTATTATTTTTTTACAACTCTCACAGTTTTACCCAAAAATTTTAAATGTTCTTTTGTAATTACTTCTCCAGCTACTAAAATAGGAATACAAGGAGGATATGGAGTAATATTTTCTGCAATAATACGTCCTATTGCAACATTTGTATTTATAATTTCATATGAAGCTTGGTAAGCATCCTTTGGTTTTAATTTTATTTCAGGCAATGATATGTTTTGTATTTCTTGTTTTTGAATTTGCGACATTTCTACTTTTTTTGAAAATTTTTCTAGTATATGAGATAATTTTTTTAATTTCTTTTTGGTTGTGCCTATTCCGCACAATAATAATACTGCTTTTTGAGTGATAAGTTCATCTTCTACGTTGTTTTTATCTAGAAATTTACTTAAATTTTTTCCGTCTATATTATTGTTTTTCATTAAAATTTTTGTCTTGTCTTGATTTTCATTATCTAAAAACTCAAATTTGGAATTATTTTCTTTAAATTCTGAAATATTTTCTAGCAATGTTTGAATTTCTTTGCGCCCTCTGAGTGAATCTAAATAACTTATCGCCGCTTCTATTGATGCAATAATAAGCCAAGAAGGTGAAGTTGTGTTTATTAAATTTAAATTTTTCTGCACTGTATAAGAATCTATTTTAGAATTAACTCCAATATGTAAAAGAGCACTTCCTGTAAGAGCCGGTGTTGTTTTGTGAAGTGATTGAACACAAGCATCTGCTCCAGCTTTTATTGCATCTATTGGAAGTTTATCGCAAAAAGGTAATAAAGCCCCATGAGCTTCATCAACTATAAAAAACAATCCTTTCGCCCTGCAAAATTCAGCAATTTCTTTAATTTCAGAAACAATTCCTTCATACGTGGGGCTGGTTATTATTACCCCCTTAATATCTGGGTTTTTTTCACATTCTGCTTTTATTTCATTTACGCTGACCCCTTCAGCTATGTCAAAATTACAATTCCATTTAGGCAAAAACCATATAGGTTTGGCTCCCGTTAATACAAGTCCGCTAAAAATACTTTCATGGGCATTTCTTGCTATAAGCACTTTGTCATTTTCTTTTAATACACTCATCATCAAAGCAATTATTCCAGAACTTGAACCATTAAAAAGATAAAATGTATTTCTGCTACCATATATTTGAGAAGCTTTTTCTTGAGATTGCTTAATACAATTTTGCGGATTTCTTATGTTGTCTAAAGCATCAATTTCTGAAAAATCTGCTTTAAAAGCTTTTAAACCTATTAAATTTTTTATTACAGCAGGAATAACAACTCCTTGCGAATGTGTTGGAGTAGTAAAAAATATTCGTTTTGAATTTTTAATTTTCTTTATTGAATCAATTATATTCACAAAAAACCTCACAATAAGGAATTATAACACAATTAATTTTATTGTATTAACTTCAAACGATTAAATTCAGCATCAATTGCTTTTATTCCATATTTTTCAAATTCTACTTTATAAAGAGTCGAATTACCTATATTTACAATACTTTCTATTTTACCTATACCATATTTTTCATGATTTACTCTATCACCAACTCCAAATGATGTAGAATGAAAACCACCTTTTATTGGAGTGCATGTACTATTAGTTTTCTGTGCCTTTAGTTTTTGTGCCATAAGTCTTGCTTGTTCAACACCACTTATAACATTTTTAAATTCTTCTTTTTTCTTAAAACTTGTTTTTTCCTCTTTATCAATTTGTTTCTTTGTTGAAGGTACTACAAAATTTTTGCCAAAGCTATTGCTGGAAATTTGTTTTTCTTTTATTGAAGGTGCTACAAAATTTTTACCAAAAGATGTGTTAGCTATAGGTTTGTCTTTTTCAATATTATATTTTTCTCCAAGATTTTTTACAGCTGTTTTAAATGTTGAATTCGCAAAATGTTCTTCTTTCCCAATTTTTGATGAAAAATTCGTTTCCATTAAATTTTGTGGAATTTCAAAAATAAACCTGCTTGGTTCACTGTACCTGTATTCACCCCACATTTGACGTCTTTTTGCATAAGTAATATGCA
Source organism: uncultured bacterium (assembly GCA_949283935.1). Taxonomy (GTDB): domain Bacteria; phylum Cyanobacteriota; class Vampirovibrionia; order Gastranaerophilales; family JAILCC01; genus CASDUJ01. The sequence continues at coordinate 73,045 of CASDUJ010000006.1, forward strand.
AATGCTCTTGTGCTCTTGTAATTCCTACGTACATTAATCTGCGTTCTTCTTCAAGTTCAGAGTTGCTATTTTGAACTCTTTGATGGGGAAAAATTCCTTCTTCTAAACCAGACAAAAAAATTATTGGATATTCAAGACCTTTCGCCGAATGTAAAGTCATAAGAGTTACTGCATTTGAACCTTCTGTTATTTCGTCTACATCACTTACTAAAGCTACTTGAGACAAAAAATCTCCTAGTTCATCTTCTGTTTCAGTTTCTTCAAATTCACGCGCAACATTTATAAATTCTTGTAAATTATCTATTCTAACTTGGGATTCAATCGAATCTTCATCTTCAAGTTCTTTTAAATAACCAGTATCCATTAAAATTGTTGTGACAAATTCACTTAAAAGAAAATGTTCTTTTTTGTCAATAAAATCTAAAATTAAATCTCTAAATGTTTCTATTTTTGTTAAAGTTACACCTGAAAATTCACTGTATTTTCGAATTTCTAATAAAACATCAAACATAGAAATGTTATTCTCTTGGGAAATTTCTTCTATTTTTTTTACTGTTGCTTGTCCTATGGCACGTTTAGGAACATTTATTATTCTTTTTAGTGCAACTGAATCATTTCTATTATAAATTAAACGCAAATAAGCTATTATATCTTTTATCTCTTTGCGTTCATAAAATTTCAAACCTCCTATCATTCGATAAGGAATTCCAAGTGCCATAAATGCTTCTTCTATTGCTCGGCTCTGAGCATTTGTTCTATACAATACTGCTATGTTTTGATAATGTTCTGCTCCATATTTCTTTGCCGTATTAGCTATGTAAAATGCTTCCTCTGCTTGATCTTGCGCTTCGTAACATTGAATTTTTCTACCTTGCCCTTTTGTAGAATATAAATTCTTTTCAACTCGTTCAAAATTGTTTTCTATAACTTTATTAGCCGCTTCCAAAATAGTAGCAACTGATCTGTAATTTTTTTCGAGTTTTATAGTTTTTGCCATAGGAAAATCACTTCGAAAATTAAGTAATATTTTATAATCTGCACCTCGCCAACTATATATTGATTGGTCTATATCTCCTACCACACATAAAGTTCTATTGTCTAAATCAATAGCTTCTAGAGGGTAATTACCTGTAAAAAGAAGTTTTATTAATTGATATTGAGCTTTGTTAGTATCTTGAAATTCATCAACAAGAATGTGAGAAAATTTTTGGTAATATTTTTCCCTTGTTTCCGCAGATTGTTCTAATAACTTTACTGTCATAATTAATAAGTCATCAAAATCTAAAGCATTATTAATACTAAGAGATTTTTCATAAATTGTAAAAATTTGTCCTATTTTGTCTTTGTAATAATCTCTTGCTTTTGTAGCAAAAGTATAAGCATTTATAAGTTTGTTTTTTGCATTGCTAATTTCTGATTTAATAGTTTTGGGTTTGTAAACTTTATCATCTAAATCCAAAATTTTTAACGCATTTTTTATAATTGCCAATGATTCATCTTCATCATAAATAACAAAATTCTTTTCCCATTTTATTCCTTCTTCATTTTTGTATTTTTCTATGTCCTGCCGCAAAATTCTGCCACATATACTATGAAAAGTTCCAACCCATATATGCTTTACTATTTCTTCACCTAAAATTTTTTCAAGTCTACTACGCATTTCCTTGGCTGCTTTATTAGTAAAAGTTACAGCTAAAATATTATAAGGAGAAATACCATTTTCTATCATTTGGGCAATACGACTTGTAAGTACTTTAGTTTTGCCACTACCTGCACCAGCTAAAACTGTTAAAATACCTTGAGCATCAGTAACAGCTTGTAATTGTTCATTGTTTAAACCTTCTAAAAGTGAATTTGTCATGTTAGAATTTTATTTATCCCCAAAAATATGTTATCATAATAAATCATATACAAAAAACAGATTATTTGGTAAAATTTTTTAGTGACAAGATTATAAGATAGGAAAAAAATTATGGCAGATGACAAAGAACAAACGATAATGGTACCTATTGAAGGACGAGATCCTGATGATATTCCAGATGATACAGAAGATTCTTTAGCACATGAATTAGCTACTATTCAACAATCATCAAAAAAAATTGCTATTATCGGAAGTAGAAATTTGCCAATAACTCATCAGCAAATTATTGAAACTATTTCTTATGCTTTAACCGCAAATGGAAATACTATTATCACGAGTGGAGGGTCAAGTGGAACTAATGCTGCTGCTATAAGAGGAGCAATGAAAGCAAATCCTCAAAGCTTAATAGTAATTTTGCCTCAAACTATTGGGCAGCAACCTTCTGATGTGCAAGATCAACTTATTGGAGTTCCTAATATAATTGAACATCCTGATAGAGCAATGATGACCTTAGCAGATGCGAGTCGTATTTGCAACAGAGAAATTATTGATGAATGTCAACAAATTGTTTGCTTCCTTTCTCATACAAGCGGAACTTTGCACAAAGCTGTTGCATATGCAGAAGAATCTCATAAAGTTGTGACAACTTTTTATTTAGATTAATAAAATTAGTGTAAGTTTTGTCTTATAAGTTTTTCTATATTTGTTGTGATTTTGTCTTCAAAATTAATTTCAAAAAAATGATTAACTTCTTTGATAAAAAAACAAGGACTAGTTACATTTATTTCAATAACTTTATTGTCAATAACATCCAATCCAGCTATGTATAAACCTTCTTTTTCCATTTTTGGTTTTATGTAATTTGCTATTTCTTTTTCTTCTGTTGAAACAATACCTTTTTTGAAAAATTTATCAGCATGCGTATTAAATTTAAAATCATCTTGTCCGTGTTTTTTTATGACACATTCATCAAAAATTTCTCCATTAATATAAACTAATCTTTTGTCTCCTTCAGAAATTTTAGGCAAAAATTCTTGTACCATTACCATTTTTGTCCCAGAGTTTGTCGCAGTATCAATAATGGTATGAATATTTTTGTCTTTATTATTGAGATAAAAAACTCCTTTACTAAAACAATAATTAAGAGGTTTTATTATAATTTCTTTCTTCTCGTGCAAAAATTCTTTTATCAAAATAGGACTAGCTGTTGTTATATTTTCGGGAATAATTTTGGGAAAATTATTTATGAACAATTTTTCATTTGCATTTCTTAAACCTTGAGGATTATTAACTACAAAAGTTTGATTACTTACATAATCAAGTACATAAGTTGCATTAATATAATCATTGTCAACAGGAGGATCAGGTCTAAAGAAAATAGCATTGTAACTATTCAAATTATATCTTGCACAATTATGTTCCTTTAGCAAATTGTTTTCTTTTAAAAAAGATTTAAAAACAATTCCCATTGGTATATTTTTGTTTAAATATAACTGATCTTTTGTTGTTACATCTACTTTGTAACCTCTTTTTAAAAAACTTTCTATTAGCCAAAAAGAGGTTACAAGTTTGTTAAATTCAAAATATTTAAATTCAAGATTATCAATTACAAATAAAATATTCATATTTACCTTTTTGCTTTGTTTAATTAAAAAATTTTCAAAGTAATTGTATTATTAAGTCCCTATTTTCCAACTGTTTAAATAAGCTTCTTGTTCAGCTGTAAGTGTATCAATTTCTACACCCATTGATTTTAACTTTAATTGAGCTATTTCATAATCATACTCTTGGGGAAGAACATACAACTTATTTTCTAATTTTCCTTTGTTTTTTAGCAAAAATTCAATTCCTAAAGCTTGATTGGCAAAACTCATATCCATTACGCTAGCCGGATGTCCTTCTGCACAAACCAAATTAACAAGTCGTCCTTGAGCCAAAACAAGTATTGATTTGCCATTTTTCAATTTGTATTCTTCAAGAGTAGGTCTTATTTGTTTTATTTCAGTTGTGTGTTCTTTTAAAGCAGCTATATTTACTTCTACGTCAAAATGCCCTGCGTTACATACAAGTGCGCCATCTTTCATTTCTAACATATGATGAATATCAACAACATGTTTATCACCTGTAACAGATATAAACATATCTCCAATTTTGGCAGCTTGAGCCATTGGCATTACTCTAAATCCATCCATAACTGCTTCTAGTGCCTTTAGCGCATCTACTTCGGTTACAATAACATTAGCTCCCATACCTCTCGCTTTTGTAGCGCAACCTCTGCCACACCAACCATAACCGCCTACAACAACTGTTTTGCCTGCTAACAAAAGATTTGTTGCTCTTATTATTCCATCCATAACACTTTGGCCTGTACCATAACGATTGTCATATAAATGTTTTGTTAAAGATTCATTTACTCCAACAGTAGGAAATGGTAAAGAGCCATCTTTTTCCATAGCTTTAAGTCTTATTATACCTGTAGTAGTTTCTTCTGTAGAACCAATAATTTCCGGAATAAGATACTGCCAATTTTTGGTAATTTCTGCTACTAAATCTCCTCCATCATCAACAATAAGTTGGGGCTTATGATTTAATGCAGCTTTAACATGTTCATGATAAACATCTAAAGATTCTCCAGCATACCCGTATACAGACATATTGTAATATTTCACTAAAGCTGCAGCTACATCATCTTGAGTTGACAAAGGATTTGAAGCTATCAAAACTGTATCAGCTCCACCTGCTTGCATTGTAATAGCAAGATTTGCTGTTTCTTTTGTTAAATGACAACCTACAGATAATCTAATATTTTTAAAAGGTTGTTCTTTTATAAATCTTTCTCTTATTTGCCCAAGTACTGGCATGTCATTAAATGCCCAATCAATTTGTTTTTTACCTTGTTCAGCCAAAGCCATATCTTTTACATCATATTTTAAAGTCGTCATTTCCATAATTACCTCATTGAATTTGTATTTCAACAAAATTGTATTATGAAAATATTTTTAATTAAAGCAATAATTAATGAATCTTTTTTTTAAGATAATCCATATTGTTGTTTGTTAGAACCCAAGCTGTACAAGCTTGTCCATTAAAACGATATTTGTAATTTTTGTTACACAAAATATTGATATCTACATTAGCTATACCTGCAGGAACTATATTGCTCTTTGTATAATAAAAAACAAAACTATCTACGCCAAATTTGTTGGGACCTTTTTTCCCATTTAAGTCAACATAAATACTACCACAAATCTCCATAGTTCCAGCTAAATTACCTTTACATTCATTTTTTAAAGACGAAATACAAATTAAAGAACCATCCATCAATGCAGTACAACCATTGTTGTCGTTAGAACTAAATACTTTACCTATAACAGTTCCATCTAAAGAATAATATGAAGCATTAGATGGACAATTTTCCTTATTTCCACAATTTAAAAGAATTTCCGTATTTTCCAACAAAAAATTAAAAGGTACAAGTCCATCAACATACATATTATTCCAATATTGAGGTGCTCCATGAATTAAAATAGCTTTTTTGTAAGCTTCTTCAAGATTTGTGTGTATTTTTTGTAATTTAGTTATTATTAATTTTTCTTCAAAACTATTAAAAAACGAAGGAATTACCATTACACAAAGAACAGCAATAGTAAATAATGCCAACAATGTTTCGATTAATGTAAAACCTTTGTAATTATTTTTCATTTTTCCCCTGTTAGAACATTGTATAAAATTAACAATACTTTTGCAATAAATATCAAATTAAACTAAAATATTTACTAGACATAAAGGAACAAAAAATTGGATTTAAATTTTGGATTTGAACTTGATGATTTTCAAAAAGAAGCACAAGAATATATATGTAATAAAAAAAGCGTAGTAGTCTGTGCTCCAACAGGAGCAGGCAAAACTGTTATTGCCCAAATTGGTATTCACAAAGCTTTAGAACTAGGTAAAAGATTATTTTACACAACTCCACTTAAAGCATTAAGTAATCAGAAATATAGAGATTTTTGCGAAAAATATGGAGAAAACAAAGTAGGATTACTAACAGGAGATATTTCAATAAATCGAGAAGCTCAGATTGTCGTAATGACAACTGAAGTTTTTCGAAATATGCTTTATGGAACTAATTTAGGAAAAATAGAAGAAAATTTAAAAAACGTAGAATTTGTTGTTTTGGACGAAGTTCATTATATGAACGACGAACAAAGAGGAACTGTATGGGAAGAAAGTATAATATATTGTCCCAGTAACATAAAATTGATTGCATTAAGCGCAACTGTAGCTAACGCTAAAGCTTTAACAGAATGGATAAATACTGTCCACTCAGAAACAAATCTAGTAAACACAGATTTTAGACCAGTTCCTTTAAGATTTTATTTTTATAGTGAAGAAACCCAAAATAATATATTGCCACTTTTTGAACCTGGAGGAAATATTAATAGAAAAATAAAGCCAATTCAAATAAAAAATCGTTTTCAGGCAAAAAAACGTAAGATATCTCCAATCAATTTAGTAGAAAATTTGCACAAAAAAGATATGCTTCCTGCAATATATTTTACATTTAGTCGCAAAAAATGTGATACCTATATGGAAGATTGTTCTATATTGAATTTACTTTCAAAAAAAGAAGAACATGAAATAAGAACCATTATTAATTCTTACATAAAAGACAATCCCTACCTTGCTAACCACAAAAACATAGGTTATTTGTACCAAGGTGTAGCAAGTCACCATGCAGGCTTATTACCTGCCTTGAAAGTGCTTACAGAAAAACTTTTTCAAAAAGGTTTAATTAAAGTTGTTTTTGCCACAGAAACACTAGCCGCAGGAATTAACATGCCGGCAAGAACAACAATAATAAGTTCCATAAGCAAAAGAACAGACAATGGTCACAGAAAACTTACAGCAAGTGAATTTTTACAAATGTCAGGCAGAGCAGGCAGAAGAGGGATGGACAAAGTAGGACACGTAGTAATTGTAGGCAATCAATTTGAAGATCCTATAGATGCATATGAAATAGCCAAAGCTAAAGCTGACCCTTTATCGAGTCAATTTACCCCTAGTTATTCAATGGTATTAAATCTTTTGCAAAGATTTTCTCTTGAAGAAGCTAGAGAATTAATATTAAAAAGTTTTGGATATTTTTCTTCTAATACAAGGCTTAAACCATATATTGATGAAATGGAAAAAATAAGTGAAAAGTTAAATGCAATAGAAAATTTTAAATGTCCTCATAAACTTAAATCCTCAAATTTAATAGAATTTAACAAAACAAAAAACACTTATGTACAATATCGAAAAATTACAAATACACTATTGAAACAAGCTAAACATCGTGGAGGCAAAAATGCTCCTGAAGTTATTGAATATTCCAACAAAACTAAAAATTTATATAAAAAAATGGAAGCAACCAAATGTAATTATTGCAAATTGTACAAAAAACACATAAAAGAAATTGAATTACAAGGACGTTTTGAAAAAAAACTAGAAAAAATTAAGAAAACAATTGAATTTGAAAAAGATACTTATTGGAATAGATTTATAAAACTTAAAGAAATTTTGACGCAATATGGATACATAGAAGACAATTATCCAACAGATAAAGGAATTATGACAGGAGCATTTAGAGCAGAAAATGAATTATATCTGGCAGAATTGTTATTTAATGGAATTTTTGATAATTTAAATTATTCTGAACTTGCAGCAGTTGTATGTGCAATTTCAACAGAGGAAGACAGAATTTTTAGCAGACCTAGATTAAAAATAAGTAAAAATGTAAAATCATCAATTTTTAGAGCAAGAGAAATATTAAAAAAAATTCATCAAAGTCAAAAAGAGAAAGGTATTGATGTTTTTATGAATTGGAATCCTAAATTTAGCGCATATATTGAATTTTGGATAAATGGAGGAGAATGGAGTGAAATGTTTATTGATGATGAATTTTCCGAAGGAGATTTGGTTAGAGCATTTAAAAGAACTATAGATGTCTTAAGACAATTTTGCACAATAAAAAACATTCCATCAGAAATAGCTAACAATGCAAGTTTGGCAATAGATTGTATTAATAGAGATCCAATAAAAGAAGATTAAAAATTTATTATCAACACAAATACTTCATGTTATACTTTAGGTATGAAAAATATTTGGAAAATTTTTTTATTATTTATTATCATTTTCGGACTAAGTTATACAGTTATAGCGCAAGATTCTCAGGTAAATTACACATTAATTCGCCAAAAAGGAATAGAAGCCTACAACAAAGGTAATTACAAAGAAGCTATAAATTATTTAACAAGTATTCCAAAAAATGAACACACACTTGAAATGGTTATATGTATAGCGAATAGTTACGAAAGTATAGGAGATACACGTTCTGCAGTTATACTTTTGGAATCTTTAAATAAAAGAAACATAAACAATTATAGTGCCTTTTACAATTTAGGAAATATTTATTTAAAAGCTAAAGTTTATAAAAACGCAATAGAATCGTACAAGACATGTACAAAATTAAACAGTAAATTTGCTCCGGCTTATTATAATCTTGGAATTACTTATTATGAAATTAAAGACTACAACAAAGCTTTATTTAATTTTGAAAAAGCAATGAGATTAAATCCTTCTAACAAAGATTATATATATAATGCAGGAGTATGTTTAGAAGCCATGGGCAATATAAAAGAAGCAAATGAATATTTCAAAAAAGCTAAATAAAATATTAATAATTTGTTATCAATTTGAATGATTAATATGTTCATGCTAATATATTCATAAGACATCTTGGGAAAGAGTAGGAAGGCTGAGGAATATATGAAGAACACACTTCAACAAAAGACAAATATCTCCAGAGAGAAACTAGCAGTACTAGAAGAATTATTATCTACAAAACAAAAAGAATACGAAGCTACTGCATCAGAATATAATCAACAAAACAAAGATAGAGAAATAGATATTCTTTGGCAAGAATTAAAAACTCATAGAGAAGAACGTTCTCCAGGAGTATATCTTTCAATAGGATTTGTTGTAGGAGCATTAGCTATGTTTCTTATGACTTCTATAATAAATTTTGGAGTCCAAAGCGAAAATACAGCAGATTTTAATTTATGGAAAAAGAGCAGTATTTCTTCGAAAAACGCATCAATTAATGTAGCTCCTGCCAGCAATGCTGGTGAAGTTTTAAACAATATGACATACACAATAAAAAGTGGCGACACATTAGAAACTATAGCTGTAAAATATTACGGAATAGCAAGTCAAGCTAATGTAGCAAAAATACAACGTGCAAATGACATAAAAAATCCTCATAGTATTCAAATAGGCCAAACTATAACTATTCCTTTAGCAGAATAAGGTATAGCAAATGGAAAAAGAAAAAATTATTAGAGGTATTTCATATGCACTTTTGATTTTTTTTGTATTGAGTTTTTTGACTCTTTTAACAAAAGAAATACCCTTTGCAGATAATTTTTTTAAATCTTTAGAAGTTAAAAGTTTTGATTTTAGAGAAAATATACTAGCTAACATATACGGCCAAAAAAGAACAGACAATTCGAAACTTGCTTTAATAGTTATAGATGATGATTCAATGGAAAAATTAACCGAACGTTATGGTTCTTGGCCTTGGAACAGAAGTTCTTATGCAGACATTATTCGATATTTGGTTAAAGATCAAGCTGATACAATATTTTTAGATTTTATGTTTTTAGGATTTCACCAAGGTAATGAACAAAAGGATTGGGATTTTATTAACGAAGTAAGCAAAAACAAAAATATTTATATAGCTTTAAATTTTGATTTTCGCAAAAGTGAAGAAAATAGCGAACTACCTTTAGAGTTAGCAGCTAATTTGGATAACAAAAGTTTGTCAATAGATTTTAAGGATTTTACTTTTACAAATGTTAGAAGTATTATTCCTGAGCTTATGAAAGCAGCCTCAAACATTGTTTTTATAAATTACCAAAGAGATAATGACGGTATATCAAGAAGAGCTCCAAGTTTTTTTGTATACAAAGAAAAATATTACCCATATGCTGCATTAAAAATTGTTCAAGATTATATGCTTAGAAATAATATTATTGGAAGTGAAAAATTTACTATTACTTCTGATAATTATCTTGTGATGGGTTCTAAAAAAACAAAACTTGATCGAGAAGGTTACTTAGTATTAAATTGGCACAACAAAAGTAATGTTGAAGAAATTCCATTTTGGAAAGTAATTGAAGGGAAAGTAGAAAAAGGATATTTCAAAGATAAAATAGTAGCAATAGGAGCAAGTGCTGTTTCATTAGCTGACACAAAAAGCACACCTCTTGAAAGATATCTTCCAGGGGTGAAAATTCACACTACATATATGAACAACTTATTAAATTCAAATGCCATAAAACCTGTAGATTTTAAATTTAATCTTTTAATAACTTTTGTTTTTATTTTTACAACTAGTATTTTACTTTTTAAAATAAATTCAAATTTATTCAATGCAATTAGTGTAATATTATTAATTATTTTGTATGTTTTATTTTCCACTTGGATTTTGGCGAAATACAATTTATGGATTGATTTAGCATATCCAATATTTTTAATTTTATCTACATATACTGTTGTCTATGTTGTTAAATTTATAAGAAAATCTCAAGATTTTGAAAAGACATACAAACTTGCCACAACAGATGGATTAACGGAATTATACAATCACAGATATTTTCAAGAGCAAATGATTGCAAATATTGACACAGCTAAAAGATACAAGAACAATTTTAGTTTAATTATAATAGACATAGATTTTTTCAAAAAATTTAATGATAAATTTGGACATCAATCAGGTGATGCTGTTTTAAAACAAGTTGCTGGAATTTTAAAAAAATCTGTAAGAGCTTCTGATATTGTTGCGAGATACGGAGGAGAAGAAATGGCAATTATTCTCACAAATACTAATCTTGAAGATGCTCAAATTACAGCGAACAAAATTTGCAAAGCTGTTGCCAATAAACCTTTTAAACTTGTTGGAGGTATTGAATGTAAAGTGACCATAAGTCTTGGGGTAGCAACTTATCCAATGCACGGAGAGAAGCCTCAAGATTTAATAGAAATAGCAGACAAAGGTTTATACAATGCAAAAGAAAATGGAAGAAATCAAGTAGGTAAAATTCCTTATGTTGAGCCAAAACAAAATGAAGAAAATTCTTTAGAGGAGTAATTATGAATTTTGTAAGAATTAAAGATGTAAACAAATACGAAGGACAAGAAATAAAAATAAAAGGATGGGTATACAATAAACGTTCTAGTGGTAAATTACATTTTTTACAAATTAGAGATGGTTCAGCAGAAATTCAAGCTGTAGCTTTCAAAGGAGATTTACCGGACGAAATATTTAATCTTACAGATAAAATTACTCAAGAAACATCAGTAGAAATACAAGGAATAGTAAACAAACATGAACGCTCAAAAATTGGCTACGAAATTGCTTTAAAAGATATAAAAATTATTGGAGAAAGTTGTGATTATCCAATTTCACCCAAAGAACATGGTGTAGATTTTCTTATGCAAAATCGTCATTTATGGTTAAGAGCACCAAGACAAAGAGCCATTTTAAAAATTCGTCATGCAATAATAACATCCATAAGAAAATTTTTTGACGAAGAAGGATTTGTTTTAATAGATGCTCCCATTTTTACTCCATCCGCTTGCGAGGGAACAACAAATCTTTTTGAAACAGAATATTTTGATACAAAAGCTTATTTAACCCAAAGCGGGCAACTATACATGGAAGCAGCTGCAATGGCTTTTGGAAAAGTTTATTGTTTTGGTCCTACCTTTAGGGCTGAAAAATCTAAAACCAGAAGACATTTAACTGAATTTTGGATGGTTGAACCAGAAGTAGCTTTTAACGACATATATGATAATATGGATTTGGCTGAAAATTTTCTTGTTTATATAGTTAATTATGTTTTACAAAATTGCAAAGAAGAATTAGACCTTTTGGAAAGAGACATTTCCAAACTTGAAAAAATAAAAAAACCCTTTGCCCGTATTACTTATGATGAAGCCATAGAAATTTTACATAAAAAAGGAAATGAAACACCTTGGGGCGAAGACTTCGGAGGAGATGAAGAGACTTTAATTTCAGAAGAATTTGAAACTCCCGTTATGATTTACAAATATCCAGCAGAAGTTAAAGCTTTTTACATGAAACAAGATCCTGACAATAAAAAACTTGCAATGTGCGTTGACGTAATTGCCCCTGAAGGTTATGGAGAAATTATAGGAGGAGGTCAACGCGAAGAAAATATGAATATACTTTTATCTAAAATTAAAAAACACAATTTACCAGAAGAAGCTTTTGATTGGTATTTAGATTTGAGAAAATATGGAAGTGTTCCCCATTCAGGTTTTGGTTTAGGAATAGAAAGAACTGTTGCTTGGATATGTGGCTTGCATCATGTAAGAGAAACTATTCCATTTCCAAGACTTATGGATAGAATTCGCCCATAAAAGATATTAATTGGCTTCAACCATAAAAGTTACAGGCCCATCATTAAGAAGATTTATTTCCATCATTGCTTTAAAGACTCCCGTTTTAACAGATAAACCACAATTTTTCAAACATAAAACAAAATATTCATAAAGTTTATTTGCTTCTTCAGGATTTTTAGCATTATCGAAACTAGGACGAGTACCTTTTTTACAATCAGCCGCTAAAGTAAATTGAGAAACAACCAAAATTTCTCCTTTAATATCTGTTACAGAAAAATTCATTTTCTCATTTTCATCTTCAAAAATACGTAGTTTAAGAATTTTGTTAACTAAATAATCTGCTTGTTTTTGGGAATCATTTTTTTCAACACCTAAAAATATTAATAAACCCCCATTAATTTGCGAATATTTTTGTCCTTTTATCGTAACATTTGCAAATTTAACTCTCTGTATTAACGCTTTCATGGGAATCTTTCTTTTCTCTTATTTTTTGAATTTTATCTTTTGCACTTTGCTCAATTTCGTAATCACCTAATTTAACTATAGCTTCGCACCATTGTTCCATTGTATCTGCAAGATCTTTTGATGGAGCAAATGGTTCACCAATTTTTATTACAAGCTTTTTGGAAAAAGGTATTTTACTAAATCCATTAGCTCCTTTAATAGAAACTGGTAGTATCTTAGCTTTTGCTGCTCTTGCTAAATATGCAAATCCAGGATTTATTTTGGTAATTTTCCCAGGTAAATCTCTGTTGCCTTGAGGAAACATCGCAAGTATCCATCTTTTTGTTTTCATAATTGCTTGAGCAGTTCTAATTGTAGCTATTTCTAATTTATTTCTGTCTACTGCAAAAGTACCAAGGGCAACAATAATAGGACACAAAATTGGTACATCATACAGTTCTTTTTTAGCCATATAAGCTATAGGTCTTTGAGTTGCAAAAGAAACAAGTTCTGGATCAAGATAAGACGAATGAGTAGGAGCTACTAAAAATGATTCGCCTTTTGGGATATTTTCTCTTCCCACAATTTTTACTCTGAAAAAAGTAATAACATAAGGTACTACAAAAATCCAAACAGCAATCCATTGAAAAATTTCTGTCAAAAAATTGTATTCTTTTGTTTCTCTTTTTGCGTAATTTCTTTTGGCCATTTTTATTCCTCTTTTAATTTTTCTATTGTTTGAACAAATTCAGGGAAAGATGTATTAACCCATTGAAAATCATTAATTATCAAAGGTTTTTCACAAATTAATCCTGCAATATAAGCACTCATAGCTAATCTATGATCATTATATGTCTCAATTATTTTATCACCTTTAAGTTTTGTTTTACCTTCTATTTCAAAACCATCGTCTTTTTCTTGTATACACATTCCTAATTTTGAAAATTCACAACACACAGCTTTTATTCTATCCGATTCTTTGTTTCTTAAATCCCAAGCATCTTTTACAATAGTTTTTCCTACAGCTTGTGAAGCTAAAATTGTAATAACAGGCAATTCGTCAATTAAACGTGGAATTAAATTACCTTGTATAGTTATACCTTTAAGATTTTCGCTATATGAAACTTTTATGTCAGCAATTTCTTCATTACAAATTATTCTTGAATTTAGTATTTGAATGTTTACCCCCATTTTTTTCATTACATCTATAATGCCTGTTCGTGTTGAATTTATGCCAACATTTTTTATTGTTATTTCAGCATTAGGAACAATTGCAGCAGCAACTAAAAAGAACGCAGCCGATGAAATATCTCCTGGAATTATTAAATCACTAGGGTAAAGCTCTGAAGGAGTAATTCCAATTTCCAAGCCATTAATTTCTATATTAGCTCCCAAATATTTAAGCATTCTTTCAGAATGATCTCGGGATTGAAATGGTTCAGTAATAGTTGTTTTACCCTTAGCAAAAAGTCCTGCAAATAATAAACAAGATTTTACCTGCGCACTTGCAATAGGAGAAACATAATTTATTCCATTAAGTAAAGACTTTTTTATAATTAAAGGAGCTTTGAAATCATTATTTTTAGAAGAAATATTAGCTCCCATAAGCTTTAAAGGCTCTATAATTCGCTTCATAGGTCTTTTAGATAAACTCTCATCACCTTCAAGTATACTTTCAAAATTTTGTCCAACTAAAATTCCACTTAAAAGTCTTATCGTAGTGCCTGAATTACCAACATAAAGAGGTTTTTGGGGGTTAGAAAGCTCTTTGCATTCTAAGCTAAAATTTTTTTCATTTTCAAAATCAATTTTAGCTCCAAGTTCTTTAAATATTTTCAAAGTATTTTGACAATCCTCTCCTTGAGAATAGTTTTTTATTTTTATTTTTCCTTTACATAAAGCTCCCAACATTACTGCACGATGACTAAGAGATTTATCAGGAGGAACTTCTATTTCGCCTTTTAAAGTTTTTATTTTTTCAATTTTTAATTGCATAATAAAATTATTTTAACATGAAAAATAATTAGTTCTTTACACCTTTAATAATATTTGTTTAGTAAAAAACAAACAATGTCATAATTAAACAAAATATAGTTGGAGAATTTTTATGGATATTTATCTTTTATGCCCAATTGTACCATTTTTATAAATGGTATTAGAGAAAAATTCCTTGTTTATAAAAAAGGAGCAATGAAAGATAAAATTAAAGCAATTGAGAAAATTACTGAATTGCCTGAAAATTTCTCAAAACTGGAAATAAATAATTCTCAATTTAACAATTATTTTGAAATTTATACAGATAATCAACAAGAAGCTTCTAAATTTTTTGATGAATACACTTGTAATAATTTAGTTATGTATTATCAAGAAAATATTCTTCCCATAAATGGTTTTCTCATTGTTATTGATTCTAATTGTTTATCTTTATTTTATAATTATGTTAAATATAAAGATTTATTTGAATTTTCTATATGTTATTCATTAAATAAATTAAAAGAACTTTTTGAATTATTTGCTAATTCAATTGATTATTCTGTAAAAATTATTGATATCTTAGATTTAAAACGTTTAAACCCAAATAACAACTTATTGTCTGAAAAAACTGAAACTTTAGATAATAATGAAGAAAAACAACAGGAAATATAATTATACTTTTCATAGACTATTTCTTTGTGATATAATCAAAACAAAAAAGAAAGTCTAATGGAACAAATTTATATAAAAAATTTTATAAAAAACAGTATATTTTTCAAAATATTTTCAAGTGCATTTTGTACTTTTGCAAAAACGCTTGAAACAATTGGTTATATTGGATTTAATTTACGAGATGTGTTTATTTTAGTTCTGAAAGGTAAAGTAAGTATTAAAAAAACAATTTCAGAAGCTGCAAGAATAGGAGTAGATTCACTTCCTTTGGTGATAATGATTTCTTGGCTTGCAGGAATGATTATTTCTTTGCAACTAGCAACAGAAATGGTAAAACAAGGCGGAGGAAATTTCGTGGGAGCTTTTGTTACTCTTGTTATGTTAAAAGAATTAGGCCCTATTATGGCTGCTTTTGCTATAGTTTTTATGGAAGGATCTTCTATAGCTGCTGAAATTGCTTCTATGAAAGTTACAGAACAAATAGATGCCATGAAAACATTAAAAGTTAATCCCATTCAATATCTAATAGCTCCAAAAGTTACTGCAGCAATTTTAATTGTTCCTCTTGCTGTAATAATTGCTTGTACTACGGGAATTTTAGGAGGTTTGTTTACTAGTGTAGCTCATACAGAACTTACTGCTGTTGGTTATTTAGAATCTGTTAGAATGGGATTGTTTTTAAAAGATATTTCTGCAAGTCTTGTCAAAGGTGCCGTTTTTGGTGGTATAATTGCTGTAGTTTGTGCCACCATAGGATACGAAACAAAAGGAGGAGCATTAGATGTTGGCAAAGCTACTACAAAAGGAGTTGTTTGGTCAATTACAATTGCAGCAATATTTGATTATATTATTTCAGCATTATTTATATAGGTTAATATGATAGAAGTTCAAAATATTTTCAAAAAATTTGATGACAAGGAAGTTTTAAAAGATATAACCTTTAAAGTTGAAAAGGGGGAAACTCTTGCAATAGTAGGAGTAAGTGGTTCAGGCAAAAGTACTATTTTAAAAATTATAAGTGGTCTTTTAAAACCTGATAGTGGACAAGTAATTTTAGGCGACAAAAATTTTGCAATGTTGTTTCAATATTCTGCATTATTTGACAGTTTAAATATAGCAGATAATATTTCTTTTGCTTTAGATGAAAGAGAAGATTTAAAAGGTAAATACACAAAAGCACAAATAAAAGAAATAATAAAAGAAAAATTAAACATAGTAGGTTTATCAGGCATTGAAAATAAATATCCAAATGAATTATCAGGGGGTATGCAAAAACGTGTGAGCTTTGCCCGTGGAATAGTTACTGACCCCAAAATTATTTTATACGACGAACCTACAGCAGGATTAGATCCAATTTCTTCTACTGTTATTGAAGATTATATGACTGTATTAAAAAAAGAGCTTAATGCAGCATCAATTGTTGTAACTCACCAAATGTCTACAATAACAAGAACAGCAGACAAAGTTATAATGTTATACAATGGACATATTGTTTGGAATGGGACACCAAATGAAATGTTAAAAGCTGACAATGAATATACAAAACAATTTGTTGAAGCACAAAAAGATGGTCCCATGAGAACTTCTGCAGGAATTTAATTTAAGAGGATAAATAATATGAAATTTTCACCGGCATTAAAAGTAGGAATATTAACACTTATAGCACTAACTATTTTAATTTTTTCTGTTATGTGGTTAAAAGGTCGAGCAATCAGTTCAGGTAATCGTATTACTGTAATGTTTCACGACGTAGATGGAATGAGAGCTGGTTCAGGAGTTCAAATTATGGGACTTAGAGTAGGACAAATTGAAGAAATTACTCCTTTTATTACACCTGACATAAGCTATGTAAATGTAAGATTTGTTATAACCGAACCAGGTATAGAAATACCTGTAGGTTCTGAAATTTCTATTCAACAATCAGGAATTATTGGCGAAAAATTTATTGAAATTACTCCTCCTCAAATAAATTATGTATATATGCCTTTAAAATCAGAAAAAACTTCCATTGGAGTACAAAAAGGAGACAAAGTTGAATTATACACATTTAATGATACAAAAGAAGATTACACTGTAGTTGGAGAAATAAAAAGCACAGAAACTGTTGATAGACTCTCTTTACCTTTAGAATTGAGAGAACAATACGAAGTACCTTATATAGCTAAAATAGGTTTTGTTTTAAATGTTTCGAATTTAGAACTTCCTCAATTATTTGAACCTAAAATTTTAAAAGTAGGAGAAAATCCTGTTTTAAGATTAAATAACAAAAACTCAAAAGTTTATTACATAGCTTCAGATTCACCATATACAATTGTTGAACCTGTTCGTATTAGAGAATTTTTAGATTTACAATTACAAGCAGCGAAAGCTTTAAACGAAACCAATAACAAAATAAATGCTGTTTTAAGTGATGATGTAATTATTGATATTAAAGATGCTCTTAGAAATGTTAAAACTATTTCTCTTAAGACTACTGAACTTATAGACAAAACAACTATTCTTGTAGAAAGTTCCAAAAATGATATAGATGCTCTTTTAAAAATGGCTAATCAATTATCTGAAGAATTAGCTTTATTAGCAAATAATTTAAATACAATAGCAGGTGATCCAGAATTTCAAAAATCTGTTATTTCTATGACAAAGTCGCTTGATGAATCATCAAAACAAATTTCAAATATTTTAGGAGATGAAAAAACTCAGCAAACAATTGCTTATTTAAATGAAACCATGAAAAATGTTTCAGAAATTTCTGCATCAGTAAATGAATTAACTAAAGATGAAGAAATGAAATCTAAAGTTAACGATACCATAGACAATATGAACAAATCCATGTGTATACTATCATCAATACTTGAAAAAGTAGATAACATACCGGCAAGTGAGCAGAAAAAAATTGCCGGAATTGTGAATGATGCAGCAGAGACATCGAAAAATCTTAAAAAATTCTCCGAAAAATTGAATAAAAGATTTTTGTTGTTTAGATTAATGTTTTAATTTATGAAAAATTATATAGCACATATCCACTACGCAAAATATTTAACATTTGAAGGAAAACTTATATATTGGAGTTTAGGTTTTGCCAAAGTATTTTATGGAATTGGTGTACATTTAAGGTTATTAGCTTACAAAATTGGCTTTAAAAAAAGCCAAAAAGTAAATGCTTACGTTATTTCAATAGGCAACATTACTACAGGAGGTACGGGAAAGACTCCTGTTTGTGTAGCAATTGCAAATTATTTTTCAGAAAAACTAAACAAAAAAACAGCTATTTTAAGTCGAGGTTATGGAGGCAAACTTGCAAACACACAAGTAAATACAATAAGTGATGGTGAAAATATATTTTTTTGTGCTCATATGAGTGGAGATGAACCTTATTGGCTTGCTTATAATTCACACAAAACAGCGGTATTAACAAGTAAAAATCGTATTGAGGCTGCAAAAATAGCTATTCAAGAACAAAAAGCTGAAATTTTAATTTTAGATGATGGATTTCAACATTTACAACTAAAAAGAGATTTAAACATAATGTTAATTGATGGAAATCTTAAATTCGGAAATGGGAAATTACTTCCACAAGGACCTTTAAGAGAACCTTTGCAAGAATTAAAACGTGCTGATTGTATCCTTATTATGAACAAGAAAGCTTTAGATAAAGAAGCTCAAGAAAAATGTAATAATTTTGCCAAACAAATACAATTAGAATACAAAAAGAAAACTTTTGTTTGTAATTTTGTTCCAAAAGGCATATACAATCTAAACAAAAACGAACAATTGTTACCTCCAGAAAAAATTTATGCTTTTGCTGGTATAGGACAACCAAAATTTTTCTTTGAATATTTAGAAAATCAAGGGTTTCAAATTTTAAAAAAAAGGATTTTC
Source organism: uncultured bacterium (assembly GCA_949283935.1). GTDB lineage: Bacteria > Cyanobacteriota > Vampirovibrionia > Gastranaerophilales > JAILCC01 > CASDUJ01. Next base: position 92,345 of record CASDUJ010000006.1, read on the forward strand.
GAAGATCATCATTTATACACAAAAGAAGACATTCAAAACATAATAGCTGAAGCTAAAAAACTTGGAGTAAAAGGAATAATAACAACAGAAAAAGATGCAGTAAAAATAAAAGCTCTTTTAGAAAATAAATTTTCCGAAATAAGTTTTTATGCCTTGAAACTTGGATTAGAAATTGATATTGAAAAAATTCTAGGTAATAATTAATAACTAAATTTTATCTTTTAAATTTTCACTTAAAATTCTTACATAATCCATTGAATCATAAACTTTATCTAAATTTTCTTGAGAAAGATTTTTGTCTAAAGTACAAAGTGCAGAATCTAAATTAACAAAAGCATTGTGCAAGCCATCCAATTGTTTTACTTTTTCTCCAATACCTTCTATTTTTTTACAAGCATAATTAACATTATTTGTACTGATTTCAGAATATTTATTAAAATCTTTTATTTTTCTATGAAATTTAATCAAAGAACGCTTAGTAAGATTTGTTGCATATTTTGCAACATTTATATTACGAGATACATTAAGCATTTGAGCTTCATCATAAACTCTTGTCATACCTTTTGTAGTTCCCTCAAAACTTTTGTGAACTTTAGCTCCTCCTTGTTGAATTATATTTGTTAAATTTTCTATAGAATCATCAGCATTATTTGTATTATTCAGAAAAGCAGCTGTAGTCATTTCTACTTCTCGTTGAGTACGATTTTTGGCAAATTCATATAGTCCTCCTACAGAAACCATCATAGCTTTTGCAAATTGCGCCATAATATCAAAAGCATCTCCAATTCGTATTGGAGCTTCTATTAATATACCTTGAGCATTAGTTTTAGAATCAGGCGGAGTAAGTTCAATTGAGCGAGAACCTGCTAAGCCAAAAAATTCAATCGTTGCCTTTGTTCCTTGTGGAATTTTTACTTTATCGTGTGTTACAACAAAATCTATATATATCTCGTCAAAATTGCTTTGAATTTTAGTTACATGACCTATATCTACGCCAAGTATTCTTACAGGAGAACCTATTACAATTCCATCAATATCTTTAAAAGCTAAATGATAAGTTGTTCCAATATCAAAAGTATGTTTAACAACTTTTGTGCCTACAACAACCAACATTGTCGTAAGGATTGCAAATATAAATAATTCTACTATAAGTGACTTTTTCATATTTACTATATTATAATATTTAAGGATTTAAGTAAATGTTAGGTTTATTTTGAAAAAGATTTTTTTTGAAGAGAGATATTCAGCTTGGATATTTTTAGCTCCTGCAATTGCGGGAACTTTTATTTTTATTGTGGTTCCTATATGTGTTTCTTTTTACATAAGTTTGCTGGATTGGAATTTAATTAATTTACCTAAATTTGTAGGATTAAACAATTATATTGAATTATTTAATGAAAAATTTTTTTGGCAAATCCTTTTTAATACAATCGTTTATGCAATTTTAACAACTATTTTTGCGGTAATTATTCCTTTGATTTTAGCTATTATTTTAAATGAAAAAATTAAATTTACTAAATTTTTTAAAACGATATATTTTTTGCCCTATATTACTCCTATGATTGTTTTAGCCGTAGTTTGGAGTTGGATATTTGATCCTAATTATGGTATCTTTAATTTTATATTTCAATCAAATATTAAATGGTTATACAATCCCAAAACAGCTATGGCTACTTTGATATTTGTAAGCGTCTGGAAAAATATTGGATATAATATGATATTAATGCTTACTGGTCTACAAAATATACCAGAAGAAATTGACGAAGCTGCAAAAATTGATGGGGCTACAAATATTTCAAAATTTTTCAAAATAACTTGTCCTTTATTAAGTCCAACTATTTTATTTGTAAGTTTAATCACAACTATTTCATCTTTCCAAATATTTGATTTAATTTTTCTTATGACTCAAGGAGGTCCTGAGAATTCAACTACTGTATTAGTTTATTGGATGTATAAAAATGCATTTGAATTTTTCAAAATAGGAAAAGCTTCTGCTATTGCTTATGTGCTTTTTATAGTTATTTTGATTTTAAGTGCTTTTCAATGGTTTAGTAGAAAAAAATGGGTTTACAATGAATGAATTGCCTTTTAACCCTAATCAAAAAACTATTGCTTTTTGTACAGTTATAATTGCAGCAGTTTGTACTGTATTATGGAACAAAATCTTTTTCATTTTTCCATTAATTATTTTATTAATTTTGTTTGGCTTTTGGAAGAAATATTACAGCAAAATTTTTGGAATAGTTTTGTTAGTATTTTTCATTTTAAGCATTTTTTATACAGAAATTCGCAAACCTATTGGGGACGTTTTGATGTTATACAACAAACAAAATGTTTTATTAGAAGGTAAAATTATTTCTTTACCTGAAAAAACTAACTACAACAAAATAAGATTTGATTTTGAAGCATATAAATTAATTGATAAAAACAATACCGAGAAAGAAATCAAGGCAAAAACAAAAGTCTTTTTGGACGAAAAAATTACAGAAAAAATTTACAGAGGAAATAATTTAAAACTTCACGCTTTTATAATAATTCCCGAAACATTTTCCAATCCTGGGGAATTTGATTATGGAAAATATCTTGCTAATTCTCACATTTTTACTCTTGCTTTTGCAGATTCACTCGAGATTATTAATACAAAATCTCATTTTTACGACAAATTTTTAAAATATGTGGACAAAATAAGAGAAAACATCATAACAAAACACAAAAAATATTTAAATCAAAATAAAACAGAAATATTGGGAGGAATTGTTTTTGGAAGTGAGGCAATTAAACCTTCTTTAGAATTGAAAACAAATTTTATAAATTCTGGCTTATACCATCTTTTAGCTGCATCAGGAATGAATGTTGCATTTATATTTGGTATTTGGTTTTTTATTTTAATAAATCTTAAAATTCCTTACAAAATAACAATAATATCAGGAGGAATTATAGTATTTTTTTATGCACTAATGACAGGACTACCTCCATCAGTTACTAGAGCTACTTGGATGCTTGAGCTGGCACTTTTAGGAAAACTTTTAAATAGAAATTCAAACAATAATACTATTTTGTTTATAGTTTGTACTATTTTACTTATTTATAATCCTTTACTTTTAAATGATATTGGATTTTTGCTTTCTTTTATGGTTACTTTTGGTTTGATAAATTATACTCTACCAACTATGCAAATTATAAAATGGTTGCCTCCCAAAATTAGCGGATGGTTTGTTATACCTTTCATAGCACAAATTTTTGCTGCACCAATTCAAATGTATTATTTTCAGACATTTTCAGTATATTCAATTCTTGCAAATATGTTAGTTGTTCCATTTATGGCAATAATTAGCTTTTGTGGATTTATTTCAAGTATTTTCGCTCTTTTACCTATAATTGGATCTTGGATATGTTTGGGATTAGATAAATTGAATGAACCTTTTTTAACATTCATGATTTTTGTAGCACAATTTTTTTCTACTTTACCTAATAATATTATCCGTGTAACCAAGTTACATTTTATTGAAATAGTATTATACTATTTACTAATATTTCTATTTTTATATATGCTAAAATGTAAATTCAAAAATATCCGAATAAATATTGTGACCGGACTACTTGCTATTATTATATTGTTTTGCTTTAACTTAAAAAGTTTAGCAAATGATTTAACTTTTACATTTTTAAATGTAGGTGAAGCAGACAGTATTTTTATAAAAACTCCTAATGATAAAAGAATTTTAGTAGACACAGGGAAAAATTATGGCAAAGTTCGTAATTCCGGAGGCTCTATAATTGTTCCATTTTTGAAAGTAAATGGAATAAATTACATAGATTTATTGATACTTACACATCCAGACAGTGATCATATAGGAGGGACTGTCGATGTTTTAGAAAATATTATGGTTAAAAAAATTATAACAAATGGAGAAAAAGCTAAAAACAAAGCTTTTTTAAGGTTACAAAATTATTTGAACACAAAAGAAGAAACGGAATACAAAATTACAAAAGCAGAAGAAATTTCTCCAGATGAAGATATAAGTATTATTGCTTTTAAACCACCAGACACAAATCCAAGAAGCCAAAATGATACTTCCATAATTTTAATTTTTAAATACAAAGAATTTGATGCAATATTAATGGGAGATAACGAAAAAAACAGTTACGATATGCTAAAAGCTCATCTTAATCCAACAGGAGAAATTGAACTTTTCAAAGTAGGTCATCACGGAAGTTATAATTCTGTAGATGAAAAAATGGCCAAATTAGTTGCTCCTAGTGTTTCTGTTATAAGTGTTGGAGAAAATCAATATGGACACCCACATCCTAAAGCTCTTTCGTGTTTAAGAGGAAGCAGAATTTACAGAACAGATATGGATAATACAGTAAAAATTAAAACAAACGGCAAAGAATTTGAAGTTTACACATATGACCCCAAAACATCTTGTTGGCGAAAAGACAATCGAAAACCTTAAATATAGTTTTTTATAATTTCAAAAATTTCTTTAAGTCTATTTTTATCGTACAAATACAAATATCCTAAAAGCACTTCAAAAGCAGTAGCTAATCTATGTAGTTTATGATTAATTCTTCTTGATGTAGTAGTAGAAAGATTTCTAGCACGTCTTATTATATCTAATTCTTTTTCGTGCAAAATTGGTTCTAATTTAGCTAACAATTCAGTTTGAAATTCAGCATTAACATAAGAAACAGTAAGTTTATGAAGTTTTTGTATATTTTTAGTTTGAAAAACAGTATATTCTCTTATAAAAAGTTCATATACACTATCGCCAAGATGTGCTAAATTTCTTAAACTAACATCATTTTCCATAAGATAATATTAAACAAATAAAAGTCAACTGTCAAAATTAAAAGCAAAAAGCTGCATAGCTCTAAAATTATTTTTGTGATAAAAATATAAACGGGCAGAAATATTAGGATAAAACCATGAAAATATCTAAAAGATTAGAACAAATACCTCCATATTTATTTGCACAAATTGACAAAAAAATTGATGAAGCAAAAGCAAAAGGAATAGACATAATAAGTTTAGGTATTGGAGATCCTGACACACCAACATTACCAAATATTGTTGAAGCAATGCACAAAGCTATTGATAATTCCCAAAATCACGATTATCCCCCTTACCAAGGTACCAAAACATTTAGAGAAGCTAGTGCTAAATGGATGCAAAAACGTTTTGGAGTTAATCTTAATTCGGAAAATGAAGTTTTAGCTTTAATAGGCTCAAAAGAAGGTATTGCACATATTTTCTTTGCTTTTGTTGATGCAGGAGATATTACTCTTGTCCCAGATCCTGGGTATCCCGTTTACCAAAATGCAACAATACTTGCTGGAGGCGAACCATATATTATGCCCCTTTTAGAAGAAAACCATTTTCTTCCTGATTTCGACAAAATTCCTGCTGAAATTGCCAAAAAAGCAAAATTAATGTTTTTAAATTATCCAAATAATCCAACAGGAGCTGTAGCTGATTTAAATTTTTATCAAAAAGCTGTAGATTTCGCGAAAAAATATGACATTTTAATATGTAATGACCAAGCATATAGTGAAATGACATACGAAGGATACAAAGCTCCTTCTATTTTGCAAATTGAAGGAGCAAAAGAAGTTGCTATTGAATTTTATTCTCATAGTAAATCATATAACATGACAGGTTGGCGTATTGGTTTTGCTTGTGGAAACAAAGAAGCAATAACAGCTCTTGGAACAATTAAAAACAATATTGACAGCGGGGTATTTAAAGCCATTCAAGAAGCTGCCATAGAAGCTTATGAAACACCAAAGGAAGTTATTGAAAATCTTAATAAAATGTACGCAAAACGTAGAGATATAGTAGAAAATGGTTTAAGAGAATTAGGCTGGAATATTCAATCATCAAAAGCAACTTTTTATTTATGGTTACCAACCCCAAACAAAATGCCAAGTGCCGATTTTGCTGCTATGATGATAGAAAAAGCTCACGTGGTAGTTCCTCCTGGAATAGGTTATGGCAAATGCGGAGAAGGTTATTTTAGAATTGCTTTAACAAAAGATGAGGAAACATTGAAAAAAGCAATTGCAAGAATGAAACAAGCAGGAATAAGATATAAATAAAAGAAAAGGAAATTATGTTTATTGAAATTTTATCTTCCAAAATTCATAGAGCAACAGTAACCGATGCAAATATTAATTACGTAGGTTCTATAACTATTGATGAAATATTAATTAAAAAAGCAAATTTGAAATTACATCAAAAAGTTGATATTTATAATATTAACAACGGTGAAAGATTTTCGACTTATGTAATTAAAGGAGAAGCTAATTCTGGCAAAATATGTCTTAACGGAGCAGCAGCAAGAAAAGTTGCAAAAGGAGACAAAATAATAATAGCTGCATATGCTACAATGACACCTGAAGAGGCAGATAATTTTTTACCTACAGTTATTTTAGTAGATGAAAACAATAAATTTTCGAAGGAGTTATAAGTGATAAAAAACATATGTGTTTATTGCTCGTCAGGTGATTTTATAGATCAACAATATTTTGAAGCAGCCAAAGAACTTGGAGAAAAGCTTGCTCAAAATAATTACGGACTTGTATATGGTGGAAGTTCTTTAGGTCTTATGGGAGAAATAGCAAATACAGCATTTAATTTAGGAGCAAAAGTTTTAGGAGTAGTACCTGAAAAAATATATAATTCTAAAATCAAATTTAACAAAAAAATTGAACTTATAATAACTAAAGATATGAGAGAAAGAAAAATGACCATGGAACTTAATGCAGATGCATTTATAGCAATGCCTGGAGGTTTTGGGACATTAGAAGAAATATCTGAAATAATTGTAGCAAAGCAATTGGGATATCATTACAAACCCATTGTATTTTTGAATATAAATAATTTTTACGAAAAATTATTTGAATTTTTCGAAAATTTTTACAAAGAAAAATTTGCTCATGGTAATTGCTGCGAACTTTTTTATAAGGCCAAAGATGTTGATGATGCATTAAATTACATAAAAAATTACACAATTATTGAGGACAAAGACAAATGGTTAGAAAAATTTTCATTTATAAAGCAATAATACTTTTATTGTTTTTAATAACACCAAAAGCTTTTGCGAACTCTATTGATGCAATTATCAATGCAGAAAAATCATTCTCTCCTGCAATAATAAGTATTAGCGTAAAAGATAAAAACACAGGGGAAATTATTTACCAAAAAAATCCTAAAATACTTGTTCATCCTGCATCTACATTAAAAATTGTAACCAGTTCTGCAGCTCTTAATTATTTAGGCAAAGATTACAATTTCAAAACAGCTCTGTATAGAAACGGAAACAAAATTTATCTAAAAGTTGGAGCAGATCCATTGTTTAGTTACGAAGATATTTTAAATTTAGTATCTCAATACAAATCTAAAAATACTGAAATGATTAAAAATTTCATAATAGATGACACCATTATTGATAAAGAATCTTTTGGTATTGGCTGGCAATGGGATGACAATGCCAATATTTATTTTCCACAAATGAGTCCTTATATTATTAACCGAAATCTTTTTATGGTTAAAGCCAATTTAAGCAGAAAAAATACAGTAACAATTGAATATGCCAAAGAATACAAAGAACCAATAATCAACAACATTTCTTATGGTGATACAAATTTTATAAAAAGCACTCGTGATATTTTTGCAACAAATCCCAAAATAACTTTGTCAGGGACAATAAAAGAAAATCAAATTATATACATTCCTGCCAAAAATCCCCAACAAATGTATCATAACGTTTTAATGTATGCCTTTTTATCCAACAATATTCCCATTAATGCTAATTTTAAATATGAAAAACTTCCTCGTTTTTGCGCAGAAGAAGGCGCAATAACACACACAATTGAAGATGTACTAAAACGTATTAACCAAAACAGTGATAATTTAGCAGCAGAAATACTTATTAAACATGCCGGCAGCATAAAAACAGATAATACAGGAACAACTCAAAATGGTTTAGAAGTAGTTAAAAATTTTTATGAAGAAAACGGAATTGATATGAAAAATATTATTATTGTTGATGCATCAGGCGCTTCAATGAATGACTATATAACATCTGATTTTTTAACAGAAGCTTTATTAGTTATAAGCAAAAATCATAATTTTGAATTTATTAAAAACACTATGTCCGACCCTACAAACGGAACATTTCGTGGAAGATTACCTGAATTAAATGGAAAAATCAAAGTAAAAACAGGTACACATGCCAATACTAGTAGCATTACAGGTTATATAACAACAAATTCTGGAAAAGATCTTGTTTTTGCAATTATTTTGGATAATTTGCCTTTAAATGTAAATCCTAAAGAATTTGAAAATAAAATTATAAAAGCTATTTCTTTTTTGTAAGAATTTTACTAAAATTTAAATTATATTTATTTTTTTAAATATTTTAATTTTAGATAATTAAAAATTCTATTAACTCTTACATCCAAAAGTCCATCAGATTCTTTTAGCAAAGTAGATTTAATAACTAAAGGATAAAAATCATGATTTTTAATTTTATTTTCAATAATTAAAGAAATTACTTTGTCTATATATATTTGCAAATTTGAACGCATTTCCGGATGACGTTTAAGCCAATCTTTATAATTCATAGAACTTCTTTCATTATTACAAAATTTACATTGTACAAGATAATTAGAAGGATCATTAACTCCACCATCAGAGCGAGGCATAATATGCTCAGTACTTGCTAAAGATGCATCCAAAAGTCTTTGCGCAATTTCTTCAATAGATCTTCTGTGATATTTAACAACAAAAGCATCAGCACTATTTCCAGAAGTTGGAAGTTTTTTGGCTTTTAAAGCTATGAGTTCTAAAATTTTTTTATTTCTCTCTAATTTTTCTTCTGACATTAATTTATAAAAATTAGCTATAAAAGTTTTTCTTTTAAATGTTTGGGTATGTTTTCTTTTTCTCAAAAGTTTAGAAACAAAAGCTATATCTTTTTTTACAGCCTTTAAAGTTTCTCCTTCCAAACCATCAGATAATTTACTTATTTTTGCAATAACTTTTTTTTGGGAATTTTCCAATTGTTTTATAGAATTTCTGTACATTAATATAAACAATTCTTTAAGATTTTTGCCATTATGTTTTTGCGCAAGATTTTTCAATTTTTTAACAATTTGTAATTCAACTCCTCTTAATCTAGGTCTATATTTTTCTAATTCATCAAAAAGTTCTATCCCTTTTTTAATTTTTACATTATCAATAAAGGATAAAAGTTCTTCACGAGTTGTCATTATTTTTCCACAGCAAGGGCAAGGGAGAGAACCCAATTTTTTAAATTCAAAACAATATTTTCTAGAACCATTTCGTAATTCTGCAATATCTAAAAAGGCACCTTTTGTGGCAAAATCAAAAAAATATTTTTGGGACAAAAAATAATCTTTGTAATATTCATCAAAAGTTAATTTTTTTTCAAAATGTTCAGACATATTTAAATTCCAAAAGCTTTCAAAATATATATTCCACATTTTACCTTTTTTTAAACATTAAAAGCAATATTCTCATAGAGAATTAACACAAAGATTTAATAGTTTTATTGAAAGGGTAAATGTTTTGTTATATTATTTAAAATAAAGTGAGAAAATAAAAGGAGTTTTCCAATGGCAAACATTTCAGGTAATGCTTGGGTTTACAAAGATAATGTTGATACTGATGTAATTATTCCTGCCAGATATTTAAATACTTCTGATCCAAACGAACTAGCTAAATATTGCATGGAAGATATAGACAAAGATTTTGCATCAAATGTAAAAGAAGGAGACATAATAATAGCTGGAGAAAATTTTGGTTGTGGTAGTTCAAGAGAACACGCTCCAATAGCTATAAAAGCAAGTGGAATAAGTGTTGTTATTGCCAAAACTTTTGCCAGAATATTTTTTAGAAATGCAATTAATATTGGACTTCCTATATTAGAAAATTCTGTATTGCCAGATGAAGTAAAAAAAGGCGATAAAATTGAAGTAGATTTAGCCAAAGGTATTATTTATAATTGTACGCAAAATAAAGAATACAAATGTGCGAAATATGAAGGTTCTATAGCCCAACTTATTGAAGAAGGTGGTTTAATTAACTACACAAAGAAAAAACTTGGAGTTTAAAACCTACCAATTCGTTACAAATTTTTTCAATAAATTATAGCTCAAAACATTGCCTTGACATTGTGTTATGTCTGTTGATAATTATTATTATATGTCGGTAAAGCCGGCATGTTTAGATAACGCAATTTATTAACATTGGACGCAATAACGGCATAAGGAGGTATGTGTGCCTACATTAAATCAGTTAGTTCGTAAAGAAAGAACTAAATTAAAAAAGAAAACTAAATCACCAGCGCTTACAAATTGTCCTCAAAGAAGAGGGGTTTGTACAAGAGTTTATACAACAACACCTAAAAAACCAAACTCAGCTTTAAGAAAAGTAGCAAGGATTAGACTTACAAATGGTTTTGAAGTTTCAAGTTACATTCCTGGTATTGGACATAATTTACAAGAACACTCTGTTGTTTTAATTAGAGGTGGCAGGGTAAAAGATCTTCCTGGTGTAAGATACCACATTATTAGAGGAACTCTTGATACTCAAGGTGTTCAAAACAGAAATCAAGCAAGAAGTAAATATGGCGCCAAAAAAGCCAAAGCTAAGAAATAAGAAAAGGATTATATAAATGTCAAGAAGAAGTAAACCACAAAAAAGAATTCCAATGCCTGATCCTGTTTATAACAGCAAAGATATTGCTAAGTTTATCAACAGATTAATGAGAAAAGGCAAAAAAAGTATAGCAGAAAAGATTTTTTATTCTGCAATGGATAGAATTCAAGAAAAAACTAAACAAAATCCCGTTGAAGTTTTTGAGCAAGCAATTAAAAATGTAACTCCTCTTTTACAAGTTAAAGCTCGTAGAATTGGGGGATCTACTTATCAAGTACCTATAGAAGTAAGACCTGATTTAGGAGTTGCAATAGGTTCTACTTGGATTATTCAAACAGCTAAAAGTCGTAGTGGAAAATCTATGATAGACAAACTTGTTGCAGAACTTTTAGATGCTTCAAACAATCAAGGTGCTTCTGTTAAGAAAAAAGAAGATACCCACAAAATGGCAGAAGCAAACAAGGCATTTGCTCATTACAGATATTAATTTTTAAAAATAACAAAAAAAGACTGCAAAATTTGCAGTCTTTTTTTTGTATAAAAAAATTAATAAATTGTTACAACAATTGGAGCAATTTTGGGATACAATAAAAAAATAAATTATGTAAAAAAAGGATAAGATTATGAGTGAAACAAGCGAAACAGCAATTTTGGAAATAGAAAAACAAAAAGCATTAGATGCAGCAATTTCCAAGATAGAAAAAGATTTTGGAAAAGGATCCATAATGAAACTTGGAGATAAATCTTCAGCACAGATTGAATCAGTTCCAACAGGAGCACTTTCGCTTGATATTGCATTAGGGATAGGTGGAGTACCCAAAGGAAGAATCATTGAAATATATGGACCTGAAAGTAGTGGAAAAACTACTTTAGCTCAACATATAGTAGCAGAAGTCCAAAAGCTTGGAGGAATAGCGGCTTTTGTAGATGCTGAACATGCTCTTGATCCTGAATATGCCAAAAAACTAGGAGTAGATATTGAGCAACTTTTGATAAGTCAACCTGATACAGGTGAACAAGCTTTAGAAATTACAGAAGAATTAGTTCGTTCAGGGGCAGTAGACGTTATAGTAGTTGATTCAGTAGCAGCATTAGTTCCAAAAGCTGAAATAGATGGAGAAATGGGAGATTCGCATGTAGGTCTTCAGGCTAGACTTATGAGTCAAGCATTAAGAAAACTAACAGGTGTAGTAAGTAAAACCAAAACCACAATAATTTTTATAAACCAATTGCGCTCAAAAATTGGCGTAATTTACGGCAGTCCTGAAACAACAACAGGAGGTAATGCTTTAAAATTTTATTCTAGCGTAAGAATGGAAATAAGAAAAATAGAAACGCTAAAAAAAGATGGGCAAGAATTTGGCAATAGAGTAAAAGTAAAAGTTGCAAAAAACAAAGTAGCACCTCCATTTAGAATAGCAGAATTTGATATTATTTATGGTCAAGGAATTTCTAAAGTTGGATGTATTTTAGATGTAGCAACTGATATGGATATAATAAAGAAAGCTGGAGCTTGGTTTAGTTATAACGATGATAAAATAGGACAAGGTAGAGATAAAGCTAAAGAATTTTTAGAACAAAATCCTGAAATTCTTTCAGAAATTGAAACAAAAGTTAGAGAAAAACTTGCCAACAAAGAATAATTATGGAAATAACTCAAATAGTACTTCTTTCAATAGCTTTATCAATTGATGCAATGGTTGTAAGTTTTTCCCAAGGATTAATTTTTAAAGAGAAAAAACGTAGAAATTCATTTCTTCTTGCGTTTTTCTTGGGATTTTTTCAGTTTTTTATGCCTGTTTTGGGATATTTTTGCGCATTAGGTATATATAAATATTTAGAATTTATAAATAATTGGATAGTTTTTTTAATATTTTTGGTTTTAGGTATAAAATTTATCAAAGAAGCTTTTGAAGAAAAAGAAAAAACTATCTGTTGTATTTCCATTAGTTGTTTGTTTATGTTTGCAATTGCAACAAGTATTGATGCATTTGGAGCAGGTATATCTCTTTGTTTCTCACATGTAAATATTTGGTTTCCGGCAATTTTGATAGGTATAATAACTTTTGTTAATTCGTTATTTGGATTTTGGAGCGGATATTTATTTAAAAATTTTCCAACAAAATATTTAGAAATTATTGGAGGAATTATTCTTATTGGACTTGCCATTAAAGCTGTTCTTTAAATTTTACAGCATTACTTTATTTTCGTTAAGAGCTTGAACATTATTAAGCAAAAGTCCAAACAAAATACTGTCAACAAGTGCCATATAAGAAGCTTCTGTTATGTTTGAAGAAACTCCTACAGTATCCCACCTATTAAATCCATCTGTAGTTTCTACATGAACTCTTGTTCTCGCTGCAGTACCTTCTTTACTATCTAAAATTCTTACTTTGAAATCAGCAAGTTTAAAATTGTTTATTATTGGATAAATTTCTTTCAAAGCTTTTCTTAATGCCATATCTAGAGCATTAACAGGACCATCTCCTTCGCTTACCGTATGAATAATTTCATCATTAATACTTATTTTTACTGAAGCTTCAGAATTTAAATTCATTTGAGCAGGAGCAATTGTATCATCAATTACTCTAAAACCAAGAATAGAAAAATAATTAGGCATTTGCTTTAAAGCTTTTAAAATAGTTATCTCAAAAGATGCATCGGCATTCTCAAAAGAAAATCCTTGCCATTCAAGTTCTTTTATTTTCTCAATTATTGTTGGTACATCATTTTCTTGTACATTTATTTGCAATTTCAAAGTTTCAAGTTTCTTTCTTATAGTAGTTGAACCAGCTTGATCACTTACTAAAATTCTTCTTAAATTACCAATTTTCTCTGGCGCAATATGTTCGTATGTTTCAGGACTTTTTGCAACTCCGCTAGCGTGTATACCTGCTTTGTGAGCAAAGGCACTTCTTCCTACAAAAGGAGCATAATCACTAGCTTTTCTGTTAGCAATTTCTGCAATTTGTCTTGAAACAGAAAAAAGTTTTTCTAAATTATCTCCTATTACTTCTTTTTCAAGTTTTATTTGAAGATTTGGAATTATAGAACATAAATTTGCATTTCCGCATCTTTCTCCGTAGCCATTTATTGTTCCTTGTATTTGTATTGCTCCAGCTTCTACCGCTGCTATTGAATTTGCTACAGCTAAATCTCCATCATTATGAACATGAACACCAACCGTTGCATTTGGTAAAAACTTTAGCACATCATCAGTAATTTTATAAACTTGATTGTTTATTGTCCCTCCATTTGTGTCACAAAGAACAATTCTGGAAGCACCTGCTTCAAAAGCAGTTTTTATAGTTTTCAATGCATATTCTTTATTGTTTTTGTAGCCATCAAAAAAATGTTCTGCATCAAAAAATACTTTTTTACCTTTAGAAATAAGATATTCTATAGATTCTTTAATCATATTAAGATTTTCTTCAAGTGTAGTGTTGAGAGCATGTTCAACGTGAAAATCCCAAGTTTTTCCAAAAATAGTAACAATAGGAGTATCTGCTAATAATAATTGCTCAAGTACTTTGTCTTTATTTACATCTACCAAGGGTTTTTTAGTACAGCCAAAAGCAGTAATTTGTGCGTTTTTTAATTCAATTGTTTTAATAAGTTGAAAAATTTCATTATCTTTTGGATTAGCTCCAGGCCAGCCAAGTTCAATGTAATCAACGCCTAAATCATCAAGAAGTCTTACAATCTTTAATTTATCACTAACTGAAAAAGCTATACCTTCAGATTGTGCTCCATCTCTTAAAGTTGTATCGTAAATTTCTATTTTTGCTTGATTGGCTGTACTCATTGCGACCCTTTTTATTAGTTTCTTTCTCTGTTGATAATTTTATCCCCACCCCAACTCATTCTTGAACGAAGTTCTGAACCAACTTTTTCAATTAAATGATTTTGGGCTTCTTTCCTAAATTCTTTCATCTTAGGATAACCTGATTTGCAATCTGCCATAAATTCATCAGCAAATTTTCCACTTTGAATATCTTTTAAGACATTTTTCATAGCTTCTTTTGCTTCTTTACTAATAACTTTTGGTCCGCTTACAAAATCTCCATATTCTGCTGTATTAGAAATTGAATAACGCATATCAGCAATTCCACCTTGGAATATTAAATCTACAATTAATTTTACTTCGTGACAACATTCAAAATAAGCCATATAAGGTGAATACCCAGCTTCTACAAGAGTTTCAAATCCAGCTTGTATTAAAGAAGTTAATCCCCCGCACAAAACTGCTTGCTCGCCAAAAAGATCTGTTTCAGTTTCTTCTTTAAAAGTAGTTTCTATAACACCTGCCCTTGCACCTCCTATTAATGCAGCATAAGCAAGAGCTACTTCTTTTGTGTCACCTGAATAATCTTGTTGTACAGCAATTAAACAAGGAACACCTTTCCCTTCTTGATATTGACTTCTAACTGTGTGTCCAGGACCCTTTGGAGCAACCATCATTACATTAACATCTGAAGGAGGAACT
Source organism: uncultured bacterium (assembly GCA_949283935.1). Classification (GTDB taxonomy): domain Bacteria; phylum Cyanobacteriota; class Vampirovibrionia; order Gastranaerophilales; family JAILCC01; genus CASDUJ01. Next base: position 107,518 of record CASDUJ010000006.1, read on the forward strand.
ATTTTCCCAAAATGAATATTAAATCCATGAGAAAAACATAAATATTGTCCTGCTCTTAAATATGGTTTTATTTGTTTTTCGTAAACTTCTGCTTGTAATTCATCAGGTATTAAAATTTGAACAACATCTGCCCATTTTACAGCCTCTTCTATGGTTAAAACATCTAAACCTTCCATTTTAGCTTTTTTAGCTGAAGCTCCATCCGGTCTAAGAGCCGATTTTACACAAACTCCAGAATCTCTTAAATTTAAAGTTTGTCCATATCCTTGAGAACCATAGCCTACTACTGCAACTTTTTTACCTAAAAGTTTTGATGTGTCAATGTCTTTGTCGTAGTAAATTTTTAATTGAGTGTCTGTTGTCATAATGTATCTCCTTCTTATTTACCGTTCATCATAAATTGGTTTTCTTTTGTAATTGCTACCAATCCCGAACGAACTATTTCTTTTATTCCTAATGGTCTTAAAAGTTCTATAACCGCTTGGACTTTTGATTGATCTCCTACTATTTGCAAAGTATAAGTTTTTGGCGAAACATCAACTATTTTTGCCTCAAAAATTTCGGCAATTCTTAAAATTTCCGAACGATCTTCATCTTTTGCAGTAACTTTTAAAAGAACAAGTTCTCTGCTTACAGAATTTTCCATCGATATTTCTGCAACTTTTAGTGTATAAATTAATCTGTGTAATTGTTTACATATTTGTTCTATAACTTTTTCGTCACCTGATGTAACTATTGTAACTCTTGAGTATTCATTGTCTATAGTAGGTGCTACCGTTAAACTTTCTATATTATAGCCTCTACCACTAAAAAGCCCTGAAAGACTAGATAAAACACCTGCTTCATTTTGTACTAAAACTGATAATGTATGTTTCATTCTTCGTTCTCCTACGGCTCATCTACTACATCATTTGAAAGTAATACTTTGTTAATTGGATCTCCCGCAAGAACCCACGGATATACCATTTCAAATGGTTCTACTATAAAATCAACAAAAACAGGTCCTTTATGTTCTATAGCTTTTTTTATTGCTGGAACAATTTCTTCTTCTTTTTGTACCCTTATACCTATAGCTCCATATGCTTCTGCTAATTTTACATAATCAGGACTTGATATTTGAGTTTGCGAATAATGTTTGTTGTAAATTTTTTCTTGCCATTGTCTTACCATTCCAAGATATCCGTTGTTTATAATAAAAACTTTGATATTTAAATTATAATCAACACACGTCATTAATTCTTGAATATTCATTTGAATACTTCCGTCTCCAGCAATATTTAAAACAACTTTGTCTTTCATTGCTACAGCAGCACCTACTGCAGCAGGAAAACCAAAACCCATTGTCCCTAATCCACCTGATGTAATAAATTGTCTGGGTTTATTAAATTTATACAATTGTGCTGTCCACATTTGGTGCTGTCCTACTTCAGTACAAACAATTGGATCAATATCTTTTGTGTATTCGTAGATCTTTTGAATTACTGTTTGAGGTGCAATTTTGTCAGAATTTACAACCGGCATAGCTCTTTTTTGCTTCCATTCATCAATTTGAGCAAACCATTTATCTTTTAAATCTACATTAATTTCGTGTTCTCTTTTTTGAGCTTGGGCAAGCATTTGAGTCAAAACATTTTTTGCATCTCCTACTATTGGAATATCAACATTTACGTTTTTACTAATAGAACAAGGATCAATATCTATGTGAATTACTTTTGCATCAGAACAGAATTTTTTCAAACTTCCTGTAATTCTATCATTAAAACGTGTGCCAACAGCAAAAAGTACATCGCAATTTGAAACGGCATAATTTGCCCAATAATTTCCGTGCATTCCTAACATTCCTAAAGATAATTTATCATCTGCAGGAAATGTTCCTATTCCCATTAAAGTGTTTGCTACAGGAATGTGTAAATATTTAGCAAATTCCGTAAGTTCTTTATTTGCCCCTGACGCAACTACTCCTCCACCAGAAATTATCACTGGTCTTTTTGCTTCATACAAAAGTTTTAAGGCATTTAAAATTTGTCTGGGATGTCCATTGTATGTAGGATTATAGCCTGGAAGTTCTAATTTTTCGGGATATTTAAATTTTGCTTTTTGAACTATTACATTTTTGGGTAAATCTATTACTACAGGTCCAGGTTTACCTGTTTTCGCTATGTGAAAAGCTTCTTTTATTATTCTTGGCAAATCCTTAACATCTTTTACTAAATAATTATGTTTGCAACAAGAACGAGTAATCCCTACTATATCTGCTTCTTGAAAGGCATCGTTGCCTATTAAATCTACAGAAACTTGTCCGGTTATAACTACTATTGGATAACCATCTAAATATGCATTTGCTATTCCTGTTATTGCATTAGTTGCTCCAGGGCCTGATGTGGTAAGAGCTACACCAACTTTTCCAGTTGCTCTTGCATAACCTTCTGCCGCATGTACAGCAGCTTGTTCGTGTCGAACTAAATAGTGTTTTATGTAATCACAATTATAAAGCTCATCATAAATGTGAAGAACAACTCCCCCTGGATATCCAAAAATTTCATCAACTCCTTCTTTTCGCAAACATTCAAGAAGAATTCTAGCACCTATCATAGTTTCTGTGCTTTCTTGTTGTTCAATTTTTGTAATACATTTGCCTTCTGCCATTTATTTAACTCCTACATGGTTTTCTTAATATTGTTACACATATAATAATAGTATCAAAAAAACAATATTTCTAATAATTTTAGCAAAAAATGTATAAATTGTAACGAAAATTAAATGTTTTCGTCGCCCAATGTTATTGTTAATTCCTTTTCATTTTTATATGTCACATAACCTAAATTTGCTCCGGGAGGTTTCTTTAAATATTTTCGTTTTGTATAAATAACATTTATTTTTGCATCATTTTTTCTTTCCGAATATTTTGCAGCTAGTTTTGCGGCTTTTAGCAAAATTTCTTCTGATATGTCTTCTTTCTTATTCTTTAATTTCACTAAAACATGTGAACCAAAATCACCTCGCACATGAAACCAAAAATCTTCAGGGGAAGCAATTTTAGAAACTATGTAGTCGTTTTGTTTGTTGTTTTTTCCAATAAAAATTTGAGAATTAGCATCTTCTTGTTTTTCTACTACTATTTTTTCTTTTCTTTTCTGTCTCTTTTTATTATTATTTAGCAAAATCATCTCGGATATTTCTTCTTCAATTTCTTGTAGTGTTTCAATATCTATTGCAAGTTTTATTGCAGATTTTATACTTTGTAAATATTTTTCTTTCTGTATATATTTTACGTGAAGATTTTCATTATTTTCTTTGGCTTTTTTCGCTTTGTTGTAAAGTTTATAATAATTTTGAGCATTATCATTTAAAGATTTTGTTCTGTCTATTTCTATTATCATTTCTTCATTTGTGTATACATTTTTTAGTTTCACCTTGTTGTTTGTCTCACAAAAAGAATAAATATTTGCCATCAATGTGTCGGCGATATGCTTGTACAAAATTATTTTTTCTTCAAGATCTTTGCCCAACAAAAGTTTTTTTGTAAGTCTTTTTATTTTCTTTTCTTCTTTTTCAATAATGTTTACTAAATTTCTACGTTTGCGTTCTAATATTTCTGCAAAACTGTTTTTTGCAAAATATAAATCTACCATTTCATTTATTGTCTTTAAATGATGTTTATATTTACCTGTAATTGAAAATTCTCCAAAATCTTCACTAATAGATGGTTTAATAGTATTTAAGGACAAAATAGATTGTAATTCTGCAAAAACTTCTTTTAAAATTTTTACATCTATTACAAAATTTAAATCTTTACTTGTAGAAATATTAAATTTTTGGCAAATTTCTTTTGCTAGCGGAATACTTATATCGTAAAATTCTTCATTTAGCCAATTATGAAAAGTTGTTCTTATAACTTTTGCCAAATTTATAAATTCGATTTCGTTTATTTGCGTAATATCAATTTTATGATATTTTGGAGGATAAATATACGGTAAATTACCTGCTAATTCTCGATTTTTGCTTTTTTCTTCTCCAACATTATGCGCACATCCTAAAATGATTTTGCTATCTGCATTGTACAAAATCATATTACTATGCTTACCCATTAATTCAATTGCTAAAACAAGTTTAATTCTTTCGCCTAAATCTCCATATGCCGTAAAATAAAATTCTACTATCCTTTCATGTTTTGGTATTATTACATGCTCTAATTTGGAATTTTCCATATATTTGCGCAAAAGCATACAAAACATAGGAGGAGATTGAGGTATTTCAAGTATTCTAAATTTTCTATTTTCTTCTTCCATTAAACAAATGTGGGCAAATGAAGGTTTTATGGAAATAAAAAGATTATGGTTATGGGAATTTTTTCGTAATGTTAAAATAAGTTCTCTTCTTGATGGTTGCCTAATTTTTTGTATTCTTGCATCTATAAGAAATGGTTCTATTTCTTCCATCAATGCCTTCAAAGTTAAAGAATCAAAATTAATCATAAAGCACCTTGTTTAAAGCCTTAAATGCGATTTTATGTTCAATTACATCGTGTACTCTTACAATCTGTACTCCTTTTTCAGCAAGATATGTGGCTAAAGAAATGTTTGCACAAAGTGTTTCTTTTGGCTTTAAGTCTGTAACTTTTTGTATAAAAGATTTTCTGGATAATCCATACAAAACAGGAAAACCCAAAGAACATATTTCATTTGCTCTTTTTATAAGTTCGTAATTTTGCTCAAAAGTTTTGTTGAAACCTAAACCAGGATCAATAATAATTTTTTCTTTTGTAATACCAAAATCAAAAGCAATTTGAATTCTTTTTAAAAGTCCTTTTATCGTTTCATCAATAATATCGTCAGATTCAATTTTATCATCAAAAGTTAAAATACAATAAGCTTTGTGTTTCGCTACAATTTCCGACATTTTTGCGTCGTTAAAAAAACCAGATACATCATTAATAATATCAGCACCTTTTTCCAAAGCCATTTCTGCAGTTATAGAATTTCGAGTATCAACGCTTATAGGAATATTAGGATATAATTTTCTACATTTACTTAAAATGTTTTCCAATCGCAAAATTTCTTCTTCAGGATTAATTTTTACACTAAAAGGAGCAGTTGATTCCGCTCCAATATCAACAATATCTGCACCTTGTTCTATTAAATCAACAAATCTCGGAATTGCTTTTTCTTGTTCTAAAAATTCACCACCATCAGAAAAAGAATTAGGAGTACAATTTAAAATTCCCATAATATATGTTTTGTTCCAGTTAAATTTTGTTTCTCTTATTTTCAATGAAACAGGTGAAATATTTTGAATTGCTTCTAAATTTTGCGCTAAAGTTTTTAAATTAAAAGGTTGCGCATACAATTTTTTTACAATTTCTTTTAATTGCATATTTGTAGCAAATAAAATTGCATCAGTAAATTCGACCTTATGAGTCAAAATTTCTTTATGTACAGCACAATCTGTTCCGCAAGACAATGCTGTTTGTTTAAGAATGGTTGCTTGTACAGGAGTTAAATTGTAAATTTTTAACAAATTTGATTGATATTTGTTTTTCGCAACATTCAAATAAATTGAATCAAAACCTATGGAATTTAGTTCTTGTTCAATTGTATTTTCGGAAATTTTTTTTATCAAAAAATTTTCTTCCATAAATTTTCCTTAATAATCAGGAGTAGTAAAAATTTTAATTCGATTAAGTGGCCAGAAAAGAAAAATTGCTTTTCCTATAACTCTATCTTTGTGTAAAAGTCCCCAAAATCTTCCATCTTGACTATTTGCACGATTGTCTCCAAGCATCAAATAATGATCTTTAGGAACTACAGCCGGACCGCAATACATATTTTCTGTACAATTTATTGTTTTGTTTTCGTATAAATAAGGTTCTTTAAGTCGTTTGTCATTTATATAAACAACACTTGCTCCAGTTTTGGGATCCGTATCAATTTTGTATTTATCACCTTCTACAGCTATAACTCTTTTTATATAAGCTTCATTTTTATCAAAAAGGCCAACAAAACGAGTAAATTTCGCCCACAAACTATCTTCTAATTTTGAAAAAGGCGGGTAAAATACAAGAATATCACCTCGTTGAATATCACGCAAATGATATTTTGTAGTAACTTTTTCAATAAAAACTCTATCACCTTCCAGTAAAGTTGGTCTCATAGAAGCAGAAGGAATCCATCTTGGTTCCCCAACAAAACCTCTTATAACAATAACTAAAACAGCTACAATAACTATAGTTTCAATACATTCATGCAAAAAAGATTTAATATTCAAAACCCACTACGCTCCTTTTTGTCTGCCAGAATAATTTTATCACAAAGAAGTTAATAAAAAATATCAAACAAAAATCTCAATTTATTTCTTGAAAATAAACAAAAGACAAAATGCCGAAAAAATTATGGTAAAAATACAAACTAATATTGCTATGGGGATACCAGCAATATTTAGAACACTATCAATTCTTATTGATTCTGTAAATATTCTGCCTATTGAATACAAAATCAAATACGAGAAAAAAAGTACACCTTTTTTTTGAAAAAAATACTTTTTAATTACAAAATACAAAATTAGGAAAACAAAAATATTCCAAATACTTTCATACAAAAAAGTAGGATGGAAAAATTCATTAAATTCATACAAAAAAGGTCTGTTATTAACGGGAATAAAAACACCCCAAGGCAAATTCGTCGGAAGTCCAAAAGCTTCAGAATTAAAAAAATTACCCCATCTACCTATTGCTTGAGCAAGAGGTAAACCTAAAGCATACAAATCTGCATATTTTGCAAAATTTAATTGTTTTATTTTACAAAAAACAATTCCTGAAATTAAACCTCCAATGATAGCACCATGAATAGAAAGTCCACCTTGTTGAAAGAAAAAAATTTCATTAATATGCAAACAATAATAATCCAAACTCAATATTACATAATAAAGTCTAGCTCCAAAAATTCCTCCAAGCAAAGTCCAAAAGGCTAATTCATAGAGATTTTCTTGAATTTGAGTATCATTATATTCCTTTTTGGCTATTTTAAGCACAATAAATTGCCCAAAAACAAAAGCCAAAGCTAAAATTATTCCATACCAGTATATAGTAAAAAAAGGTGTTTGAATTGCAACTGCCCCAGGAGATACAAACATATCTATGCGCCTTCTGTTAGTGTGTTAAAATTATTTAAATCATTTTCAATTTGAATAATTTTTTCATTTACTTCATCTTTGTCAGTTGCATCTTTTTTTAATTCCAAATATTTTTGAAAATCAATTTTTGCATTTCTTAGATATTCTGCAGACTGCAACTTGTCTTTTTCTGTAGGTTCTTTTGAAGAATTTTGTATATTTTCTCCTTCTAAAATTGAATAAGCCCAATCTTCATAAACTACAGCTCTTGAATAAAATGCATCGGCAAAATTTTCTTTTCTATTAATCGCTTCATTTAAAGCTTTCAATGCCTTTTCATAATCATTTAATTGATAATAAGCTACACCCAAATTATAATAAGTTTCAGGAAAATCAGGATTTAAATCTATTATAGATTCAAGTCGTGCAACAGCTTTATCATATTCAGCATTGTTCATGTATTCGGCAGCCTTTTGATTAAGTTTTTGAATATCAACATTTGATAAATTTTTTTCGCAACCATTCAAAAATAAAATTCCACAAAAAACAAATAATAACAAAACTTTTTTCATAGAAATTTTCCTCATAAAATTACTTTCTGATTATAACATAAAGGTTAATATTCAAAAGTTCCCCACATAATTAAATATCAAACTGAGAAAAATAAATAAAAAAAAGCTTCCTAAACAGGAAGCCTTTCAAAATCTGGGGCGAAAGGATTCGAACCTCTGAATGGCTGGACCAAAACCAGCTGCCTTACCACTTGGCGACGCCCCAAAGACAAGAATATTGTATACAACCCAAAATTTATTGTCAACCAATTCTTTTAAAATTTAAAACAAACGAATGGATTATTAGTCTCTGTTTCAATAGCTGCAAAAAATTAAAACTAAGAAAATTGATATAATAATTTTCCATTTTTTACGTATATTTACTTTAAGTAAATAAAAAATATTGGCTTTGATATAAAATGCAAATGCATGATACAAGGCACTTTGGAATTTATTATATCTCCTTACTTGTTTATTCTGATAATAATGTAGCAACCTATTTTTTTTTGTAGTAAAGTTATAGACGAAGAAAGTTTATAAAACATGCGACTAGATAAATTTTTAAAAGTGTCAAGATTAATCAAAAGAAGAACCGTTGCAAAAGACATTGCAGAAAAAGCTCGCATTTTTGTAAACAATAATCCTGCAAAGGCAGCTAAAGAACTGAAAATTGGCGATAAAATTACAATTGAATATTTAAATCGTTCAGTAATAGTTGAAGTTGTCAAAATTCCTACAAATAATGTATCAGTTCAAGAAGCAAAAGAGTTATATAATCTCGTTGAAGAGATTTTGCATGAGAAAATATAGGAGAAAAAATCATGACATTTATTGAAGATGTAGTAGCAAGACAAATTCTTGACTCAAGAGGCAATCCAACAGTCGAAGTTGACGTAACACTTGAATGTGGTGTTGTGGGCAGAGCAGCTGTTCCATCAGGGGCATCTACAGGTATTTTTGAAGCTTTAGAACTTCGCGATGGAGATAAATCGAAATATCTTGGCAAAGGCGTTTTAAAGGCAGTAGAAAATGTAAACGAAATTATTGCTCCCGCAATAATTGGAATGGATGCTGCTGATCAACAAGCTATAGATAAATATATGCTGGAACTTGATGGAACCGAAAACAAATCTAAATTAGGTGCTAATGCTATATTGGGAGTATCTTTAGCTGTAGCAAAAGCTGCATCAATGGCTTTTGAAATGCCATTATATAGATATCTAGGTGGTGTAAATGCAGTAACATTACCTGTACCTATGATGAACATTATTAATGGTGGAGCACATGCAGACAATAATGTAGATTTCCAAGAATTTATGATTGCACCTGTGGGAGCTTGTTGTTTTCAAGAAGCTATTAGAATGGGTGCCGAAGTATTTCATAATTTGAAAGCAGTTTTAAAAGACAAAGGCATGGTAACATCTGTTGGAGACGAAGGTGGTTTTGCTCCAAATCTTTCTTCTAATGAAGAAGCTTTAAAAGTTATCGTTCAAGCTATTGAAAAAGCTGGATATACAACAGAACAAGTTAAAATTTGTTTAGATGTTGCTTCATCTGAATTTTACGAAGATGGAACATACAATCTTGCAGGTGAAGGCAAAAAACTTTCAAGAGAACAAATGGTTGATTTTCTTGAAAACTGGGTAAATAATTATCCAATAATTTCAATTGAAGATGGTATGGCTGAAGAAGATTGGGAAGGTTGGAAATTATTAACCGAAAAAATTGGAGACAGATGCCAATTAGTTGGAGACGATTTGTTTGTAACAAATACAAAACGTCTTGCAAAAGGTATTGAAAAAGGTGTAGCAAACAGTATTTTGATTAAAGTTAACCAAATTGGCACTTTAACGGAAACTCTTGAAGCAATTGCTATGGCTCATGATGCAGGTTACACTGCAATTTCTTCTCACCGTTCAGGAGAAACAGAAGATACTTTCATTGCTGATTTAGCTGTTGCTACAAATTGTGGACAAATTAAAACAGGTTCTGCTTCAAGATCTGATAGAATTGCAAAATATAACCAATTAATTAGAATTGAACAAGAACTTGGAAGTGCAGCAAAATACAAAGGCTTAAAAGCTTTTAACGGACAAAAATGTTCAAATAAAAGTTGTGCGACTGTATAATTTATAAACACTAAACAAAAACAACAAGTCAGTTTTGACTTGTTGTTTTTGTTGTTTTGTAACATATAACTTGATTTTAGTTATACAAAACATTAACATATATATTATGGAAAAATTTTCGAAAATTTTTATTTTGATATTAGTTGTTTTGCTTTTTCAGCTTTATGTAATTGAAGATAATTTCATTTACGCTAAGCCAAAAGACACAAATGAAACAGAAAAAGCAAATTATATGAAAGAAATGGAAGAATCTCAGCCCAAAAAAGATTTGGATTACCAAGCAATTTTTGACAATTTAGAAAACATTCAAGTGAAATTTATACATGATGAAGATCCTGATGAATATTACGACACACAAAAAATTTACTTTTCTCCGTACCCATTAATTAGATTAACTCAAAAACTTTACGTAAAAAATCAAACTATTGAACCTGGATTTTATCTTTTAACTCCAAGAGAATATAATGGAAAACGTTGTGTATTATTTAAACAGGCTGGAAAAATAAAACATATAGTTCCTATATTTGAATACAAAAAAATAATTGTAGAATTAGAATATAACAAACCACCTAAAAAATGGTGGCAGATAAGGGACAGGTATACGTTTCAGACTCAATATTACGAAAGAAAAATTAGAGCCTTTGACGTTTATAGCAATTTTTATGAAATAGATTTATATTATCGAGATGGATTATATAAAATGCTTTTCAAAAAGAATCCTTATTAAATTGTAGTTATGAAAAAATAACTTAATATGTTAGAATAATTTGAGTAAAACATGTTAAGAGGTACATTATGATAATCCCTAGTATAGACATTATGGACGGAAAAGCTGTTCAATTAAAACAAGGCACGACAAAAGTATTAGAAAGGGAAAATGTTTTTGAATTAGCGGAATATTTTTCACATTTTGGAGAAATTGCCATTGTTGATCTTGATGCTGCAATGGGGAAGGGAGATAATTTTGATTTAATAAAACAATTAATAAAAAAATATCCAGCTAGAGTAGGTGGTGGAATAAGAACAGCAAAAAAAGCCAAAGAACTTATTGCAGCTGGAGCAAAAAAAGTTATCATAGGTACAGCAGCCTCAGAAGCGCTTTTAAGCGAACTTCCGAAAAACAATGTAATAGTAGCAATAGACACTAAAAATGGGAAAATAGTAACTCATGGCTGGTTAAATACTACTGAATTTAAACCTGAAGAATATATTAATAAATTTGATAATTATTGTTCCGGATATCTTTACACTATTGTTGAAAAAGAAGGAATGATGGGAGGAACAGATTTAGATTCAATAAAAAGAATAAGAGAACTTACAGAAAATGAAATTACAGCAGCTGGAGGAATTTGTACTTTAGAAGAAATAAAGCAAATAAATGATACTGGTGTAAATTGTCAACTTGGAATGGCTCTTTACACAGGTAAACTTGATATGACTGAAGCCTATTGTTCTTTATTAAAATTTAATGAACAAGGATTAATTCCTACAATAGTACAAGATAAAGATTCTAAACAAGTTTTAATGTTAGCATATTCTAACAAAGATTCACTGGAAAAATCTTTTAAAGAAGGTCTTGCTACATATTATTCGCGTTCAAGAAAAGTATTATGGACAAAAGGAGCAACATCAGGAAATACTCAGAAATTAGTTAGCGTAAAAGCTGATTGTGACAAAGATAGTTTATTATTTACTGTTGAACAAAAAGGTGTAGCTTGTCATACTGGGGCATATTCATGTTTTGGCGAAAAAGAATTTGTTATTAAAGATTTAATTTCTGTATTAAAGCAAAGACTTGCCGAACAACCTGAAGGTTCATTTACAACAAAACTATTTAATGATGAATTTTATTTAAAAAGAAAAATCATGGAAGAAGCTTTTGAAGTAGTAAATTATGAACAAGGTGATGGATTAGGTTGGGAAGTAGCTGATTTAACCTATTTTGTTTTAACTTTTATGGTAAAACATGGATTGGAAATTGAAGATGTATTGACTAATTTAGCTTCCAGAAGAAAGTAAATTTATGAAAACGATAGCATACAAAGATTTACCAAAAGATTTTTTCAAATACAAAGAGTTTGAAGCAATATCAACGGTAGAAAAAATTATTTCTGATATAAAACAAAATGGAGATGATGCAGTAAAAAAATACTGCAAACAATTTGATGGAGAAATAAATGAACTTGAAGTAACTCAAAAAGAAATTGAAGAAGCATTTAAAAATGTAAATTCAAATGTTATAAAAGCAATAAAACAAAGTATTTCTAACGTAAAAATCTTTGCTCAAGCTCAATTAAATTCAATTAAAGAATTTGAAATTGAAAACAACGGAATGAAACTTGGACAAAAAATAATTCCAATAGAAAAAACCGGAGCGTATGTACCTGGAGGAAATTATCCTTTACCATCTTCGGCAATTATGTCGTGTGTTCCTGCCAAAGTTGCTGGAGTAAAAGAAATAATAATGTGTTCTCCTAAAATCAAGGATATTACAATAGTAGCTGGAATTTTAGCTGGAGCTGATAAAATTTTCAAAATAGGTGGAGTTCAAGCAATAGCAGCAATGGCATACGGCACACAAAGTATTCCAAAAGTAGACAAGATTACTGGACCTGGGAATAAATTTGTAACATATGCAAAGAAACAAATTTTTGGAAACTGTGGTATTGATTTTCTTGCAGGTCCTTCTGAAGTAATGATCATTGCTGATAATATGGCAAAAGCAGAATTAATAGCTGCAGATATGCTTGCTCAATGTGAACATGATGTTGATGCAAATGCTATTTTAGTTACGAATAATGAATTATTAGCAAAATCTGTTCAAGAAAAAATAAGTAAATTTCTTAAAAGTTTAAAAACAGCAGAAATAGCACAAAAGGCTTTAGAAAATTCTTACATAATAATAGTGAATAATTTAGACGAAGCAATCGAAATAGCTAACAGAAAAGCACCTGAACATTTAGAATTAATGACCAAAGAAAATGAAAATTTAAAAAAAAGACTAACTTGTTATGGTTCTTTGTTTTTGGGATCTTTGTCAGCAGAAGCAATAGGCGATTATTGTTCCGGCACAAATCATATTCTTCCAACAAACAAAGTAGCGAGGTATTCGGGGGGATTAAGTGTTTTTGATTTTGTTAAAATTTTAACTTACCAAGAAGCAATACCTCAAAAATCGCGAGAAATAACAAATACAGCCGCTTTTTTGGCAGAAACAGAAGGCTTATACGCTCACAAACTTGCATGCGAAATAAGATTAAATTAGAAATCCAGATTAGTTAACAATTTTTCCTTCTGTTTTGTTTTAATTAAATAGTGAAGGTAAGATAAAATGATAGTTTCTAATCGTCCAACGCAAGAAGAATTACTACAAACATTTGCGCCATTTATTAACAAGACGCAAATAAATAAGACTACTTCGTCGCCAAAATTGTCTCAAAATGATCAATTTGAAAAGAAATATGGAATAATATATACAGGAACAGCATTAGCTGCAGGTGCAGGAATTTTATACTTTTTACACAGAGGTGGTAAACTTTTTAATTTTACAAATTTTGTCAAAAAATATGCTACAAAATTAACAGCAAAAACAATTGAAAGTTTACAAAATGCAAAAACATCAAATATAGACTTTATTCAAAGAATAAAACTTAATACATCTTTAAAAATATCCAATGGATTAAAGAAACTTCAAGGATTGGGAAATATAAATCCCGTAAAAGATATAGCAGCAGATACTTTTTTAAAGAAAATAAGGCTTAAACCTATGTTTGATAGAATTACAAAACTTTTCACTGCATATGGCAAAAATTTAGCTTTAAAGAAATATAAAATTCCTCAAGAAGATTTAGCAAAACTCCAAAAATCTTTTGAAGAAGCTGCGCAAATAATAGAAAAACTTCCTGCTAATTCATTAAAAAACTCTTCACCTAAAATTCTATCTGAAAAACTTCGAAAACTTTCCACATTTTCTCAAACAGAATTAGAAGACATTATAAAAAATTTTGGCTCAAGATTTGATGAAATAGTTGATGTCCTCAATAAAAATTCTGAAACAGAATTTCTTAAAGTAATGAAAAATTTGAAAGGAAATTCTTTAAAACAAAAAATTATTGAAAAATTCAAAGAATTTGGAGATTTTATTCCGGAGAAAACGATGGAACCTTATAAAAAGAGAATTTTTTCTCCACTTTTCAAGTCTAAATCCAAAATTTCCAATAGTGTTATAGATTTACATAAAAATCTTACCAATTCTATAAACAATATTTTTTATGACAATTCTTTACAAAATTCAGAATTACGTAAATGTTATTTAGATTTATGTGATTTAGCTGAAAAATTTAAAAATCCTAAAAAATATAATCTAAATAGAATAGATGTAAAAAAAGATTTGGTTAAAGCTTTAGAAACTGCTAGCAAAAAATTTCAAGAACTAAAACCTGAAACAAACAAATCAAAACTAGTGAAAGAACTATTAGATTTAGTACAAAATGACCAAAAAGGTGCTATAGAAGAAGCTATAAATATCTGCAAAATTTTAAAAGAACATAATCCTTCCTTATATATAAAATTAATTACTCAAAGAAATAAATTCCAAAAAAGCTTTAACAGAGCAATTGATTTTGAAACTGACAAAACTTACAGAAAACTTTTAGATTTTTCTTTACATTCGCTAGCAACTGATTTATTTACTCAAGCATTAGGAATTGGATCAATTTTGTACATTTTGATGAACAGTAAAAAAAGTAAAGAAGAAAAAATTTCTGCAAATCTGAAAACCGGAATTCCTGTTGCCGGAGGTTTGATTATAGGATTTTTATGTAATTTAAGACAAGTAGCTTCTGGACCTGGAGCATTATTTTTCGCAACAATAGCAGGACTTATTTTAAATAGAATAGGTACGGTTACAAATAACTTTTATTTAAAAAGCCATAATTTAAATACAAAAGCTTAATTATTTTAGGCCGCAAGCATCTTCATAAAGCCAAATATATTTTTGCGCACTTTGGTTCCAACTAAAATCTTGTGCCATAGCAGATTTAACAATTTTTTCCCAAGTTTTTTTATTTTTGTATATATCCATTGCCCAACGCATAGTATTTAGTAAACCATTTGCATCATAATTCCAAAATTTAAAACCCGTTCCTTCTTCTGTTTGTGGATTAAAATTTTGAACTGTATCAACAAGGCCACCTGTTTCTCGAACTAAAGGTAATGTTCCATAAGCCATTGCAATAAGTTGACTTATCCCGCAAGGTTCAAATCTACTTGGCATTAAAAAAATATCTGCACCTGAATATATATATTCAGCTTCAGTAGCATTATAACCGATAAAATCTCTTATGTTTTTTGAATTTAAGCCTAAATCTCTAAACATATTTTCATACCAACCATCTCCAGAACCCAAAACAACCATTTGTGCTCGCATTTGCTTAAATTCATGAGCTATCGCAGCAATTAAATCAAGTCCTTTTTGATCTACAAGTCTTGAAACAATACCAAACAAAGGAATTTCCGCATTTACTTCTAATCCATATTTTTTTTGCAACCAAGTTTTACATTCTTTTTTGCCACTTAAATTTTTTGAAGAATAATTTTTTACAATCTTTTTGTCTTTTGCAGGATTATATAAATCATAATCTATTCCATTTAATATCCCACAAGTTTTATATTTATTATCTCTTAAAATTTCATCTAATCCTTCTCCATATTCAGAACGCATAATTTCTTCTGCATAAGTAGGCGAAACTGTAGTAACTTTATCAGCAAATTTTATTGCCCCTTTCATCATATTTACTTCGCCATAACATTCAAGCATATCATATCTCCAAGCCCAATCTGAAGGAAATCCTATAAAATCTAAAATATCTTTGGAATATCTACCCTGATAAGCTAAATTATGAATGGTAAAAATTGTCTTTGCCCCACTTAAACCTGGACAAAATTTAAAATTATGTTTAATATGCATTGGAATAGTGGCAGTATGCCAATCGTTACAATGAATTATATCAGGACAAAAATTTAAAAGACGAGAAAACTCAAGAGCAGCTTTGGAAAAAACTGCATAACGTTCTTGCTCAAAACGATTTGAAACCCATTGAGGATAAACCCAAGCAAAATTACCAAAATAACCATCATTAGCAAGAAAATAAATTTCGACATCACTATCAGGTAAATATCCTTTAGCAACTCCTAAACCAATATCAGAACAACCCATTTGCACAATAATTGGAGGAAAATCAATAAATTTTATTCCAAATTTTTCTTTATCTATACAACCATACAAAGGCATAACTACTTTTATGTTATGTCCAGCTTTTTTGATTGCTTTAGGAAGACTTCCTGCTACATCAGCTAGTCCACCAACTTTTGCAAAAGGAGAAACTTCTGCTGAAACAAAAAGAATATTCATTTTTACCTCATTATAATTTAACCGTTTAAAGTCATTATACTTCAAAATGAAAATTCTTCATAATATCTTGAATTAATAAAATAAATTATTCTTCAACTAAAGAAATACTAAATATACCAGCACTTCTAGCCAAATCCATTAATTTTACTACAGCTCCATGAGTAGAATTTTCTGCTGCTCTTATTAATAATCCACCATCTTTTTCTTTTGCATTTTCTTTTAATGTTTTCATTAAATCTTTTTCAAGAATTGATTGATCACCTATAAAATAAAAACCATTTTCATCTATATCTATTGTTAAAATTTTAGGTTCTTTCATTTCTTCTTGTGCCTCTTGAGCGCTTGGAACTGCAAGACTTAACCCTTGCTGGTCAAGCATAGGAGCAACAACCATCATAATAATAAGTAATACCAAAAATATATCCGTTAATGGAGTTATATTAATTTCATTAAATGTTTTTCTTTGTTTTCTTTTTGTTCCGCTAATTGACATTATTCCTCCTCAGGAGTTTGTTTTTGGGCATTTTTTATTAATTCTTTTTGTTGCTTTTTATTCAGTGGTTCACCTGCAACAGTAAGTTTTTCGTAACCACTTAGTTGGGCAGCTTTCATAATTTTCATTATTTCAGAGCTTTTTGTATTTTCGTCAGCCTTAACAACTACGCTTTTGTCAGGAGATAATTCTAGTAATGATTTTAATTGTTCTTCAAGTTGAGCTCCTGTTATTTGAGTTTCATTTACAAAAAGCATACCATCTTTTGTAACACTTACTACTACTTGTTTATTTTCAACATTTATTCCACTATTTACTTCAGGAATAGCTATATTTTGATCAACAGAAGAAAAAGTAGGAGCCAATACCATCATAATTATAAGCAACACCAAAAAAATATCTGTTAATGGAGTGATATTAATTTCATTAAATATTTTACCTTTTTCATTAGTTGAAATTGACATTTTGACCTCTTAAATTTGAGAATTAAATGTTTGAGTTTGCGAAGCTGCATTAGAAGAAAAAGTGTTTTTTTCTGTTTTGTCCGAATATGTAAGGAACAAAAGTTTCATTAATTGAAAATCACTTTCATATCTTGCAACAATACTTTGAAAAGTATTATAAAGAATAACTGCAACAATTGCTACTCCAAGACCAAAAGCTGTAGCAATTAAGGCAGAACCTATTCCCATTGCAACAGCAGCACTTTGGTTACCTTGTGTTGCCAAATCTTGAAAAGTATAAAGAATTCTTACTACTGTTCCAAACAAACCTAAAAATGGAGCAACTCCACCTATTGTACCTAAAATAGGTAAATATTGTTCGAGTTTTCTAACAGCTAAACTAGTAGAAATATCAAAAGAAGCCGCAAAATCATTTTCTCCTGTTTGTTCTTCTAAAATTCTAATACCTTCTTCGGCAAGTTCACCTGTAACACCACCTAGTTGAGTACTAAGCATTTGGGCTCCATTTAAATTATTTTTAACTAATTCGCTTCTTAATCTGCGAATAAAAGAAACAATGTCTCTTTTATTATCGTTGTAAAAGGCCCATCTATTCAGAGCAACTCCTATAGTCAAAATTGAACAAATCAAAATTGGTAAAAGTACCGGCCAGTCTAATTTGATTGAATGAATTAAAAGTTCCATATTTATACCTCTCTTCTGTATTATTTTTTATCTAAAATCTTGAAGAATTTACTCCAAAAACATTATAGTCGAAAGTAAATTGAATATCTATATTTGAGCCCCTAAATTCTACAGGTAAAGGTCTAAAAGGAGCTGTAAGTTCAACTGCAGCAAGTGCTGCTTTGTCAGCTGCAGGTGTACCAGAAGACTTTACAACCTTTACATTTAATAATCTACCATCTTTTGCAATTTTAAACAAAAGTACTACACGTTTACTTTCATCTCCTCTTGGAGGATCCCAGTTAGCCTTAATTCTTCTGGACAATTCACTCATATATGGACCAAAATTGGGCTCTTTTATTGCATCTACTCCAGCAGCTCCTTTAGGATTTCCAGGGCCTGGATTACCTACATTTCCTCCCCCTGGTGAATATGCACTACCTCTCCCTGTTCCTTTAGAAGAAGGATTACGCGCCGAATTTCCAGTAGAACCATAACCTCCTGAAGCTATTATTGGTTTAGGAGTTCCAGAAGAATTTCCTCCATAATTACCTTTCGGTTTAGTAGAAACAGGACCTGAAGGTGTAGTTGCTATTTTGGGAATTCCTTTTGTTGGAGGAATAGGAAGCTTTATACCCGTAGGAGCCTTTGTCGGCGGAATTGATGGTTTTGCCGTTGGTTTTGGAGGCGACGGTGCCTTTTGTATAGCTTTTTTTACCGGAGCTTCTTTTTGTTGAACAATTTGTTGCTTTTGAATTGGTTTATTTGCCAAAGCTTTTTTTTGTGCTTGTTGTTTTTGAGGTAAACTTTTAGCTTGTTGACTAGGAGCACTTTTAGGCAATGCAGGCTGCGGAGGAGATATTTTTTTGTTTGGATCATGAATACCTCCTGCTTGCGTATTTCTATCTGCACGCAAAGGTGTATTTTTATTTATAGGTTCTTTTTCAGGCTGAGTTACAAGAACAAATTCTATATCTTTAACTTTAGCTTGAGGCTTTTTGAAAAGCTCAAGATTAAAACCTAAAAACAACAATATAACAGGAACAATTAAAAATAAAATAAATACAATTCCATGAGAAACCGCAGACCAGCCAACAGCTTGTTCTAAGGGAATTCTCTCTTCTTCTTCTTTGTAAAGAGCTTGATCTTCAAAATTTTTTTCTTGTTTGTATGTGGGTTGTAATTGTTGCCTCAACATTAAAATTCCCCAATCTCAATTTTTATAAAATTATTATCGCAATTAAAGATAATTTATCAATTAATCTTATCGGCTAATATTTTTGAGCAGATGTATTTATAGTGACTGGTTGATCAAGTACAATTTCAACTTTTTCGCCTGCTTCTATAACTACTTCCTTACCTTTGTCCCATAATGCTTTTCCAACTCCTATACCTCCACCAACTGCCGTACCATATATGGCGCCTTTTCCTACACTTCCACCTGACAAAGGTCCCAAAGCTGTTCCTGCAAGAGCCCCTACAGCAGCACCTATTGCTGTATTCTTAGCATAATTTACTGCTGTGTTTTTGGCAGTACCGCCTTTTAAAATACCAGAACCATCTTCAGTGGCAATTTTAGCTGAAATAGGTATGTTTTGTCCTTGAGGAGTTAATATTGAATTGAAAAGAACTTTTAATTGTGCATTTTTGCCAGTTCTACCGGCTTTTTTAGCTATAACAGCTTTTCCATAAACAGTACTTCCTGCAGGAGCTATTATATTACCATTATAATAAAAAGGTTCCGCAAGAACAAAAGAAACTGTGTCTCCTACTGTTATATTAGCCGAAGACAAATTATAATTTACTGTTGCAGGAAATTGCGTTCCTGCAGGCATTACTATAACATGTCCTTGAAATGGAGCAGAATATACCTGATTTTGAGTATTGTAATATTGTTGATTAATGGGTTGATTGTATTGATTGTAATTTTGGTAATAACTAGGTTCGTAAGCCAAACAAACATCAGTAATGAAAACGCAAAAACTTAATATACAAAAAACTTTTAATTTTATATTCATAAAGAACTTCTCCTTAAGTAAAATATGGTATTAATAGTATATTACATTATTTTTGTCAAATAATCTAGTTTCATAACGAAATTTTGAAATTTTAAGTTCACTTGTTAAGAAATGTTAAAATTTAAAAGAAAGTGTATTTTTTACCACAAAAATAATTCCCCAAAAAGCATGCAGTACATGGAATTGAGCAGGTAAATATCATGAAAAAGCATGCATATTGCTACTTTGCAAGCATACATTCCATGCAAAAGCCCTTCGTAACTCATGTTAAGATAATTGTTGCGAAATGTAATAATAGTAAGGCTTTCCCTTGCAAAAATTTCTCTAAAGATAATATAATTTTAAACATAAAAGAAATCGGTTTTCGGTATTCTAAATATTATTGGTTCACAAACAAAAATTTAGCTGATTAACGATTTGGGGAGCCTTTTTTAAGGCAAAAGGAGACATTGTAATTTGGAGGATGGTAAAAAATTGATTAGGATGAGGGATTTCGGACGAAACACTTCAGTTCGTCGTTGGACTAACATAGCAATTGATTGTTATTCCAGAGGGTGCGTGTGTAATGGATGTTTTTATCACACTTTTTTTAAAGACAGTCCGCAAAGATGTCAAATGAAATCTACCGTACTTGAGTTGGTAAGAGTTCTAGGAACACCTACTACCGCAAAACATCCGGCACAAGTTTTAGACTAAAACAAACAACATAATGTACGTATAAGAGAGTAAAATCTCTATTTCCAATTAGCTTTGGCTTGTTGGAATTTTTTTTGCCTATCTTTTGTAGTATAATAATTAGCATTGGAGTATGAGAGTTTATGGATAGTGTTCACGAAAAAATAATATTAAATAATCAAAATCAAATTACTTCATATGAAATAGATACCGGTACGGCTACTTTAGGCTATATTTATTCTGGACAAAACAAAACAGTTAAAATTAATTTCGAACTTTTTACTGATAGAGAATGTGATTTTATAGAAAATGCTTTTTATAAAAATCCTATTTTAAAAGAAGAATTAATTAATTCAAAATTAAATTTTTATTTTTTTGAATATTTGCTGCAAAATAATATCACAATAATCCCAAGTAAAATTGAAGATTTGTCTTTAAACAATGAAATACTTAACGAAGAAAAAATATTTATTTATGATTCACTTAAAACAATTTTTATGAAAAATCCTATATTAGCTCTTGATATAAAAGGGTTTGATACTGATGCAATGAAAGAAATTCTTGCCAAACAATTATTATTAACAAAAACAGAAAAACTAGATTTTATTCCAATAGAAAAAGTTAAAATAACTCAAAAGAATAATCTTCCAGAATATTATCGAATGAAAAAATTATATTCAGATGAAATTTTTGCAAATTTTTCTGAAAATCCGCAATATTTTGATAAAAAAGAATTCAAATCTAATATGATGGAACTTTACGATCTTATTAGAGATGAATTTGATAATGTTTTTGGATATGAAAATAATTTTTTCGCCAGAAACTCAAATTTTTATTGCATTTTTGGCAAAAAAGATATGAAATTTTTTGTTACTCCTACTATTAATTTCGAAATTTATCTAAAATCGAAAGGATCAATGTTTAGAGCAACAAAAGAATTTAAAAATATCCCTGTAATTACAGGAGAAAAATTAATTTCAAAAAACATAACTGGTTTAACTTTGCCCAAATATATAGTTTATGATTACTTTTTAAGTTTTCAATCTTTAATAGAAAGTGAAGAAATAAGCCAAACAACCCGATTTTTTAATTACCTTACTTTACTTGCAAAAGACATAGTAAAAACATTAAATATAAGACCTCACGTAATTTTTTTAGATGAACAATATTTCAAAATTAATTACAGCGTAGATTTTGAAAATCCCAAATTAAAGTCAACTTTAAATTCAATTATAGATTACGCTGCAGAAAATTATGGAATAAGTGAAGATGGAAAAAATGTTGTAGCAAAATCATACATAAGAGAACTTTTAGACGATATTATAAACTATATGGTGTATAAAATTTTAAATTTAAAAGTTTCAAAATTAAAACAAACTCCTGCAATAACTTTGTTTTCTCAAAATCAAGCTCATAAATCAATTCGTTCAAACAAAAATATTGCAATAGCAATTATGGAGTGGCTTAACACTTTTAATCAAAATTCAAATCCGACCAAAATATTTGTTACATTTGAAAAAACAAATGAATTTGAATATAAAACAAAACTTTGTTTTAATAACAAAAAACAAACTTTTAATTTAAAAGAATTATTCACCCAAGAAGATGAAAATTTAAGAGAAATTATTGCGGCACAAATTCGTAGTGCATCAGAATTTATGCCCTCTTTAAAAAATATATATTGTTCTTTTGGATATTATGAGCCTATTGTTAATGCAATAGATATTATTAAAAATCTTTCCAAAATTTGTTCTATTTTGAATAGTTTTAATGTAGACATTTATATGCCTAAAGAATTACAGAACATTTTAAGACCAAAATTATCTATTAAAACAATTTTAAAATCAGACGCATCAAAAGATTTTTTGAACAATTTTGATGATCCAAATACCAATTATTCTCTAAATGATATAATGGAATTTTCATATGAAATAGCCATTGGAGATGAAAAACTTTCTAAAGAAGAATTTTTAAAATTAATTGAAAATTCAGGTGAATTAATAAACTTCAAAAATAAATATGTGCTTTTAAATGAAGGTGAAATTAAAAAAATTCTCGAAAATCTTGACAAACCAATTGACAAAGCACTTAATAGACTTGAACTAATTCATAGTGTTTTTGCCGGTAAAATTGATGATTTCGAAACAGATTACGAAGATGCTATAAGAGAAGCTATAAAATCACATTTAAATGTAAAAGAAGTTGAACCTCCAAATAGTCTCAAAGATATACTAAGACCTTATCAAGCATATGGTTTCAAATGGCTTTATTCCAACATAATGAAAGGATTTGGTTGTTGTATTGCAGATGATATGGGACTTGGCAAAACAATTCAAATTCTTAGTCTTATATTAAAATTAAAAGACGAAAAAAAATTAACAAAACCTGCTTTAGTAGTATGTCCGACAACTCTTGTGGGTAATTGGTTAAAAGAATGTGAAAAATTTGCTCCTGAATTAAAAGTAAGTATTTATCATGGAATAAATCGTATTTTGAACCTAAAATCTGATGTTGTCATAACAACATACGGACATTTAAGAGCTGATTTAGAAATAATGAAAAAATACGAATGGGGTATGTTAATAATTGATGAAGCACAAAGTATTAAAAATCCTGCAACTGCACAATCCAAAGCTATTAAATCTCTAGTTACTCCTTGCAAAATTGCAATGACAGGTACTCCTATAGAAAATCGTCTAAGTGAATTATGGAGTATTTTTGATTTTATCAACAAAGGATATTTAGGTAGTTCTTCTGAATTTCAAGACAAATATGTTTTTGAAATTGAAAAATTAAAGCAAAATCAAGCTGCTCAAAGACTTCAATTAGTTACTTCTCCTTTTATTTTAAGAAGACTAAAGACAGATAAGAAAATTATTGACGATTTACCTGAAAAAATTGTTTTTGATGAGTATTGTTATTTAACACCTGAGCAAGCTGCTTTGTATGAATCAACTCTTAATTCAACTATGAAACTTGTAGAAGAATCTAGTGGAATTAATCGAAGAGGTATGATTTTAAAACTTATTACTTCATTAAAACAGATTTGTAATCATCCTGCAAATTATTTGAAGAATCAAGATTTTTCTTATGATTTGTCAGGAAAAACTAAGAAAATTTTTGCAATAGTAGATTTGATTTTGCAAGCAGGAGAGAAGGTTTTGATATTTACTCAATACAAAGAAATGGGAGAAATTTTAAACAAAATTATAAAGCAAGAACTTCACGAAAAGGTTTTATTTTTTCATGGTTCATTAAACAGACAAGAAAGAGAAAACTTAATTGAGCAATTCCAAAATGATGATGCCACAAAAGTTATGGTATTGTCACTAAAAGCTGGAGGAACAGGATTAAACCTTACTGCTGCTACAAATGTTATACATTTTGATTTATGGTGGAATCCTGCCGTGGAAACACAGGCTACTGATAGAACATACAGAATAGGTCAAAATAAAAATGTAACGGTGCATCGTTTAATAACTTTAGGAACTTTTGAAGAAAAAATTGACGAAATATTAAAAAACAAACAAAAATTAGTAGATATGACACTTTATACAGGCGAAACAATGTTGGGAGATCTTTCTAACGAAGAATTAATGGAAATCTTTAGATTAAGATAATTTAATCAAAAAATTCTTCCAAATCAGTTTCCGTTTTTATTTCTTCTTTTACAAAAGCAAAAATATCATAAATTTCATTTATTCCAAGTTGTAGTAATTCTAAATTTATATTGTCAAAAAATTCTGGTTCTAAATCAATTTCCTTTTGACTAACATGTGCAAAAATATTTGCAATAGCAACTACTGTAACCATTTTACGATGTTCCGGTAAAGCTTCTTGAGGAGCATGGTGATATCTAATTGTTTCAGATATAGCTTCAGGAAGATTCCAATGTTCTGCTATTAAATGACCAACTTCACAGTGATTTAATCCGCAATATTTTTTTTCAACTGCAAGATTTTGAACTAAATCTAAATCAGAAAAATCAGTAAGAGCCAAAATATAATTCCCATGATCATATTGATCAAGAATAATTTTACCCATATCATGCAAAATTGAAGCACTAAAAAGATTTTCGCTATCATATGTTTTCAAAATTTTGTTAATATGTTTAGCAATAATTGCACACAACAAAGAATGTTTCCATAGTTTTTTGTAATCTAACATTTTAACTAAATTATCTTTGGGTGCAAAAACTCTAAAAATACTTGAAGAAAGAACTAACCCTCGAATTGTTGTAAAACCTAAAATTGCTATTGCATGTTGAATTGAAGAAATTTGCTTTGGGAAACCATAATAAGCTGAATTTACTAATCTTAAAACTCTAGCTGTAAGTCCTGCATCATTAGAAATTAATTTAGCAAGTTGTAAAGCAGAAGAATTTGGATTTTGTACTAATTCAATTACTTTATTAACAATTTCAGGAAGAGAGGGAATATCTCTCACTTTTTCTTTAATTTTTTCTGCTTTTTCTATTATTTTTTCGTCTGTATCAGGAGACAAAGACATATTTTCTGTGAGAGAATGAAGTTTTATTCCATTTTTCTTTAATTCATCAACCACCCAAACTTTTGCAACGGTATCTTGAGCAATTCTATCAAGATTTAATACTATTACATGTTGAAATTTGCCTTTGCTTGAATCATCTAAAAGTCTAAACAATTCTGATTTATAATCTTCTGTACTTTCTTTTGGTTCTTCATATATTTCAATACATTCAAGGTCATTTAATTGACAAAATTCTCTAATACGTTCTTGTTGAACTTTTAATTCAATTTCACGTTCAATATCATGTCGTTTTGTTGAACTTATATAACCTACAGCTTCTTTCAAAAATTTTTCCTCACATAATTTTTAAATGTCGTAATCTTTACAAGCTTCACAAGTACGCATATTTTTCAAAATAGCTTTATCCAATTCTTCTGATGCAACAATTTTGCCATTTACAAATGTTGGCTCATAACTTCTTATTGGATCTTTGTCTAATCTTTCTTTTAATACACTATAATCTTCTTGTGCATACAATTTTTTGGACGTTTCATTTAATACATCATAAATATATCTGGTTTTAAAACCATCACCTTCCGAATCAACTATTAATGCGGCTTTTTCTAATTCTAAAATTGCATCAAGATAATTATGTTGTTCTCTTAGTAAAATTGCAAGATTATAATGCACATCATAATCAAAAGGACGCATATTAATACATTTACAATAAACTTTTTTAGCTTCTTCATAATCTCCTAGTAAATGTAAACTTAAAGCAAGATTAAAATAACTGTCATAACTGTATTGCATTAATCTTATAGCCGCTTTGTAGGATTTAATTGCATTTTGTAAATTCGTACGTACTTCTATTGGATCTTGACCATAAATTAAAGATTTCCATTTATATGCCAATCCCATATTATGATAAGCAACTGATTTATTATAAATTACATAATCTTTGTTGTTATATACAAGCGGAATATTAATAAACAAAGGTGCTCTATCTATTGATGTTTTATATTCTTTTATTGCTCTGTCATATTCAAAAAATCTTTCAGAAAGTATTATGCCTAAAGCTATTCTAGCATTCATAAAATTCGGATTGTACAAAAGTGCATGTTCATAATATCTTAAAGAACTATCATAATCTTCGTATACAGCCAAAATATTTCCAAGGTTATAACTTGCTTTAGAATGTCCAGGATAAAGTTTTAAGGCTGCTCTGTAGTAATTTATTGCTCCTATTAAATCATTTTGGGAATATTTTTTATCACCTTTGTAAACAAAATAATAAGCATTTATTATTTTCCCTGCTGTTTTTACTTTGTTTGGAAAAGCAAAACAAAAAGCAACAGAAGCAAGTAACAAAACCGCCAAAATAATTTTCATTGCCGTACTACGTATAAATTTCAGCATATAATTTCCTATCCTATCAATTAATATTATACCCCTCTCTAAGTCTGTTAGGGAATACACAATTTAGACTAAAGTTGCTTATATAATATTGCATATATTCGACTCTTACCCAGACACAATCCAATTTCACGACCGGAATTTCCGGTCTTTTTTTAAAATTATACTTAAATTATTCCAAATTTTATTTTCTTTTTTGCAAATTTTTTTGAATTTTTATTTAAAATATATATATTTTTTCAGCAATTATTATAAGTTTTTTGTTTTTAATTAATTAAGAGAGCAAAAAGAGAGAACAAGCATGCAAAACGCTAGTTTCAATTTCGGCAAAAATCTACCAATAAATGAACAAAAAGTTGCCATCCAAAATGGACAAACAAATTCTAATGCAATTGAACTTCAAAAACTAACTGAAAGTAACAGTATTTTTTCTAAAGAAAAGAATAACCCCACAGACATAAATCAATCCAACAGTAATTCCCAAGGAACAGGGGGCATAGATAACATATTCTCTTCTAATGGATTTAGTTCTTCTGCAATAGATAGCAGTAGTATTTTTGCGGGAATTAAGCGTGGATCTCGCTATGCACTTTATTCTAAAAAGGATACTTCTTTTGATGTACCTAAATTAACACAAGAAGATATAGCTGCACAAAAAGCTCCTGAAGGACCTAAAAAAACTAACCCAAAACCTTATAAAATTGATATGACACCAAAAGTTAATCCTTATGAAGCTTATAGAAATCCTGAAATGCAAGAGAATTCTTTTTCAGAAAGCATAGGAAATTTATTTTCAAATCTTTTTGGACAAAAAAAGACAGATTAATCTAATTAAACAAAATGATTAAATGTTTTGTTTTCAATAATATCTTGAGTAAGTAAAACAGTTTTTGAATTTGTTTCTATTCTCACAAAACCTTTTTGCACAACATTAATAACTTTACCGAGTTTTCTAATAGGAATATTTTTTTTGGCAAGTTTTTCCGCTGTATCATTTTCTATTGCAGCTACAAGCGTATAATCTTCTCCACCAAAAAGGGCCCATTCAAGAGGATTTTCTTTACAAATTTCTGCAACATTTTTCAAATCAGGATCCATAGGTATTAAATTTGCATCAATTTCAATTTCAACAGAACTACTTTGAGCTATTTTAAAAAGTGCATCTGCTAAGCCATCACTCGTATCCATCATTGCAGGAGTAGTATAAGAATTTTGCAAAATAATTCTGCCAAAACCTAAGTGAGGTTCAGGTTTTCTATGAGCTTTTTTAAATTTTTCCAAAATAAAAGATGGAATTGTTTTTATAAAATTAGCTTCATTTTCTAGTATTTCTAATCCGGCTTTGCTTGAACCATAAAATCCTGTTGCTACAATAATATCTCCTTTTTTGGCATTACCGCGTCTTGCAGGTTGCAAGTTCATAGTTTTACCTATTAATGTAATATTTATAAATAGTTTACTTCCTTTTGTTATGTCTCCACCAGCAATTATCACTCCATATCTTAAAGCAAGTTCTTTTAGCCCTTCATAAAATTCTTGTACAAAAATTTCATCAACATAATTAGGTAGCGACAATGCCACAAAAGCATAAGCAGGAATAGCTCCATCTGATGCAATATCACTAAGATTTACAGCTAATGCTTTGTAACCTAAATCAAAAGCAGAAGTATTTTTTAAGCGAAAATGTACATCTTCCACTAAAGTATCAGTAGTTATAACAATTCCAAGTTCTTGCAAATATGCCGTGTCGTCTCCAATATATTTGGAAGATTCTGGTATTATATTTTTTATTAGATTAATTAATTCAAATTCTTTCATAATTTTGCTTGTTTTATTGAAATTGAATAATTTGGGCGCAAAATACCTTTTTCTGTAATTATTCCCGTAATTAAATTGTTATAGGTTACATCAAAAGCCGGATTAATAATATTTACTCCTTTTGCACAAATTGCTTTTCCGTTAATATAAGTTACTTCGTTTTGTTCTCTTTCTTCTATTAGTATTTCTTCTCCAGAAGCAATATTAATATCAATTGTAGAAAGAGGTGCGGCAACATAAAACGGAATTTTATGGAATTTTGCAACAATTGCAAGATTATATGTGCCAATTTTGTTGGCTGTATCACCATTTGCAGCTATTCTATCAGCACCAACAATAACCATGTCAATCATACCTTTTTGCATAAAATAACCACTCATTCCATCAGTTATTAGCGTTACCGGTATATTGTCTTGAATTAATTCCCAAGTAGTAAGCTTTGCTCCTTGCAGTCTGGGACGAGTTTCATCAGCAAATACTTTTATTGTTTGGTCTTTTGCAAATGCAGAACGAACTACTCCTAAAGCTGTACCATATCCAACAGTTGCAAGAGCTCCTGCATTGCAATGTGTTAATATTGTAGCTCCTTTGGGAACAATTTCTGCCCCAAAATCTCCTATTTTTTTATTAATTTTGATGTCTTCCAATTCCATTTTTTTAGATTGACTAACAACATTAGCAACAATTTCTTTTATAGGCAAATCTTTTAATTTTAATGCGTATTCGTATAATTGCTCAACTGCCCAAGCAAGATTTACTGCCGTTGGCCTTTGCGAAATCAAATAATCTGCAGTTTGTCTTAAACTTTGAAAAAATTGATTTTTATCGTAATTTATAAATTCCATAGCAGCCAAAGCAATTCCATGAGCCCCAGCTATTCCAATTGCAGGAGCCCCTCTTACTATCATTTCTTTTATAGCTTTTGCCATATCTTTGTAATTTGTAATTTCTACTTTTTTATATTCGTTAGGTAAAATAGTTTGGTCTATCAGTATTACTTTTGTACCTATTAATTCTATTGGTTTAATTGTTGAATTTAATGCCATATTTATCTCTCTAATGTTTGTCTTTAACATATATGTGATCTTGTTTCTTTTTTGAAGGTGTTCTAAAAATACAAAGCCTTAATGCATCATAATATTCTTTGCTTAAGAAATCTAAATCATATAATATAATTCCGTTTATATCCATTTTTCTTGCAATTGTAATTTGATCAAAAAGCCTACGAGGTTTTTCTTCAAGATAAGGTTCAAGATATATTGGATAAATTTTTGTTCCAGTTGCTTTTTCTTTAATTTCTCCCAAAAAATCTGCAGCAAAATCATTATCAGGAGAATTTAATACAGGTAAAAGTGCAATATTTTTATTTAAATTCCATTTTGCTATATTTTGCGATGCAAATTTTGCATCTGAATAAATATTGAAAGTTATTTTTAAATCTAAATTATTTTCATTGAATTCAATAATTTCATTTACAAAATTAGTTATTTTTTCTTCTTTATATTTTTCCCATTGTTGCCATTTTTCATCACTATTTTCTAATGAAATAGGATCAATTCCATTTAAATTCTTAAATTCATTTCGTGCAAATTCGGTAAAACCCCAAGAATCTTTGGTATTATCTGAAATACTTGCAGGATAAGACATTCCACTAATATTTATTCCTGCGATATCATATTTTTCAGCAACTTCTTGAATTAATTCTAAAGTATATTGTTTAACTTCAGGATTGGCTGGATCTAATGTTAAATTGCCTTTTTTAGATGGTTTTTTATGTGTTTGATTTTGCCATTTTGGATAAACAGAAACTATATGATTTTTAATTGAAGATTTTGCAGGATTGCCCATATCAAAAGGAGCCATGGTAACATAAACTTTTTTATTATTTCGTTTGGCAATGTCTATCCAAGCTTGAAGAGGATCAAAATCTTGGTAATATCTATTTTGTTCTGGTAATCCGTATTTTTTAGCAATTTCGCTTTTATAAATAGTTGTACCATTATAGTATGTTTCAATAAAAATATTTTCAATATTTAATCTTTCTATTATATCAAATGCTTGCTTTACTTCTTTTTCATTTTTTTGATAAGGAAAAACCCAAATACCCTTAAATTCATCCGGCTTATATGCAAGAGAAGAATACAATGCCATATCAGAATATGTCATTGAATCTTCTGCCATTTTTTTGGCATTTTCGTAATCTTCAAATTGGACAAGTTTTTTGGTTGTTTCTAAAATTTCAACAGCTCTATTTATATAAAAATTCATATTGTAAACATCTACTTCGTTTTTGTTTGAATTTTCAAGAATATTTTTTGCTTTATCTATTCTGTAAGAAGCTTCATAAATATAATTATCCGGATGAGTAACTACTTTTAATTGTGCATTTTGAAAATCAATATCAACATCTGCACCTTCAAAAATATTGTTCAATATAAATTTCTTAGCTTCTCCATGCCCAGAAATTACATAACCATCTTTTGGAATATAAGAATTATATTGATTTAATTTTATTACTCTATTGTTAACTACAACTGCTTCAAATCCTTTAGAATCAGTATTAGTAGATTTTCCAAATAAGGGAGTGTAAATTATTAATTGATCTTTTTTTTCAGAAATTTTTTTGGGATCTACAGCAAAAATTTTATAAGTTTTATAATTTATTATTTCACCTTTAGGAAAAATATTTTGATTTATTTCACTTTGAATTATTTCACTTTCTTTTGCTTCTTCTTTAAATGGCATTTCTTCTTGAGCTATTACAGGAAACATTATAATATTTAGTAAAAACAACGTTATTAAAAACTTTTTCATAAAACTCCTTTAATTAAAACATTAAGAAATAATTGATTTTCTTTTAAACCTACAAATATTATACTAAAATAAAAATATAATACTTACATTGTAACGAAGAAAAAAATTATGAAATATAAAGATTATTATGAAATATTAGGAATACCAAGATCTGCTACAGAAAAGGAAATTAAATCTGCATACAGAAAACTAGCAAAAAAATACCATCCGGATGTAAACAAAGCTAAAGATGCATCCGAGAAATTTAAAGATATAAACGAAGCTTACGAAGTACTTTCTGACCCACAAAAAAGACAAAGATATGACAGTTTAGGTTCTAATTGGCAAGCAGGTTCAGATTTTACACCTCCTCCAGGATATGAAAATATTCATTTTGATTTTGGAGGTTTTGGAGGTATGGGTGGAAACACTCAATACCAAAAAGTAAATTATGAAGATTTTGGAGGTTTTGGAGGCTTTAGTGATTTTTTCAGTTCCTTGTTTGGAGATTTTGGAGCCCAAACATCTCGAACAAATTATGGCAAAAAAGCACGTTCATATAGACAAGAATATAAACAACCACCTGCTAAAAGTTTAGACATAAGCGAAACAATAATTATTGAACCCGAAGATGCAATGGATGGGGCATCAAAAAGTATTAAAATATCGTATTTAGACAAATGCTTGGATTGTACCGGCAAAGGTAGTAATTGTTATAAATGTGGAGGAACCGGAATAGCAACTATTTCGAAAAATCTTACTATAAAAATTCCTAAAGGAATAAAAGAAGGACAAAAAATAAGACTTTTAAAAGAAGGAAAAAAAGACGAATATGGAAACATAGGAAATTTATATTTATCAGTAAAATTTAATCCTAAATCTCAATACAAAGTTGAAGGTGACAATATAACTTCTAAGCTACAAATTACTCCAGCAGAAGCAGTATTTGGAACAATAAAAAACGTAGCAACTTTACACGGCATGGTAAAAGTTACAATTCCTGCTAAAACTCAATCGGGACAATCTTTAAGACTAAAAAATTTAGGTTTACCTAAAAAAGAAGGTGGTTTTGGTTACATGAACATTAAAATACAAATAGCCATTGAAGAAAATCTTTCGGACAAACAAATAGAATTATACAAAAAACTTTTTGAACTTGATAAGGCTAAATAATACATGGAAACATTCATTAGGAACGAACTTTTTTGGGGGAAAAAAAATCAAGAGAAATTACAAAAAGCAAATATTGCAATTTTCGGACTTGGTGGCGTAGGATCTTTTGCAATAGAAAGTTTAGCTCGTAGTGGCATAGGTAATTTTTTTATAATTGATTTTGACAAAATAAGTCAATCAAATATTAATCGACAATTATTTGCACAACAAAACACAATAGGTTTGTTTAAAACAGATATTGCCAAGCAAAGGATTTTATCAATAAATCCAGAAGCAAACATACAAGTAATAAATGATTTTTATACTTCTGATATGAATTATATTTTTGACAAAAAGTTTGATTTTGTTGTAGATGCAATAGATAGTTTTAATTTCAAAATTGAACTTATAGAATACTGTTACAAACATAACATTCCTTTAATTACTTCTTTAGGTGCAGCAAATCGTATTTGTCCTGAACAACTTTATATTTCAGACATATCTAATATACAAAAAACAAATTGTTCTTTTGCAAATAGAATAATTAAAAGATTAAAAAACGATGGAATAATTGAAAATTTACCAATTGTACTAAGTTACGAAAAACCAAAATCATGTCAAAAAATTTTGATTGAAGAAAAAATTCAAACTCAAACAGGTAAAATTGTAGAATTTAAAAAAATCACACCTTCTACCACACCATTTGTAGCTTCTGCTGCAGGTATTTTAATAGGTAGTTATGTTGTAAGAAGAATAATAAATTATTAATTACTATCTTTTCTGGTGATTTCCTTGTATTTATGGTAAAAAAGAAATAGCATAGGAAACGAGGAGAAAATTTATGTCAGAAAAATTGGAAAGAACCTTTGTGGCTATTAAACCTGATGCTGTTAATAGAGGTTTGATTGGCGAAATTATTACCCGTTTTGAAAAAAGAGGTTTTAAAATTATTGGCATGAAATTATTAAAACCTACAAAAGAAATTGCAGCTAAACATTACGAAGAACATTATGGCAAACCTTTTTACGAAAGTCTTATTAATTTTATTACTGAAGGACCAATTGTAGCTTTAGCAATAGAAGGTATAAATGTTATTGATATTGCAAGAAAAATGATGGGTTCAACTAATCCTCAAGAAGCTTTACCCGGAACAATAAGATTTGATTTTGCACAAATAAAAGAATGTAATGTAATTCATGGTTCAGATAGCCCAGAAAGTGCAGAAAGAGAAATTTCCATTTATTTCAAACCAGAAGAACTTTTTGAAGCAAAAAAAACTCCGGAGGATTATTTTGTCGAAAAATACGGGCATATTGAATAAAAAGACTAAATATTTTGAATATAACCTTGAAAAAACTTGTTCAAAAACAAATGCCAGAGCAGGTATTTTTAAGACTCCTCATGGATTAATAAAAACACCTGTTTTTATGCCGGTAGGAACAAATTCTGCTGTCAAAACTCTTGTAAATTCGCAAATTAAAGATACCGGAGCTCAAATTATTTTATCTAATTCTTTTCATTTATTTTTAAGACCCGGACACAAATTAATTGAACAAGCAGGAGGATTACACAAATGGATGAATTGGGAAAAACCCATTTTAACTGATTCAGGAGGATTTCAAGTTTTTTCGCTGGCAGACATAAGAAAAATTAAAGAAGATGGAGTTGAATTTCAAGATCCAAAATCTGGAGCGAAACATTTTATTAATCCCGAAATTTCTATGGAAATACAAGAAGCATTAGGTGCTGATATAATTATGGCTTTTGATGAATGTGCTCCCTATCCTTGTGATTATGAACATGCAAAAATTGCAATGGAAAGAACTCATAGGTGGCTTGCCAGATGTTTTCAAGCTAAAAAAAGAGAAGATATTGCTCTTTTTCCCATTGTACAGGGAGCTTTTTTTGATGATTTAAGAAAAGAAAGTGCGCAAGCAATTTCTTCATTTGATGCTATTGGATATGCAATTGGAGGAGTGAGTGTTGGTGAACCAGCAGAAATCAAAAATCATATAATTGAAATTACTGCCCCACTTTTACCAGAAAACAAACCTCGCTATCTTATGGGCGTAGGTACTCCACAAGATCTTCTTGACGGAGTAAAACGAGGAATAGATATGTTTGATTGTGTAATGCCTACCAGAATTGCTCGACATGGAAGTTTTTTTATGAATAATTCTCGAGGAATTATTACAAACAAAATTTTTGAAAATGATTTTTCTCCTTTAGTAGAAGATTGTCAATGTTATACATGCCAAAATCACTCTAAAGCTTATATTAGACATTTGTTTAAAGCCCAAGAATCTACTGCGGCAACTCTTTTATCTATTCATAATATTCATTTTTTGGTAAATCTTATGAATAAAGCTAGAGAAGCTATATTAGAAGATAATTTTGATGAATTTTACGCAAAACATACTATGAATTGAGGCAAATTATGGATGGAATTATCG
>CASDUJ010000007.1 GCA_949283935.1 uncultured bacterium
GAATCCCAGAGACAAAACTCTGGGACTTTTCTTATAAAAACATAAGAGAAAAAATCACATTAAGCAAAATCTTTAACTTAATTTTTTAATAAAAATTAATAATTAAATTGATTAGCCATTTTTTGAATTTCACTCATATCTGCTGGGTCAGCAGGTTTGTAGTATCCTTTAGACTTAGCAACCTTAAAAAGCTCATATTGAAAATTTTCACTTCCATCTCTTAATTGTTGAAGTGTTTGTCTTAATTGCATATTTTCTGTTTCAGAAATTGCTGTTTGATAACTAGAAAGACCGGCTTTTGTGCTTTCTAATACATCATTAACCATTGTTTTCTCGTCCATAAATATCTCCTTTCATAAAAATTAAACTTTGCAAATTTTTTAAATAATTTGCTAAAATGAACAAAAAGAAAAAACAAAAATAATTTTATAAAAAAAGTTTCAATTTTTAGTTCTCTAAAAAGGTCATAAGTGTTTGTTTAGTATTTAAACTATCTTGAGCAGCTTTAGTAAAAAGCTGTTTTATTTGTGGGTCAACAGCTGTACTTGCATATTGATTTAATTTTGCATAACAAGTATCAGAAGAACCAATAAAATGTCTTAAGTTTTGTAATTCTACTTTACTTAAATTAGCCATAAAAATCCTTCCTTTCATCAAAATATATTTTTATTTTTTGCAGTTTTCAAAAATTTATTCAAAAATTATTTTTGACAAAAAAATCAAAATTATGTTAGAGATTGTTGAACAAAGTCTCAATATATTTTCTGGAGCATTTCAGCGAACTGTAACATAATTTTGGAGTACTTTATAAAATATAAGAGAAAGGAGGAAATTTTTTGAAAAAACTGCTAACTATAATTCTAATGATAATAATTGTACTTCAAATTTCAATTTCAAAAGTAGAAGCCATTGAACCAGCATCTAGTGAAATATATGAAGGCATTGATGTTAGCAATTGGCAAGGAAACATTAATTTCACAGAAGTAGCAAATAGAGGAATACAAGTTGTATACATAAAAGCAACACAAGGAACTACATATGTTTCACCAACATTTGAACAAAGTTATCAAAATGCAAAAGCAAATGGACTTAAAATAGGCTTCTACCATTATGTAACAGCAAGAAGCGAAGAAGAAGCAAGACTGGAAGCTCAATTTTTTGCTTCGAAAATTGCAGGAAAAGAAATAGATTGCAGGCTGGCAATGGACTTTGAAGAATTTGGAAATCTAAATAATGATGAAATAAATGCTATAGGTTTAGCTTTTATAAAAAGATTAGAAGAATTAACTCAGAGACCAGTTGTTGTTTATAGCAATGCATACACTGCAAGAACTGTGTGGAATGTAGAAATAGCCAGTTATCCACTTTGGGTGGCAGAGTATGGAGTAAGTAGTCCTCAAGATAATGGAAAATGGAGCACTTATATTGGGTGGCAATATACAGATACAGGAGAAGTTAGTGGAATAAATGGATATGTAGATAGAAACAAATTTACAAAAGAAATATTTATAAATGAAAATGACAGTCCTAGTGAAATTCTACCAGAAGTGGAAGAACCTACTGGAAATTATAGAACAATAACAATAGCACGAGGAGATATACTTTCACAAATAGCAAGAATTTATGGCACAACAGTGCAAGAACTAGTAAGAATAAATAACATACAAAATCCAAATCTTATATATGCTGGCGAAACCTTAAGAGTACCAGTAACAACATCTGGAGGAGATGACCCATTAGAAGAAATTGTGTATGTAGTTAAAAGAGGCGACACTTTAAGTAGAATAGCATTAAACTATGGAACAACAGTATCTCAAATTGTGCGAGAAAACAATATTTCAAATCCTAATTTAATATACCCGGGTCAAAGATTGGTAGTAAAAACACAAGGTATGGAAACAGAACTAGGACATAGTTGTTATAAAGTTGTAAGGGGTGACACCTTATATTCAATTGCTAGAAGATATAATACAACAATAGCAAATATAGTAATGCTAAATAGAATTCAAAATCCAAATTTAATTTATCCGGGACAATGTTTAAAATTAAGAAGATAGATTGCTACAGTGCACATTCAAATTATTTGATTAAGCTTCAATATACATTCTTCCGCATTTGCCTCA
>CASDUJ010000008.1 GCA_949283935.1 uncultured bacterium
GCAACTCTTTTATCTATTCATAATATTCATTTTTTGGTAAATCTTATGAATAAAGCTAGAGAAGCTATATTAGAAGATAATTTTGATGAATTTTACGCAAAACATACTATGAATTGAGGCAAATTATGGATGGAATTATCGAATTTTTTAAAAATTGTGCTTTATATTTTATGGAAATGGGAGAATTAGGACTCTTTATCCTTGCTTTTATGGAATCAAGTTTTTTCCCAATTCCTCCAGATTTTATTTTAATTCCCATGTGTCTTGCAAAACCAC
The DNA here is from genome assembly GCA_949283935.1 of uncultured bacterium. Lineage (GTDB taxonomy): Bacteria > Cyanobacteriota > Vampirovibrionia > Gastranaerophilales > JAILCC01 > CASDUJ01. The sequence continues at coordinate 277 of CASDUJ010000008.1, forward strand.
AAAACGCTATTATATTTGCAACAATAACTACAATTGGTTCTACTATAGGAGGTATTTTTGGTTATTTTATTGGGAGATTTGGAGGCAGACCTGCTTTAGATTTTTTATTCAAAAATCAACATAACAAAATTGCAGAAGTAGAAAAACTTTACAACAAATATGGAGTTTGGGCTGTTGGAGCAGCAGCTTTTACCCCTATTCCATATAAAATTTTTACCATTGCCAGCGGAGTTTTCAAAATGAATTTGCTTGGTTTTACTATAGTAAGTATTATTGGAAGAGGAATGAGATTTTTCATTGTTGCTTTTGCATTAATGCTTTTTGGAGAAAAAATTAAATCTAATCTGGAATTCATAATTATAGTAGTTTCAATTTTAATTATTCTTTTTTATATAATTGTTTGTAAATGGAAAAGCATAAAAAATTTGACAAAAAAAGGTAATTAGTACTTGACCACTCAGCATATAGATGTTAAATTAATCATACATGGGCTTGTGGCGCAGCGGTAGCGCAGGGGACTCATAATCCCTTGGTCGTAGGTTCGAATCCTACCGGGCCCATTTTTGTTGTTAATAATATTCCGCAAAATTTGTTTTCTGTTTTAATCAAAACTTGATACTTACTATAGGTGTTAATTTTTATTAAAATCACACTAATTTAATGACAAATAAAAATGTTTATATGTTTATATATAAACGAAATAGAAATAGGGATCTGCATTCAATGATAGTTCATTTTAATTTGAACAAAAATACTTATAGAAAAAAACAACCAAGCCAATTTTCTAATTCGTTTGGATTTTCTCCAACAACATATGAAGCATTCAAAAGAATTCCTAAAACATTTCAACAAAATTCTTCAAATTTTACTGACTCCAAAGACACCACAAAAAATAATGGAAGTATTTTTTCCAACAAAAACATAATATTTGCAGCTTTAGGTCTAGCTATAATTGCAACAGGAATAGCTATTTACAACACTTTTGCACGCAAAAAATTGCTCAAACAATTTTTAGAAATAAGTTCTAAAATTGCCAAACAAGGAACTAAAATTACAGAAAATTCTGCAAATATTAACAACCAAGGGCAAAAAATTTCAGAAATAAGCAAAACTATAAAACAAACAGCCGAAGAAATTACATCTTTTGGTAATAAAACTATGCAAAATATAAAAGAAGAAACTCAAAAAGCTATAACATTAATAGCTAAACCAACAAATAATGAAAAAGGAATTTTAACAGTAGCAACAAATGTAAATGGAAATATTTTTAATTTGGCAACAATGATAAATCCCATAAAAGAACCTTCTGTAATAGCAAATTTTCAATCTGAACTAAGAACACAAGCAACACGAAACATTTTAGGTCTACACAAAACAAACATACCTCCAATTGGAAAACCTATAATTCGTATAGTAACAGCTGAAAGTAAACCTTTTACGAATGTAGGAGGTTTGTCTTCAGTCCCTAAAGAAATAGCCGAAGAACTACCTAAGATTTTAACTAAGAATTCTAATGCTTCTTTTGTTTTAGATACTCCTATGTATTTAGGCAGAATTGGAATTAATAATGGAAATGAGGTTTTTGGTAAATTAGTTCAAAATACTCAAACAAATCAATGGTATTACCAAAAAATAATAAATGGAAAAGTAGCAGACAATTATCCAGTAAACTTAATAGATACTTTCTCCACAAAAATTGTTGGAGCAGATCAGGAAACTATTCGTTTATTTCAATATCACACAACTACAAAAAAAATTCCTTTGGAATCTGTTATAGAAAATTTTTCCAAAAAACAATTAGATGAAATACAAAAAGCAATAAATAATTCAGCCAACAAAACATTTGAAACTCCTTCATATATAATTACTCAAAATGGCAATAAAAATTTCTTTCAATCAAAAGTTACATACAATTTATGGGAAAATAATAAATTTAATTTAGATATTCCTATAGATAATCCTGCTTTTATTTACTCAAATACCAGTTATAATTCAGGTCTTGAAGAGAGAATGATACTATTTAACAAATATTTATACGAACATATGGTAAACATGGAATTACAAAAAAATGGTTCTTTGTTAGCCAAAGACGGTTCTACTTTACTTCGAACAGATGGATTGATTTTAAATGATTGGCACACAGGACCTCTTGCTGCAATGCTTAGATTAGATTCTATAGCTAAAAAGTATCATGGAGTTTTGCCTAAAGAAACAGCTAATAAATTAAGAGATATGCCTATTATAAGTTTAATTCACAATAACGCTCATACTGGTGAAAATCATGAAAAAGCTTACGTAGAAAAAATGTTAAACATGATGTTTGGACAATATACAGCCACAATAGTTCCTGAAGCTTGGACGATAAATATAGCAGATGCTACAAAAAATATAAAAGGAATTAATGGAAATATACTTAATCCTTTATTTAAGGGAGATGGTATTTGTCCTCTTAATATGTTGGTACAATTTTCTGATTCTATACATCCTGTTTCAACTGGTTATGCAAAAGAAATTGCGGAAAAAGCACATTTAGGGAATGGTTTTGAAGATGTTTACAGAATTAGAGCTAAAATTACTCCAGAAGGCAAATCTTTAAACAAGACAGATATAATTTCATACGCATTAAAAAATAACATAGACAATGTAATGGATTTTTCAGAAGCACAAATTCTTGAACCTACATACAAAGGAATAAACAATGGTTTAAATAAAATTGATAATATATTAAACGAAGATAGAATCCAAGAAATTGAAAACATATTATACGACACAAAACATCATCTTTTGAAAGGTCATAAGCAATATCTTGAAGCATTTAATAAAATAACTGCATTTTCCGAAGAAGTTATATCAACACCAGAAAAAGCTTTAAATTGGAAAATAAATAATAAAAAAGCAATTCTTGAATACTACAAACAATCAATAACAAATGCAGCCAAAACTTACAAAAAGGATAACAGTAATTTTTCAGGAGAATTAAATACTTGGGCAGCTAATCTTACTGATTTAACAGATATAACAGAAAATACTCCAATTTTTGTTACAGCAGGCAGAATAGATGCGCAAAAAGGATACGAAACTTATTTGGAAGCAATAGAAAAATACATAAAAGAATATGCTGCAAAAGACGAAAAAGATTTTCCTGTATTTCAAATACAAGGAGCAATAAATTTAGCGAATAATTATGACAAACATATTTTACAAAAAGTTATAGAAACGAAACAAAAACTTGCTCAAGAAGGTTTCCAACAAGCGGCAAACAGAATTGTTTTGTTAGATAATGGCCAAAAAGGTAAATATAGTATATCAAAACTTGCATCAGATTTTAATGTTATGGCTTCAACATTTGAACCTTGCGGTTTAACTCACAAAGAATTTTTGAATATGAGCGGCGCAATTCCAATAGGGCATGATACTGGTGGAATTGCAGCTGATCTAAAACATAATTTAACAGGATTGTTCACAGAATATGACAATACTTCTTCAATGGAAACTAAAACTCAAAATTTAGCAAAATTGTTTGATACAGCAGTAAAAACTTATAGAAATAAACAAAAATACGCTCAAATGGTTCAAAATTGCTTAAAACTAGATTTCACATGGGCTAAAAAAGGAGGCTCTGGAACAGAATACCTAAAAGCCATGGATAAGGCAGGAATGGTATTAGACAATACTCCATTAAATCACCTACAACAATTAATAAAAACAGAAAATGATTTTCAAAAAACAATTGATAATTTTCATAATAATTGTGAAAAAGTAATTAATGAAACAAAAAAATCAAATATAAAACCTGAAGAAAAAAAGCAATTGCTAAAAAAATATATTGAAGAATTTTTTGCATTAAGAAAAAATAAAGAAAACCTTTCTCAAACGTTCAAACAAGAATTTGAAGAAATTCTTAATTCTATTAATAAAAACCCAAATTATAATCAACAAGATTTATCTTCAACAAAAACAGTTGCATTAATGATTAAAAAAGATTTTGATAATTTAATTAACAACCTGCAAAACAAATTGATAAATAGTAAAAATTCACTAAAAATTAAATTAAAATCAGAATAATTTAATCAATTAAAATATTATTTCGCCAATTCTACTAATTCTTGTGCGCTATAACAATTTTTAATAACACAAATTTTTATATTATTTCTTTTTTCTATTTCACTTAATTTCATTCCATCCAAAAAATCTTCTGTAAATTCTCTAAGCATAATTGAAGGAATTACTACAATAGAATCTTTGTATTTGCGCAATTTTAAAGATTTTTCTAAATCTTGACCAGTAACAAGTCCTGTTACAGTAATTGTTTTACCCCAAAATTCACTCTTTACAGAAATTACTTCTATAGCAAATCCTTTTATTTTATTAAGTTCATCAGCAATAATTTTTATGGTAGGATATGCACTTTCTCCTGTAAATAAAGAAACTTTTTTAGGAATTTTAATTTTTTGAGGAATTTTTCTTTTAGCAAAATCATCTAAAAGCAATCTCGAAACTCCTACTCCATCTTCTAGTTGACTGTATCCATTATAATATATCTTTTCCGGAAAATTTTTTTTGACTAACAAATAAAATTCATCACTTACATTGATTAAATTTTTTCTAAGTTTTTTGTTAAATTTGTCAACTATTTCTATAGTTTCTTTTGCCTTATCTTTATTAACTGGTTTTATTTTTTGTGTTCGGTATTTTGTTATACCTACAGGTACAATAGCAACAGACAATATATTTTTTAATTTTGTTAAATCTTCTAAAGTTCTTTCTAGCTCTTTTCCATCATTATAATCTGGGCATAAAACAATTTGTGTATGTATTGGTATTTCAAGTTTTTCCAGCCATTTTAATTGCTCTAAAATTTTTGCTGCAAATGGATTCCTGAGCATTTTTGCTCTAAGTTTAGGATTTGTGCTGTGAACAGAAACATACAAAGGCCCTAATCTTTGTTTTTCTAATCGTTTTTTGTCTTTTTCTTTTAAATTTGTAAGTGTAATATATGTCCCTTGTAAATAAGAAAGTCTGTAGTCATCATCTTTGACATATAAAGTTTCTCTTAAACCTTTTGGTTGTTGATCAACAAAACAAAAAATACATTTATTACAACAAGGTTTTATTTTATCAAAAACTGCTGATGTAAAAATTATTCCTAAATCTTCTTCAAAATCTTTTTCAATTTCTATTATTTCTTCACTTGCATCTAAATGTTTTATTTGTAGAGTAACTTCTTCCGACATAATCAAATAACGATATTGAATAAAATCTTCTATTTTTTGGCCGTTAATTGAAATAATTTCTTCGCCTGATTTTAATTTTAAATCTTGAGCAATACTATCTTTTATAATATCTTTAATAATTGCTGCCATTCAATACCTTCTATTTTTATAAAAAAAATCATACTTTTTGAGGATTACATTCTTTTACTGATAGCAAATAATTAGAATAATACTTCTTCTATCTTCTTCTTATGCATTTAGCAAGGCCCTTCTTTAGGGCTTTTATTTTATTATAAACCAAACTATTTTTAAATATTACAATTATTGGAACGTGTTGCACACAAAACTATTAAATCTGATGGCTTTTGTTGCAATATAATTTCAGATAATTCCTTTATAGTTGTGCCAGTCGTAATTATATCATCTATTAGTAAAATTTTTTTCCCTTCCATTTCTTTAGAAGCCTTAAAAGCTCCTTTTAAACATATATGTCTTTGCTCTGCAGAAAGTTTATACAAAGGAGCAGTATCTTTTATTCTGTGTAACCAATTTGTCTTTAATTTTAAATTAAAAAATTTTGCAAATTCTTCTCCAACCAGTTCCATATGATTATATTTTCTCTGCGCAAAACGATTTTTATGTATAGGAACAGGGCATACAATATAATTTTCTAGTTTTAGCTTATAATTTTCAACAATTTTTATAAGTATTTGAGTTAATATTTTTTCAAATTCTCTTTTTTTATGATATTTAAAAGCTCTAATTATTTTTAAAATTTCTTCTGAATAAGATGCTCCCGAATAAATTTTTGCATTAAATTTTTGAAAATATTTAAATTTAAGTTTTGAATTTATTTTTTGCAAACATTCTTCACATACAGAAATTTCAAAACATTTTTGAGAACATAAATAACATTTTCTACAATAAATACAATCAAGAATTTTGGAGAAAAAAATCTGCAAATTCATCATAATAATTTTGTAATCTTTCATATAGCTGATAAAATATATTTAAGCACATAAATTTAAAAGGATAACATATGCATATAATACAAATGATTTTACTTATTAGCATATTAATTTTGGTTCACGAAGCAGGTCATTTTTTTGTTGCCCGTGCTTTAGGAATAAAAGTTGATAGAGTTGGTTTAGGTTTACCAATAGGTCCTACTTTATTTGAAAAAAAAATAGGAAATATTACTTATTGCATTCACGCTTTTTTGCTTGGCGGTTATGTAGGATTTCCTGATGATGATCCAGATAGCCCAATTCCTCTAGATGATCCTGATAGAATTGCGAATAGACCTGCTTGGCAAAAACTTGCTGTTATTTCGGCAGGTGTTATTTCCAATATAATTTTTGCGTATTTTATTGTATTTTTTGTTGCTTGCTCTACAGGTTCTCTTCCTTCAGGTAATTACGAAATTCTTGTTAATTCTATTCAAGAAGGAAAAGTTGCAGCAAAAGATGCAGGATTTGAAAAAAATGACAAATTACTTTTTGTTAATGGAATACAAATAACAAATCCTATGATTTTTTCAGAAATTGCTCAAAGAAGTAAAAAATTTGACGGTTATGTGGAAGAATCTAAAATTCTTGTACAAATAGATAATATAAAAAAAGCAAACCAAAATATAACTTTTCTTGATAATACTAAAATTCCTACCGGAGTAGAAATTATTGTACCTAAAGCTATAGGAGAAGATTACATAAAAATAAGTCCTGATTTTTATTTAAGAAAAAGACCTATGCCTGAAGGCTTACAACTATCTGATAAACAAAAAGATTTAAGAAATAATTTAGAAAACAAAAATAAATATATTTCTGATGGAACTTTATCTTTGTATGAAATTGCTATGGCTACAGCAGATACAGCACATCCTTTATCTATAGAAGTTGAAAGAAATGGCAAAATAATTAAATTAAATGATATTTATCCCGATGAAAAAGGTATAGTAGGCATTTACCAAACAATTACAGAAATTCAAACACCAATAAAATCAACAGCAGATTTGTTTATTCGCTCAAATGAATATATTATTCGTAATACTTGGATGATGATTGATGGACTAATTAAACTTGTTATAGGAAAAGTATCTCCTGATAATTTACATGGTATAGTAGCTATTGTAAAACTTGGCGGAGATACTATTAAACAAAGTATTTGGGATGGCTTATTACTAACAGCTTTAATAAGTATTGATTTAGCTATAATTAATTTATTGCCTATTCCTGCCTTGGATGGAGGCTATATTTTGTTTATTCTTTTGGAAAAAATTATGCGTAAACCTTTAAATGAAGAAATTACAGAAAATATTTCAAAATATTGTTTCTTATTTTTAATAGGTTTAATGATTTTAATTATTTTCAATGATATTTTTGCACTTCTAACCAAAAAATTCTAATTTATAAATCAAAAATAAAAGCTCCCTCTGTATCCGGAAGGGAGCTTGGTTTGTTTTATTTAATCGGCTCTATTATGCCGGAAGTTTTGATAAATAATCTTGTGCAGCAGCTCTAACTGATGGACTTGAATCATGTTTTGCGCTTATTTCATATAATACTCTCAAAACATCTTTGTCTTCTGGTCTGCCAACATAATTTAAAGCACTTAAACAAGCTTCACGAATTGTAGGATTTTGATTATCTTTCAAATTGTTTACTATACCTTCTTTAATATATGGAAGATCGTTTATAGCAATATCCGGATAATTGTTTTTCTTCATTTCTTTATTAATTTCTTCTCTGAAATTCTTTTGTAAAATTGCAAGAGTATATACGGCAAATTGCTTATTTATTTCTGCTTTTTCAAGAGGTGAAAGATTTTTTGGATCAGATTTGCCATTTGGACCTTGTAAATTACTTGTGTCTGCATTAATTATATTTGCTAAACTTCCAAATACTTGTTCATTTAAAAGAGCTTTTGCCGCAACAGGATTTGTTTGAGCTATTTCAGCGATTTGTTGAATTGCTGCCGTTTGATTATCAGTGTTAGATGATGCCAAACTATTTAATAATCCCTTAACATCAACTCCAGCATTTGTTTCAACTTGTGTAGTAACAGGTGCTACAGGAGCTACCGTTGTATTATCAGGTTTATCAACTACAGCAGATGGAACTGATGGAGCTACAGTTACTGTTTGAGTAACAGGAGCTTCTACTTGAGAAGCCGGTGGAACTACCGGAACCGGTGGAACCGGTGGAACTGGTGGAACCGGTGGAGGTATAATTCCTGGAACTACAGGAGGTTGGGGAGGTAAACTCAAAACCGGAGGAGGATAAGCTCCTGGGGTAGCATATTGAGATACCGTTGGCATACTGTATATAGGGGCTGCAGGATAACTATATGACCCTGCTTGTGGTTTTGGAGCTATTGGGTTTAATTGCCCTTGGCTATTAGCTCCACCATATGCTTGAGGATTGTTGATGTCAATTTTAACTGCATTTACTTGTGGCTGTAAATAAGGATTACAGTATTGAGCTTGATTCGGATAATTGGGATAATTTTGTGTTGGATACATAACCTACCTCGTATATAATTAATAATTACATGCTTTATTTCTATAGTTACAACGCTAGTAAAAGAGAAATATTGCTATTCTAAATTGTATTTTAAACATAAAATTTCAGAAAGTACTAATTCTACTCACTTTTAAGCTTTCAAATACTTGTTACAAAACTTAATAATTATGCATTAACTCTTTTCAATTTTATTTCTATTACTTAAGAAATTTTATTTTCAACACAATTTATTCTTTTGTATCAAAAATGGAAGATTTAACCTCTCCAAAAGGAATTTTGTATTTTTGAATTATTTTAGATTCTTGTTTTACTTCTAAAAGAACTTTTTTTATTTCACTTCTTTGAACTTGCATTGCCTTTAAAATAAAATTGTTTTTTTCTTGTATTTTATCTCTTAAATCTAAAATATAATTAATTTTTTGTTCATCAAGATCCTCTGTTGGAGTAGAAAGCTTAGCAAATAATTCATTTCTTCTATTAAAGGGATCATCTATTTCATCAAATTTTTTCTTCTTACATAATTCTTCTAATTCTTCTGTAAGTACGTATATTTGTTCAAATGCTTCTTTGTATTCATCGTATGTCAAAATTATGCACTCCTATCAGTGATGATAGTTTCATATATTTCGTTTTTATTTTCGCGAGAAGTAATTTTTATTGCTTCTTCCCAAGTTTGTTTAAGACTTCTTAAATGGTTTAAAACTTCATCAAGCATCGTATTATCTTTTTTTATGTTAGCTTGAACTAATCTGTAATGCAAATATTCATACAATCTATACAAATTTTTTGCCATGTCCCCACCTGCATCCATATCAAGTGTGTCCATAAATTCTCTTATTATTTTTTGAGTTTTGGTAATATTAATGTGAGCTATTTCTATATTTTTTTCATCTATTGCAGTTTTTGCTTTCAAAAGAAAATTTATTGCACCTTCATAAAGCATTATCAAAATAGTCTCCGGTGCTGCCGTAAGAACAGAATTTTGTTTGTATTGATTTATATATGGATTCATAAATTTCTCCTAGTATATCTCTTATCGGCATCTTTCCTTGAAATCTAAATACTCTATATGGATGATTTTATATTTGTTTGTCTATAAACATTCCTGAAATATTTTTTGCTTTGGATAAAACCTTTAGTAATTCTTCCGGCTGAATTGTTTCTATCATTTCATTTGTCTTTATATTTTTCATTTCTATCATTTTCGTTTGTGAATTGAATTTCACTGTGTATTCTAATTCTACAGGAGAGTCTTCATTTTCTAAAGTTAATTGTAAAATTTGTTTATCATCTTCTTCTTCAATAATTTTGTTTGCTTGAGATAACACAAGCTCCTTAGATGACTGCTCTTCTCCATTTCTTTTTCCGTCCGGATCTACTTTTTCTACCAAATTAGATTCTTCTATATCACTAAGATGAATTTCAGCCATTTCTTTGGAGCGAGCAGTTAATTTGTCTGTCGTTTTAGATGGATCCTTGGATCTATATATTCCTACGTTTTGATTTGAAAGACCATCTAGTGCCATAAACTTTCCTTGTTTTATGCTTAATATCTATCTTAACATTCTTTTAAATGATTTACAATTGCTCTTAGACCTAACAAATAACTATCTTTTTTGAAACCTGCAATTTGTCCTATGCAAACAGGAGCTGTGTACGAATATTTTCTAAATTCTTCTCGAGAATGAATATTAGATAAATGAACTTCTATTGTTGGTATTTTTACTGCCAAAATTGCATCTCTTAAAGCTATACTTGTATGAGTATATGCAGCCGGATTAATAATAATTCCGTCAAAAATTCCTTTCGCATTTTGAATTTTATCTACTATGGAACCTTCTGTATTTGATTGAAAAAAATCTATTTCTACTTGAAGTTCTTTGGCAAGATTTTTTAGTTCTTCATTTATTTTTTCAAGTGTAATTTCTCCATAATTATCTTTTTCTCTTTCTCCTAAAAGATTTAAATTAGGTCCATTTATTACAAGTATTTTCATCTCTTATTCCTTTGATAATAACAAATCATTTGTATCTGCAATTGATTTGTAATAAGAAATTTGTTCCATTGAATTTTCTTTAAGTTTTGCTAATTGATTTTGTCCGCTATCAACTATATCCTTTAATTCTGCCATGTCATTAACCAAACGTTTTAAAACACTTTCAGCATATCTATCTGCACCCTCTCTTATAGAAATAGCATCATTTATTACTTGTCTTTTTAATTTTAAACATTCGGCTACTGTTTTTTCTCTAATTGCTTCTCTTTCATTATTTGTATCTTCTTTTATTTTTGCTGCCTGAATTTTAACATCTTTTAGAATTTCATTTTCTTCTATTCTTCTTGTTGCTTCTTTTTTTGCTTCATTAAGAATTTGTTCCGCTGTGTTTTGTGCTTCTCTATGAATTTCATCTCGCCTTTTTAGCACAGAATTTGCTTCTTGTATTTCCTTTGGCAAAACATCTCTGGTTCTGTCTATTAATTCTAAAAGTTCTTCTTTGTCCACAACTACAAAACGAGTTAAGGGAATAGCTTTTGCTCTTTCTAATACTGCTTCCATATAATTTAATAATTTGTTTACGTTACTAATACTCATAATTCACCTCTTATTATGTTCTACTAAATATTTGCTAACTATTGGAGTTACAAATTTGTTTATATCTCCACCTAGTTTAGATACTTCTTTTACTATACTTGAAGAAATAAAATTATACTTTGATTTCGGAACTAAAAATATTGTTTCTATTTCATCATATATACTATTATTCATTTGTGCCATCTGCATTTCATATTCAAAATCACTTACTGCTCTTAAACCTCTAATAATAGCATTGGCATTTTTTTCTCTTGCATATTTAGCAGTTAAGCCTTCAAAAGAATCTACTTCAACTTTTTCTAATCCTTCAATGGATTTTTTTATCATTTCTACTCTCTCTTGCACGGTAAACATACTAGTTTTAGCAGGATTAATACTTACGGCAATAATAACTTTATCAAAAATTTTTATTGCTTTTTTTAATACATCTATATGACCTTTTGTTATGGGATCAAAACTTCCCGGATATATTGCAAGTGACACCTTTTCCATCCTGAATTGATATTCGTACTTTTTTATTATACAGTTAATGCTGTAAAAACGTTAATATAATAAGTTTTGTAAAGGGGGAGAAATAAAAATTATTTCTCCCCTACATTATAATTCTCTTTTATGCGGTTATTTTATTTGTGTTTTGTTTTTTAGAAAAATTATTTTTCCGTCTTTTAAATCTATTTTTACAACTTTTGCATCATTAAATTTTCCTTCAAGAATTAATTTGGCAAGAGGATTTTCTATTAGCTGCCTTATAATTCTCTTTAAAGGTCTTGCGCCAAATGCAGGGTCATATCCTTTCTTTGCTAAAAATGCTTTCGCTTCAGGTGTAATTTCAAATTCAAGTTCTTGTTCTTTTAATAAATCATCTAAATGTTTTAATTGAATATCAACTATTTTTTCCAATTGTTTTTGAGTTAAACCATCAAAGAAAACTATATCGTCTATTCGATTTAAAAATTCCGGCTTAAAGTTTGTTCTTAAAAGTTCCATAACTTCTGTTTTTGTACGTTCTTTTGCTTCTATATTGTTTTCATTTAAAAGATTTTCCAAAATTAAGTTACTTCCAATATTGCTTGTCATAATAATAACTGTATTTTTAAAATCAACCGTTTTACCCTTAGAATCAGTTAAACGACCATCATCTAAAAGTTGCAGCATAATATTAAATACATCAGGATGAGCTTTTTCTATCTCATCAAATAAAACAACACTATATGGTTTTCGTCTTACAGCTTCTGTTAATTGTCCTCCTTCTTCATATCCAACATATCCCGGAGGAGCTCCAACAAGTCTTGATACAGCAAATTTTTCCATATATTCAGACATATCTATTCTAACAAGTGCGTCTTCATCATTAAATAAAAATTCTGCTAATGATTTTGCTAGTTCTGTTTTCCCTACTCCAGTAGGCCCCAAAAATATAAAAGAACCAACCGGTCTACGAGGGTCATTTAATCCAGCTCTTGCTCTTCTTATTGAATCAGATATAACATCTACAGCTTCTTCTTGACCTACAACTCTTTCATGAAGAAATTTTTCCATATGTAATAATTTTTGCTTTTCACTTTCCATTAGTTTTGTTACTGGAATTTTTGTCCATTTTGAAATTACTTCTGCTATGTCATCATCAGTAATTTCTTCTTTTAACAATTTTTTGTTTTCTTTTGGTGCATTTTTATTTTCTACAAAATTCTTTAACTTCTTTTCAAGTTCTATTAATTTACCATATTTTAATTCGGCCGCTTTCGCTAAATCAGTATTTCTTTCTGCTTTTTCTATTTCTATTTTTGTTCTTTCTATTTCATCTTTTATTGCTGATACATTTGAAATAGAATTTTTTTCTTTGTCCCATTGTGTTTTTATTTCATCTATTTTAACTTGTAATTTATTAATCTCTTCCGTTAGTTTGTCAACTTTCACTTTGGATTCTGCATCTTCTTCTTTTTTTAGTGCTTCTCTTTCTATTTCAAGCTGTATTTTTTGTCTTACTAAATTATCAAGTTCTTCTGGCATACTATCTATTTCTATTCGCAAAGAAGATGCTGCTTCATCAATTAAATCAATAGCTTTATCCGGTAAAAATCTGTCTGAGATATATCTGTCAGAAAGTTTGGCAGCAGCTATTAAAGCTGAATCTTTTATTGTTACACCATGGTGAACTTCGTATCTTTCTTTTAATCCTCTTAAAATACTTATTGTATCTTCTACTGTAGGCTCTTCTATTAAAACCGGCTGAAATCTGCGTTCTAATGCAGGATCTTTTTCAATATATTTTCTGTATTCATTTAAAGTAGTAGCACCTATACAACGTAATTCACCTCGAGCAAGCATTGGTTTTAAAAGATTACCCGCATCCATGGAACCTTCTCCCCCTCCTGCTCCAACCATTGTGTGCAATTCATCTATAAATAATATTATTTGACCTGCGGAACTTTTAACTTCTTTCAAAACGGATTTTAATCTTTCTTCAAATTCACCTTTATATTTAGCTCCTGCTATTAGTGCACCTAAATCTAAAGATACTAATATATCTCCTTTTAAATTTTCTGGTACATCTCCTCTGACAATTCTTAAAGCTAAAGCTTCAGCTATTGCAGTTTTTCCGACACCAGGTTCACCTATTAAAACAGGATTGTTTTTTGTTTTACGATTTAAAACTTGTATTACCCTTCTTATTTCTTCATCTCTGCCTATTACTGGATCTAATTTCCCTTCTTTTGCAAGTTTTGTCAAATCTGTAGAATATTTTTCTAAAACTTTGTAATTGTTTTCGGCATCTTGGTTATTTACTGTTGCATTACCTCTTATTTTTTTTAATGCATTTAAAATAGCATTTTTTGAAATATTATATTCTTTTAAAATTTTAGCTACATTATTCTCTGGTATATCTAACATTGCCAAAAGAAAATGTTCAAGACTTACAAAACTATCTTTCATTGATTCAGCTATTTCTGTAGCTTTGTTGTATAAATTGTTAAAATTTGAGGAAATATATATTTGATCATTGTTTTGTGTATATGAAATTTTAGGTAAATTATTTATTGCTGTTTGAACATCTTCTCTTAAATTATCTGAGTTTATTTTTAATTCTTTCAATATGTCATGTATTACTGTTTTGTTATCTTCTAATGCGGTTAGCAAAAGATGTAATGGTTCAAGTTGATTATTTTGGTACCTTCTCATTGTGTCTTGTGACGCTAAAATAGTATTTTGAGCTTGCGTGGTTAATTTATTAAAATCTATCATGGGTTCATCCTCTTTTATATATGTTTTTATTTTAACTTTTTTTGCATAAATCTCCATAAAAATTAATGTTTATTTAATAAAATTAAATATCTTGATTTTGTATTGACAAATTCAAGATGTGATTTATAATGTAATAAGGAGGACAAATTATGCATTATTGTAATCATCAACAAAATTGTAATCACAAAGGAAATTGTCACAACAAACATATAGAAAACAATTGTGGCAAGAAAACAGGTATTTGCTCACAACATCATCATGGAAATTGTTTAGCGGGTAATAAAAAAGGAAATAGAAGAAGATTGTTTGAAGAAAAATTCACGCAATATTTACTTGAAAATAAAATTCCCGAATTTCAATCAGATGAAGAATTTGAGCAATGGCTGTCAACAACAGAAGGGCAAAAATATAATGCCGACATAGAACAAATATGGAAAGAAATAGAACAAACCTTCCCTTGGGGAGGAAAAAGAGAATTCGCAGGAAGAAGAAAAACTTGTGCAAAAAAAATACCTTTCACAAGACGTATTAATGAAGATATATTAAAAATTTTGAAAGAATATAGCGAAAAACATTCTATAACAGAAACAGAAGCACTAGAAAAAGCAATAATGTTGTTAGAAAACATATAATTAATAAATAGTTCTAAATTTTGGCTTTCCATTAGACCAAATGGTTTATGAAAAGCCTTTTTTCATGTGATATTATAATAAATGTAAATAGTTGAGGATTTTTATGAATAAATTTGTAAGAATAGGAAATATGGATGTAGGCGATGGTTTACCTTGCTTTTTTATAGCAGAAATTGGAATTAACCATAATGGTTGCGTTAAAACTGCAAAAAAATTAATAGATTTAGCAGTTGCTTCAGGTTGTAGTGCTGTTAAATTCCAAAAAAGAACCATAGATGTTGTGTATACAAAAGAAGAATTAGCAATGCCTAGAACTAGTCCTTTTGGTGAAACAAATGGTGATTTAAAAAGAGGTCTTGAATTTAGCTTGCAAGAATATGAAGAAATTGATAAATATTGCAAAGAAAAACATATTATGTGGTTTGCATCTTGTTGGGATGAAGCTTCTGTTGATTTTATAGACAAATTTAATCCCCCCTGTTATAAAATTTCTTCGGCAAGTTTAACTGATGATAATTTGCTAAAACATACAAGATCTAAAGGTAAACCAATATTGCTTTCTACAGGCATGAGTACTTTAGAAGAAATAGATCATGCTGTAAACATATTGGGAAAACAAAATTTAATAATATATCATTGTACTTCAACGTATCCAACAGATAATCATGAAATTAATTTGTCAGTTATCCCTGCATTAAAAACTCGTTATGAAGTTCCTATAGGTTTTTCAGGACACGAAAGAGGTCTTTTGTCATCAGTTTTGGCATATGCAATGGGAGCTTGTTCAGTAGAAAGACACATTACTCTTGATAGAACCATGTGGGGCTCAGATCATGCAGCAAGCCTTGAACCGGTTGGTTTGTATAAACTAATGAGAGATATTAAAAATGTTCCAATTTTTATGGGTAATGGCAACAAAGTTGTTTATGAAAGTGAAAAACCTATAATTAAAAAATTAAGAAGAGTAAAAAATAAGGTTAGTGTAAATTGATAAAATTACCAAAAGATATTGAGTATATCATTACTGATTTTGATGGTGTTATGACAGATGGATTTATTTATATCCCAAATAATTCATCAAATTTTATTAAAAGACTTAATTTCAAGGATATTATGGCAATTTCAATAGCTCAAAAACATGGCTATAACGTTGGAATTATTTCAGGTGAAAAATGTACAGCCATAGATTATATTAGCCAAAAATTTCATTTAAGTGAAGTTCACACAAATATTCGACAAAAAATTGATGTCATAAAAGATTTAATTGCCAGAATGAACATTAATCCTCAAAAAATATTATATGTAGGCGACGATGTTAATGATATTGAAACCTTAAAATTTGTTGGTTATCCAATTACTGTAAATAATGCAATTCAAGAAGTCAAAGCTATCAAAGGAATTCAAATAACTAAAAATGATGGTGGAAATGGAGCTTTTAGAGAAATTATTGATGCTTTAGTTTATTAAAAATTTCTTCAAAACTATTAATTGGAACAAATTTATAACCACATTCTTCTGATATAGCCCCTCCCATCATAAAAATTTCTTCTACAGGATATTGCCTGCACAAAAGAGGACGATTTTTATAAGCTTTACATTTCCCTGTATTTTTGTCTAGTTTAGAACATTCAAATACGAGTCCCGTTTCATCTTTTCCAACAATTTTTAAATAAGTATAAAAATAATGAAGTGTTTTTAAATATTCAAATTCTTTTTCATCATGAATTATGTTTTTGGCATGTCTTACATAAATTTGACTGCAACATCTTCCACAAGCTTTGCATTTTCCTGTTCTTATATAATGTTTTCCCAAAATTTTTGAAAGATAAAATTTCTTACATTGAGAAAAAAATGTACTCAAAAATTTCATGTTAATGCTTCGCTTTCAACATATTATTTAGGGAATTGCCAAGAGCAGTTTGACATTTACTTACTAAATTAAAAACATTTTGTTCAAAATAACTATTTCTCCATAAACTACTTGAAAGTTTACATTTTTCTAAAGCATATTCGTATTTACCCTTTTCGTATAATTCTTGAGCCATTTCAAAAGAAGTTAAAGCTGCTTGATAAAGAATATTAGTCTTAATTTTTAAATTATTAATTTGGTTAGTTATTTCACTTGTATTGGATAAAATTGCTAAATTTTCATAATAAACTAATGCATCATCGAATTTTTCTTGTTTGTTATATTCTTCGCATTGTGTTTTGTGTCTGCTTACATATTCTGGAGATGCAATTAATAAACTATGAAGCTTTTCTGCTGCCTTTTGAGCCAAAAAAACTTCTTGATTATTTTGCATTGTTCTTTGAATAAATGCCGTATAAAAAGCATATGCATTTACATTATCTTCTAGTTTTTCACAACACAAACCTAAATTTAAACATAATTGTGTTTGCTTTTTATCAATTTTGTAAGCTTCTAGCCAATATAATTTTGCTTGGTCAAATTTTTCTAATTTATAAAAAATATTACCAATATTGCTATATGTTTTAGCAAAATTTGGAAAAACTCTTAGTGATTCATAATACGATTGCAATGCCTTTCTGTAATATCCTTTTTTTTCAAAATAAATACCTATTTTCATTTGCGCTATAGCATTTAGTTTGTGCATTGCTATTTTTTTGTGAATATTTTTATAATTATTGGATGTAACGCTTAACGTGCCTGATAAATAAAATTCATATAATAAAAATGCTTTTTTTCGATTGTTCATTTTTTCATATGTAATACCTAAGTTTATCAATGAAATTTCATTATGTGGATTTATGCAAAAAGCATTATAAAATTCTATGGCTGCATCTTGATAATTATCATTTGCCAAATAATAATTACCTAAATTTATATATGGATTTATTAAATATTTGTCTTGTTCTTTTGCCATTTTCCAATATTTTATTGCTTCTTGAGTATTAAGTAATTCATATTGGCAATTTGCGTAATTTACTAAAGTCTCCGGTTGATCAGGATATTTGTTATGAGCTTCCATGAAAGTTTTAGAAGCTTCTTCAAATTCACGTTTTTCATACTGATGCACTCCTTTGGAAAACATCATTCTGTATTCTTCTTCCGCCGGTAGTTGAAGTTCTTTTTGTTCTTCTTGATTTAATTCAGGATTTTGATTTAAATTTACTTCCATCTTCTTTTACTAGTTAACTTTTATTATTGCTCTGGGCTAAATAAATCATTTAATACAGCAATGTCATTAAACATACTCTCTGCTAATTCCTCTTCTGATATGTCAATAATTCCTTTTTCCATTAAATTAACAACTTCTCTTGTTGCTTCCTCTTCTGATATATTATCTAAATATCCTGCATATCTATTAATTTCTTGTTCCTTTTGGTATAAATCTATAGCCTGCTGTGAAATGTTACTTTCATCAATTAAATTGGTTTTGTTTATTCCATATGCGTTCTTTAATGCATTGTTTGAAATATTTTGCAAATTCTGAGTTTCTTGATTTTGCAAAGTATTTTGTGTATTTAAAAGGTTATTATCGTTAATTTTGTCAATCACAATCTTTTCCTACCCCTTATCACATGTATATTATGCTTGTTTTAAAGGAATTTAGTAATATCCTTTGGGTTTATTTTGTCTAAATCTTTTGGTCTATTTTTAAATTGTTTTTATTTTTCAAAATTTTTAATTCTCGCAAAATTACCCTAAATCTAATGTTTGAAACTTTTTATAAAAAATATAAAATATTTATAAAAATACTTTAATAACTATTGCGCAAAAAATTTTTTTTATGCTATTGTATGTTGTAATTGAGGTTTTATAATCTTATCATGTTGTAAAGTATTTTGATGGAGTTATGAAAGAAATTGAACAATCACGCACAATACCCTGAAAAAACCCAAGCTACTTATTTGGGAAGACACATTTTGGCAGAATTTTTTGACTGTGACTCAAATGTTTTAAATAACTTAGAATTAATTGAAAAGAAAATGTCTGAAGCAGCTACGGCTTGTGGCGCTCATATTGTACAAACTTGTTTCCATATGTTTAATCCACATGGAGTAAGTGGAGTGGTTATTATTTCAGAATCACATTTAGCTATCCATACATGGCCTGAATTAGGTTATGCAGCCGTGGATTTATTTACTTGTGGAGAAAATTGTGATCCTAAAATTGCTTATGACTTTTTGAAACAAGCTTTTTCTTCAAAATCCGGTTCTTATTCAGAACTTAGAAGAGGAATGCTTGTATCTCCTGATTTGGTTCAAAAAGCACCTTTTTGCATAAAAGACCAAATTGAAGTATAATAATTTTACACACTTAGAAATTAAAACGACCCAGCAGTTTGGGTCGTTTCTTTTTGCTAAGTTTTGTAAAATTTTTCCAAAAATAAGAATAAATTTAATTTAATTAGGGTATAAAAAACTTAGCGTTACAAAAATACAAGGATGTGTATTAGTAAGATAAGGAGAATCTTTATGCCTAGTATTGATCTCAATACAAATGTTTTGTCTTTGGTTTTGCAAAACAATTTGTCTAAAACAACTCAAGCTTTACGTTCTTCTATGGAAAAACTTTCAACTGGCAAAAAAATTAACAAAGCTTCAGATGGAGCTGCACAACTTTCTATTTCAACAAAATTAGAAACTCAAATTTCAGGAAATACTATTGCTCAATCTAATGTGCAACAGGGAATGTTGGTTTTAAACCAAACAGATTCTGGACTGCAAAATATTAATGAAAATTTAGTTAAAATTAGAGATTTAGCTGTTCAGGCTTCAACTGATACTTATAGCCAAGAACAAAGAAATGCAATGGAATTAGAGGCCCAAGGATATTTAGATCAAATTAATAATATTGCCATTTCTACTTCTTTTAATGGTTTATCTTTACTTGATGGCAGTATTACAGATCTAAAATTACAAATAGGTGCTAATTCAGAAGATACCATGAATATTGGCAATGCTTTTTTAAGTGCTGAAGGCTCTTCTTTGGGCTTAACTTCTGCTGCTTTAAATACTGCTTTTTCTTCTGCAAACAATGCTAATTCTTTCATTGAAACAGTAGATTCTGCCATATCTCAAGTTTCTTCTCATTTATCTGTTGTTGGAGCATTTTCTAATTCTCTTGATTCAACTTTAAATTCTTTGGCTGTTGAACAAATTAATCTGGAATCTTCAAAATCTTTAATTATGGATGTAGATTATGCAAGTGAAATTTCAAAATTTGTACAACTACAAATACTACAACAAGCTTCTGTAAGTTTACTTTCTCAAGCAAATATGCAACCTTCTCTTGCATTAAATCTGCTTAATGGCTAAGTTAAAAAGCCTATATTTTTTAGACTCCTTATTATTTACAATTGTTTAAACAAATGCTATTATATATGCCGCAATAGATTAATAAGGAGTTTTTGTATGGGAAAAAAGCATGAATTAATTAGAGAAGTTTTTATAAAAAACAATACAAATTTTTATGATAATGTTGTTTTGTTCACTAAAGGATTTAAAGCTGTTGGAGAATTTTATAACGATCACAATGTGGAAGGAGTGATTGCCCTCAAAAATGCTAAAATTCATTTTTATGCTTCAAATTGTGAATGCGAAACAAATCCTTCAACACAAGTTATTCCTTGGCTAAATGTTTTTGCAAAAGATGTAATTGCTTTTAGTTTTGTTGAAAAATCTAATTAAAATTTTTTTCTTCAATAAAAAGTAGTTTCTTTTTTAATTTTAATCCACCTGCGTATCCTGTTAATGTTCCATTTGTACCTATAACTCTGTGACATGGAATAATTATTGCTATGGGATTTTTGTTATTTGCACCGCCTATTGCTCTTGCAGCTTTGCTATTTCCTATTTTAATAGCTATATCTTTGTATGAACAAGTTTTCCCGTAAGGAATTTTCATAATTGCTTGCCATACACGTTCTTGAAATTTTGTTCCTTGGGGCTTTATTGGTATAGAAAATTTTTTTCTTTTACCAACAAAATATTCTTCCAGTTCTTCTTTTGCTTTTTTTATTAATGGCGTTTCCCTTAAAATAGAATTTAATGAAATTTTTGTTTCTGAAAAAGTAATTTTTGTTATGTATCCTTTTTCTTCAGCAACTAATATTTTCCCTATCGAAAATTTGTATACAAAATAATTTTCCATAAGAAAATTTTAGCATTATTGCCTTTTTGTGTCATTTTTATAAGTGCTTAATTTATATAATTTGTTTTTTGAATAAAAAGTTTTGCTTCATTTATGGGGACAGCAAATCCAATACCTATATTAGATTTATTGTTGTCAGGATTATAAATTGATTGATTGATTCCTATTACTTCTGCATTACTATTAACTAATGGTCCGCCTGAACTTCCGGGATTAATCGCTGCATCCGTTTGAATTTTATTTCGTTCTGTGTCAAATCTACTAACAATACCTGTAGTTAATGTGTTGTTGAAACCAAATGGGTTGCCTATTGCTAATACTTTTTGACCAACTTTAATTTCGCTAGAATTGCCGAATTTTACTGGTTTTAATGGAACTTGCGTGGATATTTTTACAAGTGCTAAATCATTTCCGCCTCCAATTGAACCTACCACTATCCCTTCTTTTTCTGTTCCATCATATAACTTAATTTTTATGTCTTTTACACCATCTATTACATGCCTGCTTGTCAAAATAAGTCCGTTGGGAGTAACTATACAACCTGTACCACTTGAAAATTCTTCTTCTGTAATTTTTCCATCTATTGCTACTATACTAGGATTTAATTTTTCGTAAACAGAAATATTTACAAGTTCATCTTGTTCAAAATTTTGTGCATGAACTTTTGTTCCAACAAATAAAATCATTGTTAAAAAAAATATAATAATATTTTTGCCAATTAAATTTTTGTACATGTAATCACTCCCCATTTTCTCTCTGTTTTCATTTAAACATTAGTTATAAGAAAATTTATTAGCCAATTGGAGTGATTCGCTTTTTTTATTCGGTAATTTTATCTTTGTATATTTTAAATAAAAATTGATCTTTTCCAAATTGATTAGGACGAGTATATCCATTTGTATCTATAATAATACCTGCACAATAATCTTTGTTCTCATTAGCTTTTCCACAATCATTAGAATTGTAATAAAAACCTACATGAGCATTATTTAAAAGTTGAAAACCATAAATGGGTTTGTTTGGTAAATATTTAAAATTTCTGAAATCTTTCTTATCATTGAAAAGTTTCTTGTATGAAATTTTGTTGGCAAATTTATTGCGAAGTAATTGGGCTTTTTCAGTGTGAGATTTTTCTCCTATCGTTTCAATAAAAAAATCTTTGTTAAATTCCATTATTGCTTTTATTTCTTTTTCTACCATTATTTTTTGTCTTTCAAAATCTGTATCAAAAGAACGTAATAATAACACCGAAAGAATTGCAAGTATAATACTTGAAACGGTTATTAAATACCTTTTCTTAATACCTTTTCTTTTGCCCATTTTATTCTTTCGCTAATTTACTGGATAATTCTGATAATACTTCTTCCATTTGAACAAATTTTTTGTTTATATTATCAAGTTTCGTGTTAATTGGTTTAGTCGATGTTTCTTTCGTTGTAATTTTGACTGTGAGAATTTTATCAATTTTTTCTTCAATTTTATCCAATCGCTTTTGTGTTTCTTCTTCGTATATTTTTAATCTTGCAAAAATATTCGTAACATCGTTGTTTATAGATTTCTTTAAGCCTTCTATTTCAGTTTCTGTTTTTTCAATTTCTTTTCTTTTGTTTAATAATTCTTCGGAATTCGCTCTTAATTCCTCCAATACCGTTGTTGCATTATCTAACCATTCACCTACATATATTAATGCATTTTTTATTGTAGACGCTTCTGCATGTACAGCTTTGGATGATTGATTCCCTTCTGAAATTTTTTCGTTAATTTCATTTAAATAATGTGTTAATTCATAAAAAAGTTCGTATAACTTTTCAGGATTCGCTTTGTCAAAAACTTCTTTGAATATTTCAAGATTATTTTTTAATTCTATTGTGCTATCTTCATTTGATAAAATTAATTTGTTGGTCCTTAAGCTAATATCATAAACTTGGGCATTTAAATCTTCTATCTTTTGTCTAATATCGGTTACGCCTTCATCTGCTTCTGTTGTGTTTCCTAATAGCTTGGATACTTGTTCTATTTGTTCCCCAGTTTTTCTAATTTTATCAGATATTTCTTCTACTATATCTGAAGATGTTACCGATTTTGAAATATCATTTAATACTAATCTCATTTTGGCTAAATCTGATTGAATATCATCAAAAGAAT
This sequence comes from uncultured bacterium, assembly GCA_949283935.1. Classification (GTDB taxonomy): domain Bacteria; phylum Cyanobacteriota; class Vampirovibrionia; order Gastranaerophilales; family JAILCC01; genus CASDUJ01. Next base: position 23,742 of record CASDUJ010000008.1, read on the forward strand.
ATACCAAATCTGATGTGTCTTCTGGTTTTAAATAATCGGTTATACTGTTTTGTGCTTTTTCTATGCCCTCAATTTTATTTAATAAACTTTTAAATTGAAGCATAATATTGTTTAATTTTTCAGAATTTTCATTCGTTTTAACTGTAATAGCTGATAAAACATTTTCTATGAAATCTTTTAAATCTTCTGCTTCATCATCAAAAGATAAACTGTTAAATAAACTTAAAAGTTCAAGATAAAATTCATCATTTAGTGACTTTATTCCATCTTTTATTACATCCGCCGTTGATGATTTTGTTAGTTCTTCCAAATTTTCATTGTATTCTGCTAACATGTTTTCTATCTTTTCCATATTATCGCTAATAGTATGGTTGGATAAATCTGAATTTGTTTTAAATTCATCAACTAAATCAAACAGCCTGTTTACATCAATATTTACTGTGTCTACAATTTTGTCTAAATTATTGTTTATTGTTTCAGATAAATTACTTATTTCTCCGTGCATGTTTTGTATTTTGTTTTGTAGTTCAATAAATGCACCTTTGTCGTATTCTTTTACAAAATTGTTTATTTCACTGAAATTTTGAGATGTTGCTTCAATAAATGATTTAATATCACTACTTGCTAATAATATTGGCGAAACAACGTCTGTTGTTAATTTGTCTATTACTTCCTGAAAATTTTTTAGTTCTGTATATTTTTTGTCTATTATCTTTATTGCAGAAAGAACCGATGTAATAGCTAAATTAAGATCATCAAATCTTTCTTTAATTTCGTTCATTCCTGTTATATTTTGCTCCTTATTTTGAAAAGGAGTTTTTGTTATTTCTTTTATCTTTTCTTCTATGGATTTTATGTAATTTTCTATGTTTTGCTGAAAAGAAATATTTGTGCTATTTTGACTGCTAATTAGTGTTTTTATATCTTCTATTTTTTCTATAGAACTTTCTTTTTCTATAACTGGAATTTGCACATTTGTTTGAGAATTTTTGAAAATTGCAAGTTCATTTGCCAAACCCTCTAAAGACTCTTCTATATCTTGTAATTGTTTTTTCAAACCTTCGTCTGCAAAAGTTTCTTTGTTTTCAGATAAATTTGAAATTGCTTTGTTTATTTTTTCTATTATTTTTTCTAATTCTATTATTTTTATTTTTAAATTATTTTGATTTTCACTTAAATCTTTTTTTATTTCATTAAAAAGCTTCTTTATTTCTTCTATATTCGGAAAAATAGATGTATCTTGAAACTTTTCTTCTATTGTATTAACTATTTCTGTTTTAAAATTTGGTAATTGATTTTGCTGAAAAGAATGAATTAGCGTCGTAATAAGACTTGAAATATTATCAATCTTTGTGTTGTAACTTTCTATTTTTTTGTCTATACTCTCTAATTGTGCTTCTATTTCCATTTTTTTTCTCTGCAAATATCATACATTTCAATTGTATCAAATATTTAAAGTTTTTGTAAGTTTGTAACAAAAGATTAATAAGCAAAAAAATACCGGCAAGCCGGTATTTTATAAAGTTTTTTAATAATTATCCAACTAGTTCGCCATCGTTGTGTTCTGTTGCTTTGATAATTATTGCTTGTTGAATTGGTTTCTCTTTTTTTGTAGATGAATCAAAAGTAGTTTCGTAATCACCAAAATCATCTATTGGCTTCCTCATTTGTGCTTCATCTATCATTCTTTTTGCTAATTCTGCAATTTGATAAACTAATTCATATCTGTTTTGAGTTTGTTCATTTAAATCCCATGCTATTTTTGTTATTTGACTTTGTTCCATTAATTTTCTCCTTTGAGCCTTTATCCTATAATACTATAGAAAAAAAAGCAATCAAGATTTTTGGTCAAAAAATTAACAAGTTAATCTATTCCGCTAAAATTTCTTCTGTTTCTTCTTCTGTATTTTCTTTAGAACTTTGTGTTCGAATAGATTCTGCTTTATGTTTACCTTTTATTGTTTTTTCTTTGTATTTTTGTACTTGTCTGTTTAGTTTGTCTGCAAGTAAATCAATACTTGCATACATTGATTCTGCTTTCTCTTCTATATGTATTCTTGCTCCAGCTATATTACATTTAGCTTCTGCTATATGGCTGTCTGCTACACTGGGGTTTTTTATAACTGTTAATATAACCTCAAAATCTATCATTTGATCGTAATGTTCTATTACTTTACTCATTTTTTCTTTTACATAAGCTTTGATTGCGGGGGTAATTTCAATATTTCTGCCATTTACAATAATTTGCATATATAAATCTCCTTTGAAGACTGACAAAGTTCATTATAACTCATGTTTACTTTTTTTTAAAGAGTTATTTTCTCCTTTCCTTTGTCTTGTTGTTTTATCCATTTGAATAAGATATTTTTTTTTGTTAAAATTTTAATAAAAGAGGAAATTATGAGAAAAAAAACAACTTATATTGTACTTGATGTTGAAACAACAGGTTTAGATGTTTATAAAGAAAGAATGATTGAATTTGCTGCCGTTAAACTCGTTGGAGATAAAATTGTAGATAGCTTCGAAACATTAATAAATCCTGAACAACCTATTAGATATTCAAGTTATTTAATTCATAATATCTCCCAAGAAATGGTTGCAGATGCTCCAAAACTTCCAGAAATTCTACCCAAAATATTAGATTTTATTGGGGACAATCCAATTGTAGCTCATAATGTCGTTTTTGATTATAATTTTCTGAATCACGCATCTAAAATGCTTTACGATAAAGAAATAAAAAATAGAACAATTGATTCTCAAGCTTTGTATAAAGAAGTTTTTCCAGATGAATTATCTCATGGGTTGGAGTCTTTGATGAATAGAATGAATGTAGAGTATTCTGTTAGACATAGAGCTATGGCTGATGCCGTTGGGTTGGCTAAATCTTTTCCAAAACTTATGAAACTTTATGAACAAAGATTTAACTGGCAATTATCTCAATGTGATAAAGTTCCTTATTTATTTGAAAGATATTTAAGAATTCAAAGTGCTATCCAAGTTATGCAATCAGAATTAATGGATTTGAAATCTGTTTTTAAAGTGTATTTTGAAAATGGTGGCGAAGATGTAGTAGCTTCTACAGGAGAAACTCTTGTTTATACTTCTAAAACCGGTTATACTTACGACTTTGACAAAATTAGACCTTGTATTGATGATATTGCTGGAATAAGTAAAGCTGTAAAATTAAATTCAGGTTTAATTGATAGAATGATTAGCGGAAAATCTTTGGAAAATGATATAAAAGAAAAATTAAAAGAAGCAAGAACTGGTTTTTCTGAAAATAGAATTGTAAATGTCATAAAACCTTCTAAAACCAACTGCGAAAAAGAAGAACATTTTATCAAATGAGAATTACTGCAGGAAAATACAAAAATAAACAAATAAAAACTATTGAATCTAAATTAATTAGACCTACTCTTTCTAAAATAAGAGAAAGTATTTTTAATGTTCTCCAAAAAAATATTCAAGATTCTTGTTTTCTTGATTTGTTTGCAGGAAGCGGTATTGTAGGCATAGAAGCAGCCTCCAGAGGAGCTAAAGAAGTATTTTTTGTTGAAAAAAATCTTTCTCATTTTAAACTTTTAAAAAATAACCTTAAAACTTTTGATTTTGAATACAAAATTTTTTTGGGCGATAGCATTAATATACTTGAACATTTTAATGAAAAAAGCTTCGATATTATTTTTTCTGATCCCCCATATAAATCCTTTTTGAACAAAAAAATAATTGAAATAATTTCAAGAAAACAATTATTAAAAGACAATGGTTTCATTATTATTGAATGTAGTAAAGAAGAAAATTATGCGACAGATTTATCTAAATATAATTTTCAAATTATTAAAGAAAAAAAATATGGAGATACTAATATTTTATATATAAAATAAATCTCTTGGTCTATTTCCTTTTGTCTTTTCGGATGATGAAAACAAGTTTAAAATAAGACAACATGAACATGAACCCAATGGTCACATTGTTTTTATATAAGTATGCCCAAGGCTTGCAGGGAGGGGTTCTTTTTGTTTACCTTTTCAGGGGTAAGATCGGTAAGAGAAAGGAATGACCGGTGGCTATATGACCGGTCATTTGTTTTGTTCTTTACAAAATTAATATTATTAATGGATAAAAAAATTAAAGTATAATGTAATAATATTAGTTAGAATTATGAAATTTGGCGGTTTTATGAAAAAATTTTTTATTTTCTTTTCTCTTCTTGTTTTTGTTCTTTTTGCTACTAAAATATTTGCTGTTGAAGAAAAAAAGAGTATTGCTGTTTTTCCTTTAGATACACCTGTAAATTCATCTAGTTATTCTATTTATTCTAATTCGGCAAATATGTTTGCTTCTGATTTAGTTAATTCTTTGCAAAAATATAATGATATGAATGTCGTTGATATTTCTACCGGCGAAAATATTTTAAAATCTACTGATTTGTTTTCTTTGTATCAAAAAATTGTTAAAGAATACAAACAAAAATACACTATAAATTATGAAAAAGCAGATAAAATTTCTCAAGCTTTAAATGTCGATTATATTGCTTTTGTTTATGGAGGTTTTGATACTCAAAAATCTTTTTTGAAATCTAATTGGAAATATAGATTCCAATGGATTTGGGCCAATCCTGTAACTCCTTCTGCTCAATTAAACATTAATATTACTTTAATTGATGTAAAAAATCATAATTATGTTTTAGAAGAAAATGTAAAAAAAGATATGTCCATGGATAATTTTTTCAATCCTTCACAAAATTTTGGAGAAAATATTGTTCCTATTTCTCAAATAAAAAAATTTACAAAACCTAATGCACAAAAAATTGCTCAAAAAATTCATTCTGTAATTTATCCAGATATAAATGCTAAATATTCTCAAAAAGATGCTTTTATTGAACGTTTTACTCCTAATGGAAGTTTTGATAATTTTGGAAGTTCAAATGATTTTTCTTCTACTGACAGTTCTTCTTTAGATAATTCTGTTAAAAATTCAAGAAAAAATTTTTATAAAAATTGGATTCAAGAAAAACTTTAGTTTTCTTTTTGAGGAGATGGAGAATATTTTTCAAAAGAAACTATTTCTTCGAAAGTTTTCCTTGTTTTAATTGGTTCAATATTATCTTCTTTTGGATATCCCAAAAGTAGTAATGCAACCAAATTAAATTCTTTTGGTAATTCTAATTCCATTTTTGTAACGGCATAAACGTCTTGCAATATTTGAGTGTATTCATTTCCTATACCTCCAATTATGCAGGTTTCTATCCCCTTTTCTTGTGCTGCTAATGTCATGTATGATATTGCGTATGTTACTTCTTCTATTCCTCTTATTTTGACTGCCTCTTGACTTTGAGAAGCTGGATTAAGAGCTTTATTATTTAAAAAATATTGTAGTTTTTCTTGGGTCATTCCGGGTCTTTTTTCCAAATTTTCTCTATATTTTTCGTATTCAAATATCCTTAAATCTGCACAACAAGCTATTATAACAGGTGCATCTAAAACATGTTGTTGACATCCTGAAAGATTGTATAAAAGATTTTTTTTGCTTTCTTCTTTTATTACTATAAAATGCCAAGGTTGCAAATTTAAAAAAGAAGGTGCTAATCTTCCCGCTTCTATTATATCTCTTATATCTTCAAAAGAAGGCATTTTTTTATCAAAATTTCTTAGAGAATATCTTTTTTTTATTAAATCTATTAGCATTTTTCCTCCTATTGAGATTTTGTTAAAATTAATGTTGCATCAGCTTCTCCGCAATAATATAAATCATAAGAAATTGTCATGTGCGCATTTTTTAATTGGGGAATAATACTTTTTAAATATTTATATTTTTTTGTTGTGATATTGTCTGTGTGAGCTATTATTTCAGAATTATTTTTTCTCGTTATTTTTTCACATACTATTTCCATGTTGTTTTCTTTTAATTTTTCTTTTATTTCTTCTAAATTATTTATTGTTTCTTCATTGTACAAAATACTTATTTTTAAAGGTTCGTGTGCGGGATTATTTTTTTCTATTCTGTATATTAATTTATCTATTATACTTTGTACTCTGTCTGGTTCTAATATCCAGTAACTTATTATTGTGTTTTGAGAAGGATGACCCGGAAGAGTTGCTACTAATACGTCTTCTACATTTAAACTTTTTACAATTCCTGCAAATCTTGTCATATCAAATATTGTCATATCTGTTTTAACATAATTATTTGCAACAGATATTATTTCTGGTATTTTTGAAATATTTTCGGGAGATTGAATTTTACTTACAATTCCTTTCATTAAAATCCTTTGTCTTTCTACTCTACCTATATCTCCTATTGCATCATGTCTAAATCTTACGAATTGTTCTACTTGTTCCGCATTTAATTCTTGTTTACCTGAATCTATTTTTATAAATAAGTTTCCTGCATAGTCTTTATATCTTAATTTTTTTTCTACATTTACTGGTATTGTTCCTAGTATTTTTATTATTTCTTTTAATCCTTCATAATTAATTAAAATAAAATGATCTACTTTTACTCCAAACATATCTTGAACTGTTTTTATAGTTAAATCAGTTCCTCCTATTGCATGTGCTGCATTTATTTTATCTATTCCATGTCCTTCAATATAAACTTTACTATCTCTTGGAATAGAAATAACATTAACAGATTTTGATGTATTATCTATACTAACTAACATCATTGTATCTGTTCTTGTATTTTCAAAAGGATCTGAGTCCGGTCCATTTGAATCTACTCCCAACAACAAAATATTTTCTCTCTTTTTAAATAAATCAAAATTCCCTTTTTGATCAACTTGTGTTTCACTATTTTTTAATGTTTTTCCTATTTTAGTTTCATTTATTTTTTCCAAAGGAACAAAAACAACAAGAGCAATTAAAAGAAAACTCAAAAGAACAGAAACAATAACAAGCTTCATCAAAAAGTTATCTCCATTTACTTTTTTTGTGTTTTTTTCGAAATAACTTTCTTCTTCTCCAAAAAAATTATCTCCATTTATGTCTATAACTTTTATTTCTTCCTTATTATTATCTGACATATTTTAAAAATCTCTTTTAAAAACTCTACTCCTTAATATTTTATCTCAAAAGGCAAAAATGTGAAGAAAAAAATAAAATTATTCAACATGTAAATAAATTGTAGAAAATTTGTTTATTTTTTTTTGAAAATCTTTTTTTTTATTCTTTTTTTTTCTTTTTTTAACATTTTAAAAGTTATTTACATTTTTCTACATATTTTTAACAGTTTAAAAATCAATGTATTTTTGGTTTTTCCTTTTTTTCTACAATTTTTCTTTTTTATTACTACTACTAAATATATTATTTTACATATATAATAGTATTTAAGATGTGAGGAGTTTATTATGGAATTTATCATTCAAAAAGATTTATTTTTAAATACATTAAGAATAGCAGAACACATTAGTTCTACCAAAGGAATACAAATAATTTTATCAAATGTTTACATAGAAGCAACAAAAGAAAACGAAATAATATTAAAAAGTAGCGATTTAGATATAGGAGTAATACTAAAAATAAAATCAGAAGTAAAAACTCCGGGAAAAATTACACTTCCTTCAAAAAAATTAAGCGAAATTATATCAAAACTTCCAAAAGATGAAGTAACATTTGAATCATCAGAAGAAACAAATAAAGCAAAAATTACATCAGGACGTTCAAAATTTGAATTAATGGGAATAAGTGCGCTAGAATACCCTGTAATAATAAGCGAAGAAGATATAGAATCTTTTAAAAACAATATATCTTTAGAAATAAAACCTTTTATAAATGCAATAAAACAAACAGTATATGCAGCATCAACAACAGAAAATAATAGTATTTACAATGGAGTATTTATTTCAGTAAATGAAAAAACACTGGAAATGGCAGCAACAGATGGTGCAAGGCTTTCAATGGTAATAGAGGAAATAGAAAATAAAGAAGGAAAAATATTTGAAGCAATAATTCCTTCAAGAACGCTTGCAGAATTTATAAGATTTTCTTCTGGTTGTACAGGAGAAAAAGTAGAAATAATGAAAAAAGAAGGACAAATAATATTTAAAATAAATGAAAATATAATGATATCAAGATCAATAGAAGGACAATATCCAAAATACAAACAAATAATACCAAAAGATAACGAAAAAATTGTAATAGTATCAAGAGAAGAATTAATAAATGCCTTGGATAGAACATCTTCTATGGTAGAAGAAAAGAAAAATGTAGTAAAATTAACATTTGAAAAAAATCAATTATCATTAGTAGTAGATAATCCTGAACTAGGAGACAGTAATGATTTTGTAGATATAGAATTTGAAGAAGAAGAACCAATAAAAATAGCATTTAATTGCAAGTATCTTTTGGATGTTTTGAGAAATTATGAATCAGAAAAAATAAGAATAGAATTAAAGCCAAAACTTGCACCAGCTTTAATAAAGCCAGAAGATAACAAAAAATATTTAGCTTTAATAATGCCAATACAAATAAAAGAATGAAATTAAAAGAAATATACTTATTAAATTATAGAAATTACGAAGAATTTTATGCAAATTTTTGCAAAAATAAAACAGTAATAGTAGGAAAAAATGCCCAAGGAAAAACAAATCTTCTAGAATCTGTTAGTTATTTATCTAATTTAAAATCATTTAGAGCAAAAAATGATAAAGAAATAATAAATTTTGGAAAAGAATTTTTCAGAATAAAAGGAAAAGTTGAAAAAAATGAAACAGAGATAATTTTAGATGTATGGGCAAATCCTCCAAAAAAGAAATTAATAAAAATAAATGATATAAAAAAAACAAAATATTCTGAATTTACTGACATATTAAAAACAGTAAAATTTACTGTTGATGATCTTTTACTGTTAAGAGGTTCACCAAAAAACAGAAGGGAATGGTTAGATGAAGCAATATCTCAAATATATAGTGCATATTCTGATAGGTTATCAAAATATAACAGAATAAAAGATCAAAAAAATAATTTATTAAAATCATTAAAAGGAAAAAAATCGGATTTATTAAAAATATGGAACGAGCAAATGGTAACAACAGGTTCCAATATAGTTTATTTAAGAGAAAAATATTTGAAAGAAATAATAGAAGAAGTAAAGAAAAATCATTTTGATATAGCAGGAAAAGAAGAAGAACTTGAAATAATATACAAATCAACAATAAAAGAAGAAAAATATTGCGAAATAGATAATATAGCTAAACAATTTTCAGAAAAATTAAAAGAAAAAGAAGAAGAAGAAATAATAAGAGGAAAATCTTTGGTAGGCCCACACAGGGATGATATAATTTTTTTGATAAATGGAAAAGATGCAATATCTTTTGCATCACAAGGTCAACAAAGAACAATAGTACTGGCAATAAAATTAGCAGAAATAAATATAATAGAAAGAAAAACTTATCAAAAACCGATATTGTTGTTAGATGATGTATTAGCAGAATTAGATAAATACAGACAAAGATTTTTATTTGAGAGAATAGAAAATGATTTGCAAGCAATAATAACAACAACGGATTTAAACACATTTGAAGAAGAATTTTTGAAAGAAGTAAACATAATAGAAATAAAAAAATAAACAACCCACTGAGAAGAGGATGCTTAGTTGTAAAAAAAATGTTTAAATAAGAGAATGAAAGATTATTCAAAATATTTATGTATATTTGGAGGAGGGGCAGTTAGAGGATATTCTTATTTAGGAGTTCTAAGAGCTTTTGAAGAAGAAGGATTTTGTCCGGAAAAAGTAGCAGGGTCATCCGTAGGGGCGGTAATAGCTGCTTTTTATGCTTTGGATATACCAATAAAAGAGATGGAAAAAATTTTTATAGAAGTAAATTTTGAACTTTTTAGAGATATAAATTTTAATTTTGCTCCGGCTTTTTCAATAAGCAAAGGAAGTGTTTTTTTAGATTGGTTAAGAGAAAATATAGAAAAATTTTACTACAAAGAAAAATACCAAAAAGGAAAAAATAAGCCGGTATGTTTTAAAGATATAGAAAGAGATTTAATAATAGTTTCAACAGATTTAACAAATGCTGTTCCTTTTATTTTTTCAAAAGAAAAAACACCAAATTATGAAATAGCAATGGCGATAAGAGCATCAGCAAGCTTACCAGGACTTTTATCTCCTGTTAAATACGAAGAAAAATTGTTAACAGATGGAGATTTAATGAAAAGCAATCCTCTTTGGAGATTAGATAAAGAACTCTGTCCAGAAGATTTAAGGATATTAGAATTAAGGTTAGAAGGAATAAAAAAAGAAAACACAATAAAAAATTTTTTTGATTATTTAAACACAATATATAGTTGTGTAACAAATTACTCTACAGATTACATAATAGATATGTACGGAAAAAAAGATAAATTTGATTACATAAAAATAGATACAAAAGATTTATTGTTGGTAAATTTTAATATAAAAGATGAAACAAAAGAAAAATTAGCATTTCTTGGATACAACGAAGCAATAAAATTTTTTAGAGAAAAATTACCTGAAAAAAGAAAAAATTTATTAAATCAATATAAAATTTTATTAGAAAAAACAATAGAAATGGAAGAAAATATAAAAAAAGAAGAAATAAGAAAAGCGAAAATAAAGATAGGAGAAATATTTACGATACTAGCAGATATAAAAAGAACAATAGATAGTAAATATCATAAAAAAATGAAAAAATTTAGAAATTTGTTTTTTGATAATATAAAAAAGACTTTTTTATTTAAAGAAAAACTAAAAGAAAAAAATAAAGTAGAAGAAGAAATAAAAAAAATAAAAAGAAGTTTAGAAGAAAAATGTAAAGAATTAGAAAAAAATAGCACAGGACAGAATCGAACTGTCGACCTCACGGGTATGAGCCGTGCGCTCTAACCATCTGAGCTACTGTGCCATATTCTTTTATAATTATTCAATGCTGATAAAAATTTTTCAAGTAAAAACTAAAAAGAAAAACTACATAGATTCAGGAGCACTTACTCCTAACAAATCAAAAGAATTTTTAAGAACAATTTTTATTGCAACAATTAAAGCAATTCTTGATTTAGTTAAATCTTTATTTTGAGTAATAATTCTTACATTACTATAAAATTTGTGAAAATCTGAAGCTAAATCTTGCATATATTTAGCAATCATATAAGGAGCTCTATTTTTTACTGCAGAAAGAACTAAATCTTCAAAGTTATCAAGCATTTGAATAATATTTTTTGTAGAAATAATTTCGTTTTCATCGCAATTCCAAAGATTATTTATATTAATATTTTCTATGTTTGAAGTAATTTTGTTTATTTCTGTTTGAGTAAATAATGGGGGTAAGGTATTTTTGTTAGTAATATCAAGTCTGGGTTTTGTTAAATTTCTTAAAATACTACAAGCTCTAGCATTTGCATATTGAACGTAAAAAACAGGATTTTCATCAGCTTTTGATTTTGCCAAATCAACGTCAAAATCCAAAGTAGTATTTATATCTCTCATAATCATCCAAAATCTAGTAGCATCAACGCCAACTTCATCAACCAGTTCTTCTAAAGTAATCATTTTTTTTCTTTTTCCCATTCTAACTTGTTCATTGTTTATTATTAAATTTACAAGTTGACCTAAAAGAACTTCTAAAGAATTTTTATCATAACCAAAAGCTTCAATAGCAGCTTTTATTCTAGGTACATATCCATGATGATCTGCTCCCCAAATATTTATAAGTTTGTCAAAGCCTCTTTTGAGTTTGTCTATGTGATAAGCAATATCTGCGCTGAGATAAGTATATGTTCCGTCTTTTTTTATTAAAACTCTATCTTTTTCATCTTCAAAAGAACTGGATTTAAACCACAATGCATTATCTTCTTTATAAGTATTTCCTGTTTTTTCTAATTCTTCAAGACAATTTATAACTTTTCCTGATTTATGAAGAGTTGTTTCAGAAAAATAGCTATCAAAAGAAACATTCAATTTATTCAAAAGATTTCTTTGTTCTTGTTCCATTTTGTTTTTAGCAAAATCAGACAATAAACTTTTTGTTTCATTATCAAAATTTTTGTTATTTTTTATTTGCTGACTTTCTTTTGGTTTTTCTTCTATAAATTCTTTTGCCGTTTTTATTAAATATTCTCCGGTATAAAAATTTTTAATATCATTTTCATCACTAGGAAAATTTATATTTTCTCCTAATTCTTGTAAAACTCTAATAAATAAAGAATGAGCAAGATTATTTATTTGATTACCTGCATCATTTATATAAAATTCTTGTGTTACAACATATCCAGATTTTTTTAAAAGATTAGCCAAAGCGCTACCCATAGCGGCCCATCTACCATGTCCAATATGCAAAGGACCAGTAGGATTAGCACTAACATATTCTAAGAGAACTTTTTGATTTTTACCAAAATTATTTGAACCGAAATTTTCTTTTTTATTTAATATGTTTTCTAAAGCTTTATTATAAAAAGAATTATTTAATTTAAAATTAACAAAGCAGCCGACAATATGTACTTCAAAATCTTTAGATACTAAAGCATTTTGAAGTTCTTGGGCAAGTATAACAGGATTTATTTTTGCTATTTTTGCATAAGGAGCTACATTAATAGAAAAATCACCAAAATTAGAATTTTTAGGTTTTTCAATAATTATAGAAATATCATTTATTGATTTTATATTTCCTAATTTATTTTCTTGAATTTTTTTGTTTATAGCTTCTTCTATTATTTTTCTTAATTGTTCTTTTAGCATTTTTATTCCCTACAAACTATTTAAATTTAAAAGCAACATTCTTGCTCTATCTAATACTTGTCTTCTAAAACCTTCTATATTGTTTATTTCAAAATCCAATTTTATTTTTATTTCTGGTTCTAAAATAGGATTTTTTATAGGATCTTGAACTATTCTGTCTGCTACATAGATAATACCGGCAGATGTTCTAAATTCACTAAATTGAGGTTTATGGTGATGTCTCATAACAGAAACAATTTGTTTAGGAAGTTGCCATCTATTCCCCAAAATATACCCTACTTCTGTATGATCAAAACCAAAAACCATTTTTTCTGCCATTAATATATCTGCACCACTTTTAGTTAGTCTTATAGCTTCATATGCTTGTTTTCTATTATATAATTCAAAAACAATTTTTCCTAAATCATGCATAAGTCCTTGGGCAAAAAAATCATCACTATCGCTTCTTCCTAATTTTTTTGCGATAGTTTCTGCGGCAACAGCAGTATTAATTGCATGTTCCCAAAGATCCTTGCCTCCTTGGGTTGTCATCATAGGTTTCATTGCGCAAGAAAGAATTATACTTTTTACTTCATTAAAACCTAACAAAGTTATAGATTGACCAACGGTTTGAATATTTTGAGATAAACCAAAATAAGGAGAATTTACTATTTTAAGTAATTCTGCAGTAATTGCATGATCATTTTCAATAGTTTTTGCCAAATCTCTGGCGCCAGAATTAGGATCTTTTATTACACTTAAAGCCTTTGTAACAACATTAGGCATTGCAGGTAATTCTCTTAAAGAATTTATAACTCTTTTTATATCATCTACAGACATTCTTAATCCTTTCTTTTATATTTTACACTGATAAATCTATATTTGCTACAATTTTGTAAAAAGAAAAAAGAGTTTGTATAAATATTGTCAGTTTTTAAATAGTAGTATAAACTTTTTATATGAAAAAATTTGTTTTTATTTCATTTGTTTTTTTATTTTTTCTTCTAGTTTTGTTTTGCTCTCAAAATATTTCGAAAGAAAAAAATTTTTTTAACGAAAAAATAAACAATAATATAGAAACAACTTCTTATAAACATTTTAATGTTCCTCAAACAAAGATATTAAATAGATTTTTATCCAAAAAACAATTAAAACAAAATACTTATCCACATTTCTTTTTACAAGAAATAAAAAATATAAAATTTCCAAAATATTTAAAAATATTTTGGAATATATTTGTGTATAAAAAATTTTGCGAAATAAATTTTTATTTAACTCCAAGAGCTCCTTAAGTTTTGATAAAGGAAAAAAGTAAAAAGGAGAAAAAAGAGGTGTAAAATGAAAACAAAAAATACAAAAGAAAACACTATAAAGTATAAACACGATCATAGTGAATTATTTAATATGTTAATTTTATCAATTGTTTTAATAGCAATTCTTGTTGGTTTAAATTTTTGGTTAAACTAAAAATTTTCTAAATCAATATTTTCATTAGAAGAGCCCATTTCTTTTAAAATATAATTTGAAAGAGAGCGGGCTACTTCTTTTTCTCCAGAAAAAACAACATCAACACCTTTTTCTTTTAATTTTTCAGCTTCTTTTGAATAAGAAGTATGAATTAAAATTTTAACTTTAGGATTTAAAGACCGAGCAACTTCTACAATATCTTTAGCAGGTGCTGCAGCAGAAGAAATCACCAAAGCAGAAGCACATTCTATACCAGAATACGAAAGAATTTCTCTTTGGCTAGCATCTCCATGAACAGCAAATAATCCTGTAATATTATTTTTGTGTATTTCTCTAACTGTTTTTATGTTCATTTCAATTACAATTACATCTGCTCCATTTTTAAGCATAATAGGAGCAATAGTCCTTCCGACAGGACCAAAACCAACTAAAATTACACTATCTTTTTCTAAATTACAAACAGGAACAATTTCTGTTTCACTATGTTTTATATTTCCAATATTTTTACTTTTTAAAAATTTTGTAAAAGGATTTATTGTTTTAAATAATAAACCATTTATTGTTATAGAAATTAAAGCAGCAACAATAATAGGATTAGCAAATTCTTCAGGTAAAACTTTTAAAGATATTCCAAGAGCAATTAAAATAAAAGAAAATTCTCCAATTTGTGCAAGAACTATTCCAACACTTAATGCTTTTTTCAAAGATTGTTTCATAAGAAGAACAACAGAAAAAGCAATTAACGGTTTGATAATTAACACAATAAAAAGAGTTAAAAAAATAAGACTCAAATCTCCTTTTATAGTAAAGGGATTAAACATCATTCCAACTGAAACAAAAAATAAAACAGCAAAAGCATCCCTCATTGGTAGAGCTTCGGATGCAGCTCTAGCGCTAAATTCCGATTGCCCAATAACCATTCCTGCAAGAAAAGCTCCCAAAGCCATTGAAGCTCCAAAAAAAACAGACGCACCCAAAGAAATGCCCAGAGCTAAAACTAACACGGCAAGAGTAAACAAATCCCTTGTTCCTGTTTTTGCAATATAATTCAAAATCCAAGGTAAAATTTTTTGACCAATATAAAGAGTAAAAAATACTAAAAGTAAAAGTTTTAAAAGAGTTATTCCCAAAACAGCAAAAAAATTTTGATTAGCAGAATTAGAAAAAATAGCAGGAAGTAAAACTAAAACTAAAATTGTAAATAAATCTTCGACAACCAACCAGCCAACGGCTGTGTGACCGGTTGGAGTATGTAAAGCTTTATTGTCCGATAAAATTCTCATTAAAACAACAGTACTTGCAACAGAAAGAGATATTCCATAAACCCAACCTGCATTAAAAGAGAAACCCAAGAAATAATGCAAAAATAAAAAGCCCGCAAGACTGGTAAAAATTATTTGGGTAATAGCACCAAAAACAGCTACATTTTTAACAGCTATCAAATCTTTTAAGTGAAATTTTAAACCCACGCCAAACATTAAAAGAATAACACCAATTTCTGCAAATTGATAAGCTACATCAATATTTGCTGTAAAAATAGGCGTATACGGTCCCACTAAAATTCCAGCTAAAAGATACCCAACAATTGGAGAAAATTTAAATTTCTGAGCAATAAAGCCCAAAACTAAGGCAAAAGTAAGACACAAAGATAAAGTAATCAATAAATCAATGCTATGATTCATAAAAAAATTATATTACATAAAACAAAACTTATGCAATATACATCTAAAAACTATATCACGAAAAATGTTTAAAAATTAAAGAGACATTTTGACCGCCAAACCCAAAAGAATTGGACATAACTACGTTTAAATTTGCCTTTTGTGCTTGGTTAGGAACCAAATTCATTCCCTCAGGGATTTCATCATCGGGATTATCAAGATTTATTGTAGGAGGAATTATTCCGTTCTCCATAGCTTTTATACTTGCAATAGCTTCAACTCCGCCTGCTGCACCAAGCATGTGTCCGTGCATACTTTTAGTAGAACTTAAGGCCAATCCATTTGTGGCATAATTACCAAATACTTTAACAACTCCATTTATTTCTGCTATGTCTCCTGTTGGAGTACTTGTTCCGTGAGTATTTATATAGTTTACATCTTCTGGTATTAAATTTGCGTCGTTAAGAGCATTTTGCATTGCTCTTGCAGCTCCTTCTCCATCAGGAGATGGAGCGACCATATCATAGGCATCACAACTGGTTCCATAACCAACAAGTTCACAATATATTTTTGCTCCACGTTTTTTGGCATGTTCTAGTTCTTCTAAAATTATTACGCCAGCACCTTCAGACATTACAAAACCATCTCTGTCTTTGTCATAAGGTCTACTAGCTTTTTGGGGTTCATCATTTCTTTTAGAAAGGGTTCTGGCTGCTCCAAAAGCTCCAATACCTATGTCACATATTGCTGCTTCTGTTCCACCTGTTATCATAACATCTGCATCACCATACAAAATTGTACGATAAGATTCTCCTATAGAATGTCCTCCTGTAGCACAAGCACTAACGATTGCCATATTAGGTCCTTTTGCGTTGTGTTTAATGGCAATAAGTCCTGAGGACATATTTACTATCATCATAGGAACAGTAAAAGGACTACATTTTATAGGTCCTTTTTCAAGAATTGCTTTGTGATTTTTTTGTATAGAAATTAATCCCCCTGAACCAGAACTTACAAAAACTCCCAAACGAAAAGGACTTGTATTGTCTTGTGTTATTTTCGCATCATTTATTGCTTCCATAGCTGCAATCAAAGCAAATTGTGCCGAACGATCTATTCTTTTAATTTCTTTAGGATCAAGATATTTTGTTGGATCAAATTCTGAAAATTCTCCGCAAAGTTTTGTAGGATTTATTTCATAATTGTACAACACGGAAGTATTTTTGATGCAACTATTACCATTTTTAATATTGTTCCAAAAAGTTTCGACACCGACTCCATAAGGAGTTACGGTGCCTAAACCTGTTACAACAACTCTTTTAGACTTATTGTACATAAATGTTCCTTAAAACAAATTATGAATGACTTTCGATATAATCTACAGCATCTTTAACTGTTTGAATTTTTTCAGCTTCTTCATCAGGAATTTCAATTCCAAATTCTTCTTCAAAAGCCATAACCAATTCTACAGTATCTAAAGAATCTGCACCAAGATCAGTTGTGAAACTAGCTGTTTCAACTACTTGTGCTTCGTCAACACTTAGTTGGTCAACAATAACTTTTTTCACTCTTTCTAAAACATTACTCATTTTCTTTCCCTCATTTATTCTAAAAAAATAGTTTTCGTACGCTAAATATTAAATTACAAAAACACAAAATTTGCAAATTTGTTAAGATAAAAAGTCAAAACTTGTTACCTAACCTAAATGTATAAAATAATTTTACCTTGTTTACTAATTTGCAAAAACTTTTTCCCATAGACAATAAAAATGTGAATTTTTTAGGAGAAAATTATGGAAAATAACGAACAAAATACAAATAAAAACAAAGAAAAAAAAGCAAAAAAAGAATGCAAAAAATTATTAATGGTAGCAATAATGTCTTTTTTAGGTTCATTTTTAGCTTTTTATGTTTTAATGCATCAAACAATACTTCATTATTTTTCACCTATCAGAAATGATATACTAAGAAATGAACGTCGTTTAATTCATGATTTTAATAAAGATGCCCAAAAATTTATAGGTATACCCAAAAAAGAATTTAGACATTTTAAAAATAAAATATCTGCTATTCAAACTGAAAAATACGAAGATGCTTACGTAATAGTTGTTGATTTAAAGCAATTTAATAACAATGAAAACAATATTCGTTTTAATATAAATGGCAATATGGTAACTGTTTCAGGTAATGTAATTAAAGACAAACATAACAAAGAAAATGCTTATTTCTTTACAGAAACCTTTGAAATTCCCGAAAAAATAAATATGGAAGAAATTAAAAAAGAAAAAATAGGCAATAAATATATAATAACACTACCAATAGAATATTAATATAAATACCCGATAATTTTTAGGGTTGATTGTTTCAACCCTAAATTTTTATTTTGGCATAATTTATAAATTTGATTTTGTTTTTTGAATTTTTTGAAAAATAAAAATTTTCATCTTCAATTTTTTGGGCTTTATTTAAAGTCAAAAGTCTATTTAATCTCTTTTTGTTGTTTTCATTAAGATTCAAAAAAAAGATTTGACTTTGATTCATAAAACTAAAATTTGACGAAGATATTTCATTGGTATTAAGCCAATTGTTTTGTTGTAAAATTTTAGATGTCTTTTTAGTAATATTTGCTGGTTCTGTTAAAAAATAACCTTCATTTTGTATTCTAATAGAATTTACATATTCAAAAATTTGCAAATATTTTTCAATATTTAAACAGAAAATATTGTCAGAACAATAATTAATTTTAAAGGAAAATTCAATGTTTTTCTTTAAACATTCTTGAAAAAATTCATTAGATGGAGTAATAATTTTTTCCAAAGAAAAATGATCGCAAAAATCTTTATCAGTAAAACAACTAATGTTTAATCTGTCTATTTGAGATAATTGTTCTGATAATTTTAGTTTGTCCATTTCAAAAATACAATTTGTAAAAAAATCAAAAGAATTTTCTTTTGAAAACAAACATTTAGGCTTACTTTCAAAAAATTGTAAAAGCTTATCCACGTATTTGTTAAAATCTTGATTGTTTGTTTTGAAAAAATCAAAAAGTAAAATATTTTTAAAATTTTCTTTCAAAAGATTACAAATACTATTATTGAAACTACTTTTATTTAAAATTAAAAAAGAATCCTTGAAAAAACTATGAACACAAGGAACATATTCATTAAAATCACAACGTAATTTGTAATAACTCGTTTCTTCGAATAACTCTTTTGTTGCTATATGTTTTTCTTTCATCCAACAAGTAATATTTTTTATGTTTGTCAAATTACAAAATTCATTAAATTCTGAAAGTAATTGCATCAAAGACAAAATGGTGTCAAGTTTTTTGACATTAATAAAATAAACATAGCCTTGATAGACAGCTATCATATTAGATTCAATATGCAAAAAATTTCCTATAGGTGTAAGTGTTTTAATATTTAAATTAATTGTGTGCATAGTTTTTTTTCTTTGTATATGACTTTAACCAAATATGCACTAGAAAAATTAATATATTTTCGGTTTATTTTTATTTTTGAAAATTTTTTTGCAAATTTTAAAAATTTAAGCAATTTTTTCTTCAAAAAAAACTTTAATAATATACAGGGAATAAATTAGGAAAAACAAACGTTTTTATTCTTGTAAACAAAAACAAATACCAATAATATGGTAATAGCTCAGTTGCTAATATAAAAAACAATGTATAATCTCTCTCTATTTCTCTCTCTCTATTTCAAGCTCTCTTTAAAGAGCTTTTTTTTTGCATAAAACTTTATATTTTATTTATTTGACTTTAATATTGCTATTTATTTATTATAAAGAAAGTTGGTAATATTTGAGGAAAAAATGACTGATAAATTTGTGGCAATAACAGGATGTGGTTTGTGGGGTAGAAATTTAGTAAGAAATTTTTATAGTTTGGGTGCTTTGCATACTGTTTGTGATTTAGATTTTGAAAATCTAAAATTAATAAAAAATACTTATGAAGATATTCACTTTACGTCGGATTTTGATAACTTGTTAACTACAGAAGAAATAAAAGCTATAGTTATTGCTACACCAAGTCATACACATTATGGCATGGTGAAAAAAGCTTTATTAGCAGGAAAACATGTTTATGTGGAAAAACCTATTGCTACAAGAGCTCAAGAGGCAAAAGAATTAAGTAAAATTGCTCAAGAAAACAACTTAACTTTAATGGTGGGGCATTTGCTTTTATATCATCCTGCAGTAAATAGATTAAAAGAATTAGTACAAGCAGGAGTTTTGGGAGAAATTACTTACGCACAAAGTGATAGGTTAAATGTTAATTATTTTAAAAATGATAGAAGTGTAATGTGGGATTTAGCTCCTCATGATTTATCTATGGTTTCTTATGTTTTGGGAAAAGATCCTATTAATGTAAAAGCTGCTGTAGGATGTTCTTCTGACAAAAATAATATTATGGACATAGTACATTTAGATATAAATTTTGAAGGAGATGTTCTTGCACATATTTCAGATAGTTGGATAACTCCAGCAAAACATGTAAGACTTTTGGTAAGAGGAACAAAGGCTACAGCAATTTTGGATGATACAGTTCAAGAAAATAAACTTGTAATTTATGATAATTTATCTTCAACAAACAAACATGTAGAATATCCTGATTATTTAGAAATTGAACCATTAAAATTGGAATGTCAGCATTTTATTACTTGTGTTAAAACTGGACAAACGCCTAGAACAGATGGTCAAAATGGATATAAAGTAGTAAAAATTTTGGAAGAAGCAGATAGAATAATGCTTGGTCAAAAATATGATGAATTAGAAAAAATTCAATTTTCTTCGTCTAGAAGCAAGGCTCATCTTTAATGTTTAAAAATCTTTTAAAAAGTTTATATTATGACTTTAAATCTGTATTTGTTATACAAAAAGTTAGATATAAAGTTACAGGTTCTTGTAAAAAATGTGGAAAATGCTGTAAAGATATAAGAATGAAAAATGCGGATAATGAAAGAGATTTCAAACTAACACAATTTTTTTTCCCCATGTATAGACGATTTGAAATAAAAGGAAAAGATGAAAATGGAGATTTGATATTATCTTGTAAACTTTTGAAAGAAGACGGAAGTTGTAGTGTTTATGAAAAAAGGCCAAAACTATGCAAACGCTTTCCAAACAAGATTTTATATTTTCAAGGCGTACTTCAAGAGGGTTGTGGTTTTAAAATAGAACCTGAAAAAAAATTTGAAGATTATTTGTAGGAAAATAAGTATCATACTGATTTATTAAGAATTGTAAACTTTAGTTTGATTTTTAAAAAAAAAGCTACAGTTTTAAAAAAACTTGCCGATAATAATACATGTGAAAAAAGGTTAGGGAAATATTATTATGTCAACAAACATTGGAGATAGCATGGATAATAAGAGGAAATTAGAAGCTGACCCAATAGAAGCAATTTTTGAACTAAATATGGGGGATTTTTTGACAGAATATCTTATATCTGATGATTTACTCAAAAAAATTAATACCTCTAATCATGACAAAACAGAAGGACTAAAAAAACAACTTAAAGAATTAATTAATGTATATTCTATAGATAATACATTAAATTTGTTAGGATTTAATAACAATGATGATTTTGTAATTTATAATTCTATTGCAAAAACTACAGTAAATATGCTAGATATTGATGCCTGTCATATCTTTTTAACAAATGAAAATACAAATTTAATTGATATAGACAATGATTTAGTGTTGGTTGGAACATCTTTAGATAATTCATCTGAAATTTTTAAACAAAATATTGGACTAAAATTTGAAAATATTGACAATATTATTGTGAAATCTTTTCTTATGAATGATATAATTTCGCTTAAAAATTTAGAAGCAAATCCTGAATGGCAACCAATACAAGCATTAAATGAAGATAAAACAAAGTCAATAGTAATTGTTCCTATGAGTAGTAATTCTGGCAAAGTAGGAATTATTTTACTTGAATCTTATAAAGAAAAATCTTTAATGAAAGAATTTACTGATTTAGTTGAAGTTACTGCCAAGCTTTTTGTAACATCAATGAATTTACAAAAACTTGTTGAAGAAACGGGAAATCTTTTAAATGACGAAGAAACATCTCCTATGGAATTAAGACATATAAGAACGGAATTAACTGCAATTATTGGAGATTTAAGTGATGAACAACAAATTTTTGTTGAAGCTTTAGCAAAATCTGTTGATGCTAAAAGCCACTACCAAACTCATCATTCTTTGAAAGTAGCAGAACTAACAGCAAAAATATGTGATTATTTACAATTAAACGAAAAAACAAAAGAATTAATATATTATGCAGGTATGTTGCAAAATATAGGAAAAATTACTTTACCTGAAGAACTTTTTACCAAAAAACAAAAACTGTCCAAAGAAGATTGGGACAAACTTCAAAATCATCCAAATGTTGGAGTAAGTTTATTAATGAAAATTAATTTTTTGTCAGAAGTTGTTCCCTATGTTCATTATCATAAAGAACGTTGGGATGGAAAAGGTGAACCAGAGGGATTGTCAGGAAATAGTATTCCTTTAGGTTCTAGAATTATTGCTGTAAGCGATGCTTATACAGCTTTAACAAGCGATAGACCTTACAGAAAAGCTTTATCTAAACAAGAAGCTATTGAAACTTTAAAGAAAGAAGCTGGTATTAAATGGGATCCTGTTATTGTGGATGCTTTAGTTCATTTAGAATTAAATAATTAAATTATTTTTTCTATTATATAAAGAGGACGATTTTTAGTTTCATTGTAAGTTTTTCCCAAATATTCACCTAAGATTCCAATACTAATTAGTTGAATACTATTTAGCAAAAATACAACTGCTAAAAGTATTTCAAATTTAGGTATTTGATTTGTAATAATAAAAAAGCAAATACTATGTGCTAAAAAGCCCAAACCAATCAAAAGAATTAATATACTTACCCAAAAAGCAAGTTTTAATGGTTTGGTAGAAAATCCTGTAATTCCTTCCCAAGCTAATGCTATTAATTTTTCAGGTGAATATTTACTAAAACCTGCTTTTCGTTTTTGTCTTACATAAAAAACTTTTTCTTGATTAAATCCTAAAAGTGGAATAGTAGCTTTTAAAAATAAATTTTTTTCATTAAAATTTTTTAATGCTTCAACAGCTTTTTTGCTCAAAAGTCTGTATTCTGAATGATTATAAACTAAATTAATTCCAATTAATTGCATAAATTTATAAAACATTTCAGCTGTATATTTTTTGAAAAAACTATCAGAAGAACGATCTTTTCTTATTCCATATACAATATCTGCTCCAAGTAAAAATTTATCAATCATTTCGTACATAGCATTAATATCTTCTTGTAAATCTGCGTCAATTGTAATGTATATATCTGCATCAATATTAAAAAGTCCTGCAATGATTGCATTTTGTTGACCAAAGTTTCTTGAAAGTTTTATACATTTTATCGAATGATTTTGTTTTATTTCTTGTTGAATCAAATTATAAGTGTTATCAATACTTCCATCATCAATAAAACAAATAAAACTGTCTGCAGATACTTTATTATTGGCAATTAAACCAGACAATATTTCTTTGAAACAATTAATAGAAGTTTTAATTAAAGATTCTTCATTATAAACAGGTATTATAATTGCTAATTTATTCATTTAATTTCCTTGAATGTTAACGTTTTATTCTATGTTTGGCAAAATTGTCAACTGCATTAATTACATTAGCATTTGCGCTTAAACGTTTTTTTTTCTTGTCACGTTGTCTTTGCAAATTAGCAAACCATATAAAAGAAAGACATATTATAATAACTAAGCACAATAAAATACCGCCAAAAATTTTAATTATTAAACTTGAAAGCTTTCCTGTAATTTTTTTTACTTTCGGTTGTTTTTTTTCTGGTTCAAAAACAGGTCTTTCTAAAACATCTTCAGGTTGTTGATCTATTGTGGTTGTTGATACAGCTATAATATTATAAGATTTGGCTGAAGATGTTTGTGTATTAAAAAAGGTATTAAATGAAAAAATACATAACATAACTAATATTATAGAAAATATTTTTTTCATTGTTTTACTACTCCTCTTTTGATTTTGGTTTTCTACCTCTTGTTGATGTTTTTTTTGTTGGGGTTGTTTTTTTACTAACTGTTTTTCTTCTTTTTGTTGGGGTTGATGTTATTGGTTTTTCTTCAACTGTTTCAGTTGGATTAGTTGTTTCTGGTAATGAAAGTTGTTGAACCTCTGTAGTTTCAGAAGGTTTATTTTCTTCTGTTGCAATTGATTCTATAGGTTTTGCAAAAATTGCTGCTTCTGCATTTTCAATTTCTGATAACATCATAAATGTATCCCGATTTAACCATTGTGGAAACTTTTTATTAACTGTATTAATTGGAATTTTTGCACTTTTTACAATTTTTGCAAGTGGAAAATATATTCCTGATTTACTTATGAAATTTTTTAAGACTTCACAATTAAAAATAAATTTTGTAAATTCTTTTCTTTCCTTTTGTTGAGGTTTTTGAATTGTTGCATTCAAAGAAGGCGAAGTTTGTATTTTTCTTTCTTGTATTTCTTGAGGTTGTTTATTCTCATTTTGGTTATTTTTTATGGTTTTATTTTGGTTATTGTTTTGAGGTTTTATTGGAGTTAATTTAATTTTAGAGCTTTTAGCTTTGTATTCAGTTTCATTTGGCGAAGATGCAAAATTAAATGCTTCCATTATGTAGCCTGTTCCATTACAAGCTGGACATTTTTTTGTGAATATTTCTTGCAAACTTTGACCTTGTCTGTGTCTGGTTAATTCAACTAAACCTAAATCAGAAATTTGTCCTATTTGCGGATTAGCTTTGTCTGGCTCCAAAGCTGCTTCAAAATGTTCCAAAATAGCAAGTTTATCCGCTCTATTATCCATATCAATAAAATCAATAATAATCATTCCGCCTATATTTCTTAATCTTAATTGTCTTGCTATTTCTTCAATTGCTTCAAGGTTAGTTTTTCTTATAGTTTCAGCTTGAGATGCTCCACTTGTGAATTTCCCACTATTTACATCAACTACCGACAAAGCTTCTGTTTGTTGTATAAATAAATAGCCTCCGCTTGGCAAAGTAACTTTTGTTTGTAAGGCATTTCTTATTTCTTTATCTATCCCTTTGTTTACAAGTATATTGTCCATACCTTTATGGACAGATACAGTTATATTGTGATTCATATTCCAATTTTGTAATAATTGATTAGCTCTATGCATAGCAAAAGATGTGTCAACTATAATTTCATCAGTATCTTCTGTTGCAGCTTCTCTTATAACTCTATACAATAAATCTTGATCTCTTGCCACCAATGCAGGAGGATTATGCGTATCAACAGCACTTACAATGTCATTCCATTTTTCAAGAAGAGCTTCAATATCTTCTTGAATTTCACTATCTGTTTGTCCTTCAGCTTCAGTTCTTATAATTACACCCACGCCTGCAGGTTTTAAAAGGCTCACTATTGATTTTAGTCTGGCTCTTTCTTTGGAAGATTCAATTTTTTTACTTACATTAATTCCTTTTTCATCAGGCATTAAAACTAAAAATCTTCCCGGAAGAGAAATGGACATTGTTACTCGAGGTCCTTTATGCCCTGTTGGTTCTTTTACTACTTGAACAAGAATTTTTTGTCCGGGTTTTAATTTTTCTTCTAAAGATCCTTTTCCTATTACATCAGATGCATGTAAAAATCCCATTTTGTCACTGCCTACATTGACAAAAGCAGCTTCAATGCTGGGTAAAATGTTTTCTACTGTGGCTAAATATACATCGTTTAATAAAATATCGCCTCTAGTTACATAAAATTCTGAAACTTTGTTGTTTTCTATCACAGCAGCAATATTATCGCGCTCTGATACAACGATTGATTTTGTCATATTAATTTTTTCCTCATATAAAATTTTTTAAACTTATAATAAACTTCTTTTGTTCTCATCCGTTATGTCTGTCCTAACGATATTCCAATTTGTATTTGGAAATAAAATTTTAATAAAATCATCAGCTCGTAAAATTGGAATTTCTTCGTTATCTATTCTATTGTTTGTAGCTTTTAGTACAAATTTTATCTTACATGAATCATTCTTTTCTTCTATTTTGATTGACTCAATTGATTTTCTGATATCAACTTGTCTTTTTAAGCCTTTTTTATTTGTTCTTTCAACAAAAATATTTTTTTGTTCCAGAACATTATTAATAATAACTTCTATTTCATTTTTTTTCAAGTGTTTTTTTACTGGTAATGCTTCATAATATGCCCAATAGGCTTCTGTTTCAACAGATTTCTGGTTGTCAGGTAATTTTGTACATTTTATAATTCTTGCATCTTTGTGCAAAAATTTGTTTAATTTTTGTTGTAAAATTTCAGGAACTAAATTTTCGTATAATTCAATATCCATTAATTCCCCTTGACTTTCAACAAATAAAGGTAAAGCTAATCCTAAAGAAATTTTAGGAGAAGGATTAAAACCAAGAGAATAAGCAACTTTTATATTAGCTTTTTTGATAGCTTTTGTTATGAGTTTTAAGAAATCAAGATGAGAAATATATTTTAATACGCCAGTTTTGCTTATTTTTATACGATATTTGTATTTTTGTTTATTTTCATTTTCTGCTTTGTAATTATACTTAATATTTTCATCATATTCTAAAATTTCTTTGTTGATTTCTTTTTTTATTCCTCCAAAACCACAAGCTCCACATTGTACACATTTTTCGTCACAAGCTGAATGAAGCAAATTGTTTTGGGATGCTAAAAATTCTTTTTTTAAAAATTCTTTCGTAACCCCTACATCAATAAAATCCCAAGGAAGTTCTTGTTCTATAGAAATTTTTCTTGTTGAATATTCTTCAAAATCTATATTACTTTCTTTTGCGGATTTTACCCAGATTTCTTCATTAAAATTTTCATGCCAAGCATCAAGATAAGATCCATTTTTGTAAGTTTGATAAATAAGTTTGCTTAAATTTCTATCACCTCTTGAAAAAACAGCTTCTATTCTAGAAAGAAATGCATTGTGAAAGTTAAGTTTAACTCCTTTGATAGATTTAATTTTTTCTTTTAAATAATTGGATTTATCTTGTATTTCCTTAAGAGAATTTTGAGGATACCACTGAAAAGGCGTAAATGCCTTTGGAACAAAAATAGAAACTGTTGCGGTGAGATTAAGTAGTTTGCTAAGTCCTTTTTCTTTTTTTAAATTGTTCGCTCTCCATTTGATTTTGTGTAATAATTCTATGGTTTCGTCTAAATCTTTATAGGTTTCTGTTGGTAACCCAAGCATTAAATATAATTTTACTGTATTCCAGCCTGCTTCATAAGCACTTAAAATGCTCGAAAAAATTTGTTCTTCTGTAAGATTTTTATTTACACAATCTCTTAGTCTTTGAGAACCAGCCTCAATAGCTATGGTAATTGTTCCTTTCCTTACTGTTTGTACAATTTGGGCAAGTTTAAGACTAAATTTGTCGGCTCTTTGACTTGGTAACGAAACAGAAATACCTTCTTTTGCATATTTTGCTGTTAAACATCCTAATAAAGGAATTATCCCATTGTAATCATTAGAAGATAGAGATAACAGAGAATATTCTTCATAACCTGTATTTTGCAAAGATTCGTCGACTAATTTTTTTACAGAAGAAGCAGATCTTTCTCTAATAGGTAAATTAACAAAACAAGCTTGGCAAAATCTACACATTCTGCCACATCCTCGGCGAATTTCTACTACTACTCTATCATGTACTGAAGGAGAAAGAGGAACAGGAAAATTTACTGGAAAATCTTCATCTTCTAAATTAGCATTTTGTTTTTTAATTTTAAAAGGAGCTTTGTCAATTGGCTTAGGACAAGAAAAATTACCAGAAATGTTATATAAAGATGGAACATAAACTCCTTCAATTTTTGAAAGATTATTTAAAATTTCTTTTCTTGAAAATTTATTTTTTTTCATTTCAAGAATTTTTTTAAAAATATTTTTTAGGCTTTTTTCTCCATCTCCTATAGAAAATGCATCAATAAATTCCCACAAAGGTTCAGGACTATATGCACAACTACCACCTCCAATTATAATTGGTTCATTTTCTTGTCGTTCTTGGGATTTTATAGAAATACCTCCAAGTTCAAACATTTTTAACATTGTAGGATAACTAAGTTCATAAGAAAGAGAAACTGCTATTACATCAAAATCTTTTAATGGAATAAAATAGTCGCTTGAATACAAAAATAATTGCTTTTCTTCTAACAATTTAGCAAAATCATTGGCTGGTGCATAAGTTCTATCACATAAAATATTTTCTTCTTTGTTTAGTATATGATATAAAATTCTATGTCCAAGATTTGATATTGCAACTTCGTACATATCAGGAAACATTAAGCAAGTTTTTAGTTCTATTTTGCTTAAGTCTTTTTTTATTGAACCTTCTTCTCCTCCTACATAACGATAAGGTTTGGTTGTTTGTTTTAACAAATTCGATATTTTTTCTTTCACGCTAAATCGTCCGGAATATATTTATCTATTTCTATAACTTGTCCTTGTTTTTTGCGATTTGTATATTTGCTCAAAAATGGTAAAAGTTTTTCTCCTGATAATTTGTAATTGTTTATGTATGAACCTTGAGGAGTATCTATCAAAACTTTTACTATATATTCTGTTACCATTGCATCTGCTATTAATTCTTGTTTATTAAAAGGATTACCATGTTTATCAGTTTTTACTGTAATACAATATATATCATCATCACATTTAATAACTTTTGCATCAGCTTCTGATAATTTATTGGATTTGTGGCGTTCAAATATACTTACTACTTTTTTATCAATATCTTCCATCAAATTCTCTCCAATGTCTTGTTTTTATTTTATAACTAAACCTTTTTAGTTGGCAAGTAAGTTTATTTTTAAATATAAATCCAAAGTATTTTAGCTAATTTCTGACATTTTCATTGACCAATGGCTCTTTTTTTATTATCCTAATATTAACCAGTTATTGAGAGATTTCTAATGCAAAAACTTGATAAAATCCAAGCATTAATTGCAGGTGATGGTGAATTGCCTGTGCATGTGGCAAGAATGGCTGCTAGAGAAGGTTTTGATATAATTTGTATTTCTTTGTCTTCTAAAAATAGAGATGGACTTTATAAATATTGCAAAAAAGTTTATTCTTTTGGGCCTGGAGAAATTATGAGAATTTTGGAGACTCTTCAGAACGAAAAGATAAAACAACTTACTTTTATAGGAAAAGTATCTAAAGAAATTTTATTTAGAAATCCAAGATTAGACAAAAAAGCAATAGAAATGTTAAAACTTGCCACAAAATTAAATGATGATGCTCTTATGATGCTTTTGGTAAATGAATTAGAAAAAAATAATATTAAAGTTTTGGACCAAACTATATTTATCAAAGAATTGTTGGTAAAAAAAGGAATTTTAACAAAACTTGAACCAACTGAAGAACAAAAAGCGGATATTAATTTTGGTTTTCAAATTGCAAAAGAAATAGGAAGACTTGATATTGGCCAAACTGTGGTGGTTCAAAATAAAATGATACTTGCTATAGAAGCAATTGAAGGTACAGATAAAGCTATAGAAAGAGGCGCAAAACTTTCAAACAAAGCCGCAATAGTTGTCAAAGTAAGTAAACCTACACAAGATAAAAGATTTGACATTCCCACGGTTGGATTAAAAACATTAAAAACAATGAGACGTTTTGGAGCTAATGTACTTGCAATTGAAGCAGGAGAGACGTTTATTGTTGAAGAAGAAAAAATGATGAATTTTGCTAATAAATACAAAATGGTGGTAGTAGCGGTATGAAAAAATTATTTATTATAACAGGCGAACTTTCAGGAGATTTACATGCTGCAACAGTCGTAGAAGAATTAAAAAAAACTATGCCAGAACTTGAAATTGAAGGCATTGGCGGCAAAAATATGGCAAATGCAGGTGTTAAAATTTTCAAAGACCATTCCAAAATGGGTGTAGTAGGAATTAGTCCAAAAGCTATTTTTGATCATATAAAATTGGCTAAAGAAATTATTGATTATTTAAATAATTCATTTAAACCGGATTTAGTTTTATTGGTTGATTATGGCGGATTTAATTTGAGAATTGCCAAATTTTTGAAAAAATATAATTTCGAAACTTTCTATTACATATCTCCACAAGTTTGGGCTTCTAGAAAAGGCAGAATTTCCAAAATTAGAAAATATATTTCTCAATTAATGGTTATTTTTCCATTTGAAGAAAAATTTTATAAAAAAGAAAATATTACAGCTAAATACGTTGGTCATCCTTTAGTTTCTCAATTATTTTTTGGATATCAAAAAGAAGATTTTATAAAACAAAATAATTTAAATGAAAATAAAAAAATTGTTGGGGTTTTCCCTGGTAGTAGAAAATTTGAACTTTCTTATATGATGCCAATTTATACTCAAGCTATAAAAGAAATTTTTGAACATCAGAAAAAAATACAATTTTGTATTTCTCAAGCAGAAAATATGGATGAAGCCTTCTTAAACAAATACATAGAAGATTTAAAACATGATGGCATAGACATTAAATTAATAAAGGGTCAAAATCATGCTTTGTTGGCTTGTTCTGATGCTTTAATTTTAACTTCAGGAACTGTAACGCTTGAAGCTGCAATGTATGAAACACCTATGTGTGTCTGCTACAAAGGTCCATTGCCCTTTTATTGGATATACCTTGCAGTTAGGCATATTTCAAAAGTATCTTTGCCTAATATTGTTGCCGATAAAGATATTGTTCAAGAATTTATTCAACATAAAGCTCAGCCAGAATTTATTGCAAGTGAAATTTTGAGTCTTTTACATAATCAATCAAAACGAGAAAAAATGATCGCTGAGCTAAGAAATATAAAAGCTAAATTTGGAGAAAAAATAGCATCACAAGAAGTAGCAAAAACAATAAAGGAATATTTTGATAATGAAAATTAAAGGTTTAAGGTTAGAAGAAAAAACTCCTTTTCAACAATTTAAAATAAAACTTTTGTCTAACATAGCTTTTTCTTATCTTCATCAATTAGACATTCATGCGAAGAAATATTTAGTAAATTTTAAACCAGAAAATAAACCTGTAATTTATGCTATGTGGCATGGATACCAGTGGGGCTTAGGAGTTTTTCCAAAGGAATTTCGAAAAGATATTAATATTTTGATTAGTCCAAGTAATGATGGCGAAATGATTGCAAGAGTTTGTCATTTGTTAGGCTTTTCATTAATTAGAGGTTCTCATCAAAGAGAAGGAGAAAAAGCTTTACGGGAAATTATTTCGGCAACAAAAGAGGGTAAAAATATTGCTTTTATGGTAGATGGGCCAATAGGGCCGAAACAAAAGGTAAAAAAAGGTATTATAAAAATTGCAAAAATGACACAAGTACCTATAGTTCCAATTATTCCTTATACTTCAACAAAAATTTGCTTTAATTCTTGGGATAATTACCAAGTACCTACAAATATTTGGGCAAAAGGTTCTATGATTTTTGGTGATCCAATTTATGTAGATTCTGATGCAGATGAACAAATGGAAAAAGAATGTAGATTGAAACTTGAAAATTATATGTTTGAATTAGAAAAAGACATAAAAATTGAACATAGAAATTATTGGAAAACAAAACAACAAAGATAATTAATGAAAAGTTTTTAGGAGATTAAAAATGGCTAACTTTATAACAATTTTACGTATTATTTTAGCAATTATTACTGTAAGTTTATTATTTGTTCAAACGGTTCCTGTGTACATTTTAGCTTTTGTATTAACTGTTTTGGTAATTTGGATGGATGGACTTGATGGTTATGTGGCCAGAAAATTTAACGAAAGCTCCAGATTTGGTGCAGTGCTCGATATTTTAGGTGATAGAATTGTAGAAAATATTTATTGGATTACTTTTTGTGCGCTAAATTTTATCCCTGCCTGGATTCCTATAGTGGTTGTTACAAGAGGTATTTTAACTGATGGAGTACGTTCTTTAGCTTTTGAAAAAGGTTATACAGCTTTTGGTTCGACTACTATGATGCAAGGAAAAATTGCAAAATTTATTGTAGCTTCTAATTTTTGCCGTTTTACTTATGCAGTTTGCAAAGCTATGGCTTTTGCTTTGCTTATTGCTGCTTATATTCCTATTGATTACCAATTTAAAAATGTTGTTACGGTTGTAGCTTATGTTTGTGTTTATGTATCTGTATTTTTCTGTGTTGTAAGAGGTTTACCTGTTTTAATAGAAAGTAAAAGATTTTTCCAAAATGATAAATAGTGGTTTTAAAATAGTTTTAAATGAACCTGAAATCCCTCAAAATACAGGAAATATTGCAAGATTATGTGCTTGTACCGGTAGTGATTTGTTTTTGGTTGGTAAATTAGGCTTTTCTCTTAGTGAAAAATATATAAAACGTGCTGGCCTTGATTATTGGGATTCTGTAAATATCAATCAATTTTCTTCTCTTGAAGAACTTTTTGAAAAATTTCCTTCAGAAGAAAAATATTTTTTAACTACAAAAGCTACTCAATCACATTTTCAAGCTAATTTTAAAACAGGTTCTTTTCTAATATTTGGTAGCGAAACAAGAGGATTGCCGGTAAATATTATTCAAGCAAATTTTCAAAATGCTTTTAGAATACCTATGGTAAAAGGACAAAGAAGTTTAAATTTAGCTAATAGCGTTTCCATTGTTCTTTATGAAGCTATAAGACAAAGTGGGAATATTGCTTTTTGATTTTTTAAAATTTTACATTAAAAAATTAAAAAGAGGTTACCAATGCAAATAATACAATTCCAAAATTCTAATTTCCCTTTAGGTCTTTTTAGATTGAATAATGGACAAAAATTTGTTGCTTTAAGACTAGCTTTTTTGCCTGTTTATACAAAACCTAAATATTCTATTGATCAGATTCAGGATTCTGGTCAATAAATTTTTTGAAATCAGATGGTTTTAAATTTTGAATAAAATCGTGAAAATCTTTTGCTTCTTTTTCTTCTTTTGGTTTGTTTGTACTAATTGTTGCATCACAAACTACGTTTTCTGTTACGTAAATTGGAGAATCTGTTCTTAGTGCAATAGCAATAGCATCAGAAGGACGAGAGTCAATAACTATTTCATTTCCATCATCATCTACTAAAAG
Source organism: uncultured bacterium (assembly GCA_949283935.1). GTDB lineage: Bacteria > Cyanobacteriota > Vampirovibrionia > Gastranaerophilales > JAILCC01 > CASDUJ01. The sequence continues at coordinate 56,696 of CASDUJ010000008.1, forward strand.
CAAATTTGCAAAATATGTATCTTGACTTACATCATGAATTTCAACTCTTTCAAGCATATAACCAGTTTCTTCTAAAATACTACATATTAAATCATGTGTCATAGGCCGAGAAACTTCAATTCTCTCAATTTGTCTTATTATAGAGCTTGCTTCTGCAGATCCAATCCATATTGGTAAAGCTCTGGTGTTTTCTTTATCATTTAAAACAACTATGGGAGAACCTGTTCTTGTATCTAGGGCAATGCCCATAACTTTCATTTCTATCATAATTTCACCTAAATTTCTTATTAATTTTAAAATAACACAAAAACACCAAAAGCCTCTTCTGCTTTTAATCAGAAATTGTTTTTGGGTAGTAATTTAATGTACAAAATTTATTGATTTATTTCTTGAGTTTGTTCAGGTATTTGTTCTTGGTTTTGTTCTTGTTCTTTTACACTTTTATAACATTCAGAACAATAAACTTCTTTTCCTTCTCTTGGCTTAAATGGTACAGTTGTTTCGCAGCCACATTTGGAACAATTAACTGTGTATCTTTTCTTTTGTCCAAATCTTTGTTTTTTTCTGGCATTTCTGCAAGCTGCACATCTTTTCGGTGTTGCAAATCCCTTTTCTGCATAAAATTCTTGTTCTTCAGCAGAAAATACAAAAGTACAACCGCAATCTGAGCAAGTAAGTTCAATGTCTTGGTAAGTGTTTTCGAACATGATTTTTTCTTTCTTTTCTTATGTGAACTATTCTATTATCTTATTATTTTTGAAAAATGTAAAGTATAAATTTATATATGTTAAGTAGCTCAAGAATTTTTGGGTTTTTATTCTTTTAATTTTTCTATTCTTTGTCCTTGTTTTTCGTCTAATTCAAAAATGATTCTGGAAATTAATTGTATAAGTGTTAGTCCAACTAAAGAATCTGTTGAATTTACTATGTATAATTGTTTGTCTTTTAAATTCAATTCTTCGTTTTCTATTTTTTTCGAAAAAAATAATTTTGCTTTTATAGAAATTTTTTTCGTATTTTCCTTTATATTTGTGCAAATAATTTCTCTTAGTTCTTCATTTTCTTTTTCACAAATATTAGTAATATAAATTTCATTTTCAGTATCTAAAAAAATTTCTATTTTGAAATATCCTAAAGAATTTGTGGATATGTAAAAAAGTATTTGGGAGTTTTCTTTTTCTTTGGTAGCTGTTTTAGCCTCAATTTCATTTAAATCTTTGTCTTGAGGTGGAACTAAAGGAAGCCAAGGTAAATACATTTGAATAATATCTCTTATAAATTCTTGCGGATTTATTTGAACAGAATTTGCAATGGAAGCACCTATTAGCATTATTTCTTTAAGTTGGGAGATATTATTTTGGCTCATATTAGCTGTTCCCATATATTTTAAAAGTTTATCGGCCATAAGTACTGAATTTTTATTTAAATATTCTGCTAAAGAAATAAGGTTAACCTTTGCATTAGATTGTAAAAGTGCTAGTAAGCTTGCATTAGCAGTGTTTGTTCCTTGAGTATTTAAATTTTTTAATATTGTTGCTAATTGTGAATTTGTTGAATTTATTGAAAATTCATTTAATAAATTTGTCCATTCTTTTGGGAGTCCCAACATATCTCGCAAGAAAATATTTTGCTGAATATTGTTCATAATATTCGTTGCAGTTTTAGATATTTGTGTATGTAAATTTTCTATTTGCTTAGAATTGAAATTTGATAAATTTTCATTATTAGATGTTGAAATATTAAATTCTTTTGTTTCAGTAGTTTTTTGCGGTGTAGTAGTTTTATTAACGGAAAAAACTAAAGATGCTAAGTTGGAAATATTAAAATTCATTGTTCTTCCTAATAATCTTATGACAAAATGTTATCATATTTTTTTTCTTTGGTTAATTTTGTGTATTAAAAAATTTAATGATTTAATAAAAAATAACAACAAAAAAGACTATTTGAATTTAATAAAAATTATTCAAATAGTCTTTTCTTTTTATATTATTTCCTACAAAGTTAAACCACCATCTACGCCCAAAATTTGTGCTGTAATATATGTTCCGTCTAAAGCCAAAAATTTAACAGTTTTAGCTATATCTTCAGGTTCGCCAAGACGTTTTAGTGGGATATGTTCTGCTATTTTTTCGCCATCTAAATTTTTAGTCATATCTGTTTGAATAAATCCTGGCGCAACGGCATTTACTCTTATATTTCTTGATGCAAGTTCTTTTGCTAAAGATTTTGTAAAACCAATTAATCCTGCTTTTGCAGAACTGTAATTTGTTTGTCCCGCATTACCCATTACACCTGCAATACTTGTCATATTAATTATTGCACCTTGTCTTTGTTTCATCATAATTTTGCAAATGGGTTTGGTTACATTGAAAACACCAGTTAAATTTGTGTTAATTACTTGTTCCCATTCATCATCAGACATTCTAATAATAAGATTGTCTCGTGTAATACCTGCGTTGTTTACCAAAATATCTATAGTTTCAAAATCAACATGAATTTGCTCAATTGCTTTTAGAGTTTCTTCTTTGTTTGCTACATCAAATTTGTAAGCTTTTGCTTTAATCCCTAAATCTTCAAGTTCTTTAATTGTTTCAAGAGCTTTAGCTTCATTTCCTGCATAAGTTATTGCTACATTACAACCAGCTTTGGCAAATTCAATTGCGCAAGCTTTACCTATTCCTCTGGAACCACCAGTTATTAATGCTGTTTTAGTCATATTACACCTCTACTTTGTATTCATTTATTACATTTTCTAAATCTTTTATATTGCATATGGCGTAAGATTGTACATCTTTAAGAGTTTTGCGTACCATACCTGTTAAAACTTTTGCAGGACCTATTTCTATGAATGTATCTACTCCTTGTTCTTGTAAATAATTCAAAGTTTGAACCCACATAACAGGAGAATAAATTTGTGCCGGCATTTTTGCCCTAAAATCTTCTGCTTTTAACGTTGGTTTGGCATCAATGTTTGTTATTATCGGAAATTTTGCATCAGAAAGAGTTGCTTTATTTGAATATGTTTCAAATTCTTTTGCAGCATTTAACATTAATTTGCTATGAAATGCTCCACTTACTGCTAAAAGAATAGCTCTTTTGGCTCCATTAGCTAAAGCAAGTTCATTCGCTTTAACTATTGCTTTTTCTTCTCCAGTTATAACTGTTTGTTCTGGAGTATTATAATTTGCTGCGTCAACATACCCCTCTTTTGAAGCTTCTGTTAATATTTTTCGCAAATTGTTTTCGTCTAAACCAATAATTGCGCTCATTGATCCAGTATTTATTTTACTCATTGCATTTGCTCTGGCATTTATTAACATTGCAGCCGTTTGTGTGTCAATAACTTCTGCTGAATAAAGCGCGGCATATTCTCCAAGACTATGTCCTGCTGCAAAATCTATAGGTATCTTAAATTCAGATTTAAGTGCCTCTAAAATCGCTAATTCAACTGCTAAAATACACGGTTGAGCGTTTATGGTTTGTTTTAATTCCTCTTCTGTGCCATCAAAAGCTAAATTTATTATGTTTTTACCTGTAATTTCGTTAAATTTATTAAAAACTTCTTTTGAACATGTGTATTTATCATAAAAATCTTTTCCCATTCCAGAACATTGTGAACCTTGTCCTGTAAATAAAAGAGCTGTCTTTCCCATAATTTTCCCTCCAAATTTTTGTTAATTAATCTACGGTTTTCATACTTTTTTCGTACATTTCAACAATTTTATCGTTAACTTCTTTTTCTACAGCTTCTTTTGCTACTCTTATCGCATTTTTTATTGCATAAGCTTTACTGCTTCCATGCGTAATGACACTTACACCTTTGACTCCTAAAAGTAAAGCTCCGCCAATTTTTTCGTAATCTATTCGTTTTTTAAATCCACTAAAAATTTTCTTAGACAATAATCCAATAATTTTATTGTATAAAGAAGATTTGTATTCTTGTTTTAACATTTTGCTAACCATAGTTAAAGCACCTTCGGCTGTTTTTAAAATTACATTTCCAACAAATCCATCACAAACTATAACTTGGCAATCTCCGGTAAAAACATCTCTTCCTTCAATATTTCCAATAAAATTCAAAAATTCTTTTTTGCTGTTTAAAAGATTAAAAGTAGATTTGGCAAGTTCATTACCTTTTCCCTCTTCTTCTCCAATATTCATTAAACCTACTTTTGGGTTGTTGTATCCTAAAATTAATTGGGCAAAAATTCTTCCCATAATTGCAAATTCATATAGCATTTCCGGTTCACAATCTGAATTTGCACCACCGTCTAGCATAGCTACAGGCTTTTTTGTAGTTGGCATTGTGCAACAAATAACGGGACGTTTTATTCCAGGAAGTCGTCCAAGTCCAAATAAACTTGCTGCCATTGCAGCTCCTGTGCTTCCTGCTGCTACTAAACCTTGAGATTCACCTTTAGCTACAGATTCAACTGTAAGTACAATAGATGCCCTTTTTTTTGCACGTAAAGCTTTTGCAGGGGATTCTCCCATTTCAATAACTTCGTCAGTATGCGTAATCCCTATATCAATTCCTTTAGTATCGTATTTTGCAAGTTCTTCTTTTATTTGAACTTCATTTCCAATAAGTTGAATTGATATATTGTATTCTTTTGCTGCTTCAACAGCTCCTTTTACAATCTCTAATGGGGCATAATCCCCTCCCATCGCATCTACTGCTATTTTTATTGGCATAATCCCTCTACCCTATTGTTTATTTTGTTATTCTTCTTCTTGTTCAACTACAGCAACTTCTTTTTTGCTTGCTTTTTTATCTTTGTCATAATAACCGCAAGTTGCACAAACAGTGTGAGCCAATTTTGTATCTCCACATTGTTTACAAGTTGTTGTTGTTGGTAATGTTGCTTTCCAATTAGCACGTCTTTTTGCCTGTGCTGAAGCGCCTGTTCTTTTCTTTGGTACTGCCATAATGTTTTTTCACCTCTTTTATTTCTTATCTTTGTTTTTAACGATTAACGGAATTTCTATTATTTGTGTGTTTTCATCCGCTTTTATATATTTTTTTAGTTCTTCTGTTCCTTCACAATTTATATCACAAAGAACCTGTGTTGGAATATTAACAATTATACTTTGGTAAATTAAATCTCTCAAGTCTATTTCTTCACAATTATTCAATTCTTCTGTAAAATCTGAAGCTTTCATCTGATGTTCTTTAGTTGTAATGGGGGTAAATGTCCCTTTAAAGTATTTTTCATCTATGTTAATATCTAATTTTTTTTCAAATGTTTTAAGACATCTTGAACATTCTAATTCTATATTAGACGTTAAATTTCCATTTACAAAAATAAAATCCCCACTTAATTTCATAACTAACATGCCTGAAGCATGTGCTTTTAATTCAGGAAAAGTTTCGTTTATTTCTAATTTAACAGGTTTATTAGGTTCAAGTTCGTTAATATTTATAATCATTTTAATCCATTAAAATTTCTTACTGAAAAAATAATACAATAAAAATAAGCCTTTGCGTAAAATTGGTTCAAAAATTAATTTGTAACAAACTGTAAATATTTGCATAAAAATCCTAAAGTTTTCTTTTAATTAGCCGATATCTTAAGTGAATTGGTAAGGTATTGTAGAAAGGCGGTATATATGGCAATAAAAGAATTTTTTAGGAAATTAAATTTTGAAATAAAAAGAAGAGAAAACACTGGAGTATTTGCCCTTTTAGAATTTTATTTTCCTGAAGAAAAAGAAGGATTTGAAGAACTTGAAGTTGGCGAATCTCAAGTAAGTATTACAGGCAAACTTCAACCAGAACGTTAGGAGCTAAAATGGAGCAGATAAAAGAGAAAAAGAGATCTAAACGCATTTTTTCGGTGCTTTTAGATGAGATAAAAAAGCTCGAAGAGAATATTTTGGATGACAATTCTCTTGTTATGAGCGAATACATTTCAACTGCGCACAAAAACACAAAATAATTTATTTTAAAAGATTTGCGATTTTTGTGCGCAATTCTTTTTCTGAAATGTTTACTAAAAAAGTTTTAATTTTATTTTTGTCTCCTAAAATTAATTCAATAGAATTTTTAGGAATGTTCAAAGACTTAGATAACAAAGCTAATATTTCTTTATTAGCTTTGTTTTCTATTGGAGAGGAATTAAGTTTAGCTTTTATATATTCTTTTGTAATTTCTATTATTTTAGAACTAGAAGAATTAGGAATAACTTTTACTTGAAACGTTATTCCTCTTTTATGTTTGTTTATTTGAAAATCATTGATATTTTGCATAAGACCAAAAAAGTTGTAAAATAAAAACAAAGATTAAATGAGCTTAACCACATGCCGGCAAAAACATTTGAACCTCTCGAAATTATATTAAAAAAACAAGGACGAAATCAAGAAGATATAGATAAAATAAGAGAAACCTTTGAATTTGCTTCTTCTCATCATGAAGGACAATATAGAGCAAGCGAAGAACCTTATATTATTCATCCTGTTGAAGTTGCTAAAATTCTTGTTGAATTTAAGGCCGATACACATACAATTATGGCGGCACTTTTGCATGATATTCTTGAAGATACAAATGTTACAGCTCAAGAAATAGAAGAGAAATTTGGTCCTGATGTTTTAAAACTTGTAAACGGAGTAACAAAATTAGGGAAATTAGAATTTAAATCAAAAGAAGACAGACAAGCAGAAAATTTCAGAAAAATGTTTGTTTCTATGGCTGAAGATGTTCGGGTTATTTTGTTAAAATTAGCTGATAGACTTCATAACATGCGAACTCTTAACCATATGCCCATAAATAAACAAAAAAGAATTGCACAAGAAACTCTTGAAATTTTTGCTCCTCTTGCTAATCGTCTAGGAATAGGAAGAATAAAAGCAGAACTTGAGGATTTGGCATTAAGATATACCGAACCTGAAAAATATTATGAAGTAGTAAAAAATGTTGCTCAAACAAAAGCAGAAAGAGATATAGTTGTTCAAACTCTTGTGGATACAATTCAAGTTTCTTTGGCAAAATCTGGTATTAAAGCAAAAATTAAAGGAAGAGCCAAACATTATTACAGCATATACGCAAAAATGAAACGACAACAAAAAGACTACCATGAACTTTTTGATATTATTGCTGTTAGAGTAATTGTTGATAATTTAAGAGATTGTTATGGAGTATTAGGAATAATTCATTCTACATTTAAACCTATTCCTGGCCGATTTAAAGATTACATAGCAATGCCCAAAAGTAATTTATACAGATCATTACACACCTCTGTAATAGGGCCAAGAGGTAAACCTGTAGAAATTCAAATAAGAACTCAACAAATGCATGAAGAAGCTGAATTTGGTATAGCAGCTCATTGGAAATACAAAGAATCTGGTTCAGTAAAAATGACTGAAGCTGACAAAAAGTTTACTTGGCTGAGAAAATTAGCTGAAGTTCAAGAAAATGCAAAAGATGCAAAAGAATATGTAGATTTAGTAAAATTAGATTTGTTTGCTGATCAAGTTTTTGTTTTTACTCCAATGGGAGATGTTATAGATTTGCCAAGTGGAGCAACACCAATAGACTTTGCTTATAGAGTACACACAGAAGTAGGACACAAAACGATTGGTGCAAAAATTAATGGAAGAATAGTTCCTTTAGATACTAAACTTTTAACAGGTGATATTATTGAAATTATTACGTCCAAAACACCTAATCCTAAATGGGATTGGATTAATATTGCTGCATCAAATACAGCTAAATCTAAAATTAAATTATGGTTTAAAAAGAACAAACGTGATGAATATATTGTTCTTGGCAGAAACCTTTTAGAGCACGAAATATCTAAAGCACATTTTGATGAATATACAAAAATAGATGAATTTAATCGTGTAGCTAAAGAATTAAACTATGTATCACAAGAGGATTTATTTGCCGCATTGGGATATGGAGAAACATCTATTCATAAAGTTGTAAACAAATTAAAGAAGCTAGAAAAATCTGAAGGAATTATAATTAAGCAAACGTCAAAGTCTAAAAATGGTTCAAAAGACATAATAGGTTTAGAAGGTATGTTATACCACATTTCAAAATGTTGTATGCCTATTCCTGGAGAACCAATAGTAGGAGCAATAACAAGAAGTCGAGGTGTAAGTGTGCATCGAATAGATTGCCCAACTCTTAATGAGATTCCTCAAGAACGTTTGATGCCTATTAGTTGGTCATCGATGGAATTGAAAAAAACTTATGTTGTCCCAATAAAAATTGAAACACAAGACAAAGTTGGAGTATTACAACAAGTTTTGGCAAAAGTTACAGATAACAAAACAAATATTGCTTATGCCAATGGATTTTCCAAACAAAATAAAAAAGGTATCATAGAATTAGGTTTGGAAGTAAAAGATATAGATGGACTTACAAAAATTATTAATGCAATTCAATCATTGCCTGAAGTTATATCTGTAAAAAGAACTCACGCACCTCAAGCTATGAAACGTAACAGATAAATATTTCATTAGCAAAAAAAATTTTTACAATTTTTATGATTCATATACACATGACGCAAGGAAAAATATATGAAGATATTAGCTGTAAATGCTCTAAGACCTATTACTAATATTAATTTTGCTGGTAAAACAAATATTTCTATGCAAGAAAAACAAGAAAAAGGTAAAAATATACCTGATATGCATTTATGGCCACGTGTAAATACATTACTTCAAGAATACAACATTAAAAATAATTTAATTGAGAACAAAATAAAAAGAACTGAAGAAAAATACGATGATGAATTGGGTTATGATGCCATTTTTTGCTACAACAAAAACAACAAATTAATTCAAAAAAGATATTTTGATGACGATGGGCAAATAGACATGATAAGGAAATATAACCCCAAAACAGGATATGTTCACAATGAAATTTATAAAGGATTAGAAGGAATAAGCATAGTCTTTTTTAATCCTGAGAAAAATGGACAAATACTTAATGGTATACAGTTAAATCAATACAACAGAAGAATATATACGTATAGTTGTGAATATGATGCAAATAGTTCCAAAGGTAAATTAACAAAAATTAATTATAACCCCTACACCCAAAAATGTGATTCTATAGAAATAGGTATACTTAAATCAGACAATTTTATTTTAGATGATATTGATATTATTAAAAAGACAAATTTTCAACATGATGGAAAAACTATAAGCGAAATAATTGAATACGACGAAGAAGGTAATATAACAAAAGAAACAATTATGAGACCAAAGGGAAAAACAATAGACAGAATCATTGAATATGATGATGAAACGCATACTAAAAAGAGAGAAACAAAAATGAAACCTGATGGAAAAAATTTAGATTATATCATTGATTATTATACTAAAGAAACAGATGAATATATTTTCCCTATAAAAGATTGCTTAAAAGATATTTCATACACCAAAACTTTTTATAACAAAGGGAAAAGAACTAACACATTTTATTATGATGAAAGAGATAGAATTGCCAGAGAATTTATATACGATAAAAATGGTGAAAAAATAAAAGAACATATAGAATATTCATACGGATACGATAAAAAATCAGATTGTAAAGTTACAATAAAAGATTATTGGTCAGATTTAGAAATTATCAAACAAGTAGTTGAATATAGAAATTCTCATGACGATAAGCTAATTGCTAGCAAAGTTCAAACTTTTGATGATGATGTGTGGAATTAGTTTAAATTTTAAAATAATAAAAATAAAAACATAAACCAAATAGTTTATAGACATTAACTTCTTAGATTGCATATAATGGATATACATAGTAATTTGAGGAATTGAGTTTATGTTGCAAGAGGCATCTAAATTAATTATCAATAATGTAAACAATGCATTCCAACAAAGTTTCATAAAAAGGCTTTGCCAATATTTACATGATTGCATAAGAGAAGAAGTAAAAAGCTCAACTTTTAGAAATTTAGCATATGACAAAGACAATAAATGGGTATTTTTAGAAACAGAAGCAGGAATGTTAATAAGTCCTAATAATCCATTAAAATTAAATGGCACAGACAATTCTTTAACAGAATTAATGGTTCATTCAGAAACTTCACAAAAAGACAAATATATGATTTTTGGTTTTTTGTTTTTGGAGGGAAAATCAGGTAAAAAAAAGTCTGCTTCTGAATTTTTAACTCCACTTTTATATATTCCGTGCAAAATAGAAAGAAGCGGAGCAAATTTGGCACTTATTTTAACAGAAGAGAATTTTTCATTAAACACAGGAGCTTTATCTGCTTTAATGGAATATAAAGATGAAGATCAGGCAGAAAATTTATTTTGTGGTCTCATAGACGTTGTTCCAGATTATCCTTTAACTCAAGAAAAAATGCAAATCTTTTTGACAACATTGAAATCTATTATTCCCGAGATAGATGTCAAAGATTGTAGAATGTATTTTGATAAAATTCCCGAAACAGGAGAAGAAAATGAAATAGCTATTACAAATAAAAGTGCGGTTATTTTGACAAAGAGACCGGCAATAACGGCAGGAGTATTGCACGAACTTACGCAAATGGCAGAAAAACCTTCAGGCATTTTTAGAGAGACATCGTTAAAGCCAATTAATGATGAATTTACTGGAGCCAAAATAAAAATTACACAAAAAAGTGATGAAGAATTTTATCCAATAACACCTCTTTCTTTAAGTGAATCTCAGCAAAACGTTTTAAAATCCGTAGAAGATAACACATTAATAACTGTTTTTGGCCCTCCAGGAACAGGAAAATCACAAACTATAGTTAATTTAATAACACATTTAATAGCCAATGGGAAAACAGTTCTTGTAGCTTCAAGAATGGACAAAGCTGTAGATGTAATAGCAGAAAGATTAAATAGTTTTGGAGCACCTTATCTTGTAATGAGGGCAGGTAGATTAAATTATCAAAAGCAACTTCATAGAGATTTACAAGAAATGCTATCCAACAAACAAGATTTTGATACAGGATATGAAAGTGCTGTATTTGCTGATATTGAAGATATGAAAAATTTATTGAAAAATATAAGAGAAATTGAAAAGAAATGCGATAATATTATAAAACTTGAGCACGAATGGTTTAATATTCTTGAAGAATATAAAATTCAAACAAACAAAATTCAAAACGAATACATTTCCAAAAAACTTTCTGATGGAGATATTGCAGTAGGAAAAGCAATTTTGTCAAAAATTGGAAATGTTCAAAATAATCCAACAACATGGAATAAAATTCTTAACTACGTATATAATTACAGACTTAAAAAAAGTTTAATGTTACAAAACATAAAATTCACTCACGAAACAGTTAATGAAATAAACGAAGAACTTGAACTTAAAGCTTTGTACAACAAACTTAAATCTATAGAAAATAAAATAAACAAAACAGGTAATTTGCATAATCTTTTTGAACAAATAAAAGAACTAAAATCTAAACAAAAGAAATTGGCAATAGATATACTAAAAAACAAAAGAAGAAAAGCATTACTTGAAATAACAAGAAGTCAAGAAAAAAGACAAAGATTAATGATTCACGCAAAAGCATTGGTAGCAAGACAAAAGAACTTGCAAAACAGAGTATTGGATGAAGAAGATTTTCAACCTTTATTAGATGCATTTCCGTGTTGGGCAGTAACTACCTATGCAATATCCGAATCATTACCTTTAAAACCAGGAATTTTTGATGTAGCAATTATAGATGAAGCATCTCAATGTGATATTGCGAGTTGTTTTCCTATAATGTATCGCGCCAAAAAAACAATTGTTGTTGGAGATGATAAACAATTACCTCATTTATCTTTTTTGGAAAAAGCTAAAGAGCAATCATTTTTTACCCAATATAATATTCCGGATAAATATCAATTAATGTGGAGATTTAGGACAAATTCAGTATTTGATCTTGCTAATTATTATTCTACTTGTCCTATATTGTTAGATGAACATTTTAGAAGTCTTCCCCCTATTATTGATTTTAGTAATGATCAATTTTATGGTGGAAAATTAAGAATAATGAATAAAGAAACAGATTTAAAAGATGTGATAGAATTAATTTCTGTAAAAAATGCAAAAGTAGATTTAGATACAACAAAAAATATGGCAGAAACAGAAGAATTAATCAAAAGATTACAAGAAATAATTACGCAAGATGCCGAAAAAAAACCTAAGAAAGCTATTTCAATAGGTATTATTTCTCCATTTAGGGGACAAGTAGAGCAAATTAAAAAAGCGATATCTCAAATTATTCCAGATAAATTAGTTAAGAAACATCAAATTGAAGTTGGGACAGCTCATACATTTCAAGGAGATGAAAGAGACATAATGATGTTGTCTTTTGCCATAGCAGAAAATAGTCATAATCAAAGTCTTATGTTTTTGCAAAAACCAAATCTTTTTAATGTAGCAATTACAAGGGCGAGAAAAAAACTTATAGTATTTTGTTCGAAAGAAATTACAGATTTACCTCAAGGGCTTTTGAGAGATTTTCTTAATTACATAAATGAATTGAAAGAAAAAAATGAAAATATTCCTGAATTAGAAATCACAGATTATGAATACAATAATAAATTTGAACAGCAAGTAGCTATAGTTTGTGAACAAGAAGGTTTAAAGGTAATTTCAGGTTTTGAAACTGCTGGTTTAAGAATAGATTTAATTATTTCAGATGGAGAAAATCAATTGGTAATTGAATGCGACGGAGTAGAAAATGAAATAGAAAAACCTGTTAGACCTAGCTATAAACAAGAAATATTGGAACGTTGCGGATTTAAAATTATGCACATTACTGCCAGAGAATGGTATTATAGCCAAAATGCTTGTTTGGCTAAGATTAAAAGAGAATTAATAGAAATGAAATTATAGAAAATTTGCTAGAAACATCTTCCGCTAGTTTTGTGACATTTTTTTGGGGGATTTGCAACACATTTATAACATATTTCATTTTTGAGAGGTTTTCCTGAAAAAAAATCATCAAGATTTTTTAGAGTTATTTCCGCAATATTTTTTAAGGCTTCATTTGTTAAAAATCCTTGATGAGAAGTAACCAAAACATTTGGATGAGAGACTAGCAAAGATAGCACAGTATTTTGAGTAGTTTCATTGGATTTATCTTCAAAAAACCATTCTGATTCTTCTTCATAAACATCAAGCCCTGCAGCTCCAATTTTTCCTGATTGTAATGCAGATAAAAGAGCTTCACTGTCTATTAAACCACCTCTGGAAGTATTTATTATATAAACTCCATTTTTCATTTTTTCAATAGAATTTTTATTTATAATATGTTTAGTTTTAGTAGTTAAAGGACAATGCAAAGAGATAATATCACTTTTGGCAAACAATTCATCTAGAGAAACATAATTTATACCTGAATTTTTTTGTGGTTTAAGGTCATATGCAATAACATTCATTCCAAATCCTTTTGCTATTTCAATAAAAATTTGACCTATTTGTCCTGTTCCTATAACACCTATAGTTTTTCCATATAAATCAAAGCCAATTAAACCATTTAGGCTAAAATTATTATCTCTTGTTCTATTATATGCTTTGTGTAATTTTCTGTTTAAAGTAAGCAGCATTCCAATAGCATGTTCTGCTACAGCATAAGGTGAATAACAAGGAACTCTCAATATTGTAAGTTTTTGATATGCAGCTTTAAAATCAACATTATTAAATCCTGCACATCTCATAGCTAAAACTTTTATATTATTTTCGTAAAAAATATTTATTACATTTTTGTCTATAATATCGTTAACAAAGGCAATAGCTCCATCGCAACCTTTTGCAAAAATTGCAGTTTCTTCATTTAATTTATTTTCTAAATAACGAAATTTATATCTATCATTATTAAGTCTGTTAAACCAAATTTTGTCGTAAGATTTTGTATCGTAAAATGCTATTTTTTTCATAAATATTATGTTTTTTATATTACACAATTATTTTAAAATTCTTTATTAAATTTGTCTTTACCTAATTGGAATTTTGAAGATTATTTTTAAAAGATTTATTGAAATTTTATTATTGTACTTTTTACTATTTACAAAGGATTAATTCTGTCTTATAATTACCATTGAGTTAGAAAATTTTGGGAAAAAATGAGAATCAGAAAATACCAAAGACGTTGTTTTTATACTAACTAAGGCTTGTATCAAATAGCCAAAGTTTTGGCATGACTTTTTTGATATAAGACCTTCTGACAACAAAAGGGTCTTATTTTTTTTCAAAAAATTAGTACTCAAAAAAAGCAAATAAAAACTTTTACATGTTTTAAAGCAAGAGAAAACTTAAAGGAGAAATCAAATATGATAAATACCCGACGTATAACTCAAGCAAATCGTAAATTAGTAAGAATAGCAAATCTCATTTGGGGTTTGTAATCCCTTGAGTTATGGAGGCTCATTAAATTAAATGACAATAGTATCAGCAATATTTTCAGCACTAGGTAATAATTCATCAATAACACAAATTGCGGTAAAAGACGGTATAGAGACTGTAGGCAGAACCGCAATGGCATATAAAGAAGGTTCAAAAACCTCGAAAAAATTCGGCGCATTAGAAGCAAGAGAAAGATTAATAGAAGCTAACGCAACTTCTTTGGTATGGCTTGGAGGAATTCCAACATTAAAGATTTTGTTTGATAAATTTTACACTAATAAAAAATACAATTTTACTCAATTAAAAGAATATGGTAAAAATGCTTTGGCCAGAACAGACATAAGATTATTAGACAAAAGTTCTCCGCAAGCATTAAAACTTGAAAATATTACAGACAAAGCATTAATTCCCCAAGTAAAAAAGATTTTAGATAATCCAAAAGCATTCAAAAATACTTTTATAAAAAGAGCAGCTATTACAACACTTATACCAATTGCTCTTGTAGGTTATGTTTTACCAAAAACAGTTTATGCATACACACACAGAAGAATTGCAAAACAAAAAAGACAAGAACTAAAAAATGCATTTCAAAATCAAGAAGCAAATAAGGAAAATATTATTAATTCAACTCCGGCATTTGCTACATTTATGGGAAAAGCGAAAAGGGCCAATTTATCATTTAATGGAACTATTGAAAAAATTTCAAAATATTTTACACAGCCAAATACAAATATGGTAATGGTAGATGGCGGTATTTTAGCTGGCAGAGTAGGTTCCTCGAGAAATTTTCTTGAAGGATGCGAAAGAACAATAAATGAATTAGGTTATATTTTCTTTTTGTATTGTGGCGGAAAGTATGTAGCAAAAGGTTTAGAGGCTTTGACTAAGAAATTTGGAGGAATTCCAACTTCTTTAGATGCTAAATTACTTCAAAATAATGATTTTACAGCATCTTTAATAGCTGCTTCAAAAGATAAAACTAGAAAAGCATTGGAATTTGCCGAAAATAATGAAAAAAGCATAATAAATTTTATAGATAAAAATCTTACTTCAAATGGCGGCAAATTTAGTAATTTAACTCTTCAAGCTGCAGAAAAAACAGGATTAGTTAATGTTGTTAAAGGGGTAAGAAATCCATTAAAATATATAGAAACAAAAGAGATTACTAATTTAAATAGTCAAATAAAAGAATTTGTAGAAACATTAGCAAAAAGTAATAATCCTGAAGCTTTAGTAAAAAAAGCTAAATTATTAAAAAGATGCTCAATTATTGCTAATATTGCAATATGTTCAGCTGTTTTAGCTTATGTACTTCCTAAACTTCAATATATATTTAGAAGTAAAGTTTCTCCAAATACTGTAGCCCCAGGCTTAGCTCAATATTATAACGAAGAAAATCATGTGCAAAAAATAAAAGCATAACGACTTATTTTACTTTAATCTTGCAACTTTTTTAGTAAAGAGTATAGTATTTTGTATTAGAAAAAATTTTAAGGCAGATGGAACAAACTAATAAAAAAGCTATAAAAACTTTGTGGGCAGGACATTTTATGGTAGATTCATATTCAGGATTTGTCAATCCTATTATGCCATTTTTAGCTGCCAATTTGGGAATTTCTCTAGCTGTATCAACCTTTATTTTAAGTTTATCTCATGTTTGTTCTTCTATGCTTCAACCAATATTTGGGTATTTATCTGATAATTGGAAACGAAGATTTTTTATGTTTTTTGGTCTTTTGCTTTCGTCTGTATTTTTACCTATGATTGGTGTTGCTGGTAATGTTTATGTTTTGGCCTTATTTTTGATTATTGGAAGTGTCGGAAATGGATTTTTTCATCCGCAAGGAACTAGTTTCATTAATATTTATTCATCATCAAAAGAATTAACCAAAAACATGAGTATCTTTTTGGCAATGGGAACTTTTGGTTTTGCCTTAGGTCCTATAATATCTTCGTTTTTTGTTGAATTTTTTAATCCAAAAACATTATCGATAACTTCAATTTTTGGTATTTTAACAGCTATTTTAGTTATTTTAAATGTTCCAAGAATTTCTAGTACATACAAAAATACAGAAAAAATACATTTAATTAGTGCAATAAAAGAAATTTTCAGTAATAAATCCATGAATATATTGATAATGTTTTCAATTTTAAAATCATTGGCAACTCAATCTATGAGTATTTTATTACCATTTTTATGGAAAGATTTACATTATAGTGCAATTAGCATAGGAATTTTGTTGTTTTGTTTTTTAATTGCTGGTGCATTGGGAACTATTGCAAGTTCAAAACTTGAAAAAATCTTAGGCACCAAAAAGGTTATGGTCATGGCTTTTTGTGCTATTTTCCCTTTAACTTTATTGTTTGCTTTAAGTTATAAAATTTTTCCTGTTTTTTCATTTTTTATATTTGTTGTTATCGGTTTTTTTGCTATGCTTAGTGTTCCTATAAATATGGTTTTGGCTCATCAAGTTATGCCAAAATATAAAAGTCTAATTTCAGGTTTTATTGGTGGTTTTAGTTGGGGAGTTGTTGGACTTTCAATGTCTTTGTGTGGTTTTTTAGCTGAAAATTTTGGAATAATTAATGTTTTATTACTGGTTTCTTTTTTACCGGCAATTTTTTCAGTTTTTGTAAAATATTTACCAGAAAAAAAATCTTAGTAAAATATTTTTTGCATTACCCAACTGTCTAATTGAATTAAATTATGAAAAATCGTAACATGTTTAGACGGTTGAGTTTCATGAATTTGGAGGAGTCTATGGCAGTCGGATTATGTGTATTTAATAAAGAAAAGAATTTTGATAGTATTCAAGAATTATTTGTTAAACAATCTTTTATTCTGGAAAATATTTTTTCTTTTTCAAATGATGCTATTGTGGTGTTAAATCATAAAAAACATATTGTTATGTGCTCCAAAAAATTTCAATATTGGTTTAAAGAACAAGAAGTTTTGGGGGAAAGTTTTTTAAAACTTATGAATAAAATTACTCAATTGCCTGATGATTTTTTTAAAGAAAAAAGTTATTTTATAAAAGTTAAAGATAAAGATACAGAAAAAGTTCTTAAAGCAAAAATATCTAAATATTATAAAGATTATAATAAAATTGACAGGTATGTTGTTATTTTGAAAGATGTTACAGAACAAAAAGAAATGAAAGCTCAAAAAGATAATTTTATTGCAACTTTAACGCATGATTTAAAAACTCCTGTTAGGGCAGATATTTTGTCGTTAGAATTACTGTTAAATGGTAAATTTGGAGAATTAAATTTTCAACAAAAAGAAATTTTAGGCGAAATTCTTAATTCGAATAAATTTATGATGAGTATGCTGGATACACTTTTAGCTAAATATAAATATGAAAGTGACATGGTGCAATTAAACAAAAGTTTTTTTGATTTAAATTTACTTGTAGAAAATTGTACCAAAGAATTAAAATATCTTTTTGCTGAAAAAAATATTACTTTGAAACTTGAACTATCTTCTGAAAAACTAGAAATATATGCTGATTTTATTGAAATGAAAAGAGCTATTAACAATTTAATTTCCAACGCTATTAAATTTAATAAACAAAACGGATTAGTGACAATTTCAACAAATACAAATGAAAAAAATTGTGAAATAAAAGTTAAAGATACTGGTATTGGTATGAACGAAGAAAAAATACTTCATATTTTTGACAAATATGTAAGTTATGCCAAACGTTTTAGAAGACTAGGAACAGGATTGGGTTTATATGTAGCCAAAAAGATAATAGAAGCGCACAAAGGAACAATCGAAGTAACTTCTGTTCCTAAAAAAGGATCAGTCTTTCTAATAAAATTACCGGAATGCTTAAAAGGAAATATTGATTAATAATCTTCGTGTTTTTCTTTTTTTTCAAGTTTAGTTATTACTTTATCTATTAATCCATAATCTTTTGCTTCTTGGGCACTCATATAATTATCACGTTCTGTGTCACGAATTAAATCTTCAACAGGACGTCCGCAATGTTTTGCCATTAATTCATTCATTTGTTTTTTTATCCGAACAATTTCTGCTGCTTGTATTTCTATATCTGTCGCTTGTCCTTTTGCTCCTCCTAAAGGTTGATGTATCATTATTCTTGAATGAGGTAAAGACATTCTTTTACCGGGAGTTCCTGCACTTAAAAGAAAGGCGCCCATACTTGCAGCTTCGCCAATACATATTGTATTGACATCTGCTCTTATGTGATTCATTGTGTCATAAATAGCCATCCCTGCAGTTATTACACCACCAGGACTATTTATGTATAACATTATATCTTTTTCTGGATTTTCACTGTCTAACAATAAAAGTTGAGCTACTATTGAATTAGCAACCATATCATCAATTTCTGTTCCAAGAAAAATAATTCTTTCTCTTAATAATCTTGAAAAGATATCAAAAGAACGTTCTCCTCTACTGGAATTTTCAATAACTGTAGGAACATAATTCATAATTTTGTTGTAATTCATTTATTATCCCTCTTATTAATTTTTTGCACAAGTAAATTATAGAAGTATTTATTTTAAAAATCAAATAAAATTAAACTTTTTGTTTTTAAAAATGTTCTAAAAACCTTCTTCTTTATGTTTTTGAATAATTTTTGATATTAATTCATCAAGTTTATCAAAATCTTCTTGCTTAGGTTTTCCCTTAACTAAAACAGGTTCTATAACTTCAAGTTTTAAATTTGCAAAAGGTTCTGATAATTTTTCTATAAGTTTACCACCCCAGCCATAAGAACCTACAAATGTAGTATATTTTGCTTTTGGACATAAAACTCCGACTAAATAAGCTGCATTCATTGCCATAGGATGTGGACCTGCAAGTACCATAGAGCTTCCCAAAATAATTGTTGTGGCATCAACAAGTCCTGTGGCAAGTTCACCTAAATCTCCATTTACTATGTCAAATTTTTGTGTGTGAATATTATTTTCATTTAGTTTTTTTGAAATATAATTTACCATTTCTAAAGTAGATCCATACATTGATACATAAGGAATTAGAACTAAATTTTTGCCTTTGTCTGAACTCCAATCTTCGTATAAATTTAAAATGAAAGATGGATTTTTGTAAATTGGTCCATGGCTTGGCAAAACCATTTGGGGATTGAGGTCTTTGATAAGTTGTACGTATTTTTTGCAAAATGTTCTAAAGGGCATCATAATTTCCGCATAGTAACGTTTTGCACAATGTTCAAGTTTTTTATCTTCTTTTGCAAAAACATTATCAAATGTATAATGTGCTCCTAAAAAATCGCAAGTGAAAAGCATATTATCTTCTACTAAATAAGAAAACATTGTATCAGGCCAGTGTACTCCAGGGGTAAGCATAAATTTTAAAGTTTTGTCGCCCAATGATAGTTCATCACCGTTTTTGATTGTTTCTATTCGATTTTCAGGAATATGAAGCATTTCTTTAATGTTATTTTTACAAATATTGTTGGTTATAATTTTAGCGTTTGGATATTTTTTTATTAATTCTGGCAAAGCTCCGGTGTGATCTTGTTCTCCATGATTTGCAATTATATAATCGATTTTTGTAATGTTGTTTTTATCAAGATTATTTAAATATTCTTTGACTTTAGGAGGATATGTAGTGTCAATTAATGCATTTTTTTCGCTGCCTTTTATGAAATAAGAATTATAACTTGTTCCATTTTCTAATGGAATTAATTCATCAAAATATTTTCTTTCACTATCATTTAGTCCGCAGTAAAAAACATTGTTTTTAATTTCCTGAAATTTCATAATTTTGCCTCCTAGGAACATTTCCTAATAAAAATAACACAAGAAATAAAAAAATAAAACCCCCTGTAATAAAGCATTTAGAGCTAATTTATTAATCTTGATATACTCTTTTTATATATTGAGAAATAGATTCTATAAATTTGGGACATTTATTTGTTTTTATTGCCAACAAATGAGTTACTATATAGAAAACATCAAAGTAGTGAAAATCTTGAGGAGTTATTCCTGAACAAATTTTTATTCCTTTGGCAAGTTTTTCTGGCAAATCTGGACTTTTGTAGTTTATTTCGTACCAAAATTTTCCTTTTCTTTTTTTTCTTATTAGTTCTAAAGAATCTTCTTTACTTAGTTTTTTTACATTTGGTATATTTAAAATAGTCTGAAGTTGATAAAAAACATTTTTTATGTGAATTTTATCTTCTATACTATCTGTTTTAAGGAAGAAGGATTCTGGTTTTGTTATAAGTTTTGCGCCAAATGTAGTTTTCATATTTGTATTAAAATATCTCAAAACTAATATTTGTTATTTGTAAAGAATTTTATTTTGAGGTTTAATTTTTACAAAGGTAGGCTAAATTGAACAATAAAGTTTTAATAACAGGTAGTTCTCATGGTATAGGACAAGCAATTGCATTAAAGCTCAGTCAAACAGGTTATGAAATTTTTTTGACCGGTCGTGATGAAAATGCTTTGAAGACTTTGTGCAAAAAAATTAATGCAAAAGGATATTTAGCCATAGATTTGACCCAAAATAATGCGGCTGAAATCTTATATAATTCAGCAATAAACACTTTGGAGAAAATTGATATTTTAGTTAATAATGCCGGCGAATATTTCTATGGAGCAATTGAAAATATTAATGAAGTAACATTAAACAGACTTTTAACTTTAAATACTAAAATTCCTTACCAATTAATATCTTATTGTGTAAAAAATATGAAAATGCAAAATTTTGGGCGTATTGTAAATATAGGTTCTATAAGCGGAGCTGTTGGCGAAGCTAACGCTTCTTTGTATTCTATGACAAAATCTGCTTTGATAGGATTAACAAAATCGCTTGCACTTGAACTTGCTCAAAACTATATTACGGTAAATACTATTAATCCGGGATTTGTTAAAACTAATCTTTTAGAAAATACTTTCGATAAAGATTTTAGAGAAGAAGAATTAATTGACATAATTCCTCAATCAAGATTTATTGAAACTGTAGAAATAGCAAATTTGGTTAAATATTTAATTTCACAAGAAGCAAAAGGTTTAACAGGACAAGCAATAAATTTATGTGCAGGCATGAGCATAGGATACTAATTATTGTTTCTTCTAAACAAATTATTGACGAAAAATATTTATCAGGTACTATAAAAGAAAATAAATGCCGCGTTAGCTCAGTTGGTAGAGCAGAGGACTGAAAATCCTCGTGTCCTTGGTTCAATTCCGAGACGCGGCACCACTTAAGTGATAAACCCCCAACGGGGTTTTTATTTTACGTTTTGGTTTTGTGTAATTTAATAATAAATCGATTTAGAAGAAGGTTTTAATTATTTTGATAAAGTTTGCTTAGGCAAAAAAATAATGTAAAATTGGAGAATTTTCTAATATGGATAAATGACTTGTTTTTGAGGAAAAGAAAAAGGTGCATTGAAAATTTTACACATGTATGTTATAAAAGTCAAACTATACAACAATTTTAGCGATTTGTAACATTTTTTTTACAAAATAAAATTATAGTGCAAAAAATCCCGGTCCATGATAAAATAGGGAAAATTGTGTTTTCTTAACTGAATAATTTGTTTAGAAATTTAAGAAGTGATGAAAAAGGATTTATATTCGGGTAAAAAAGAATAAATTTAAAAGCACCCAAATGCAATTCTGTTGTGGGGGGTGCTTTTTGCTTATTTTAAAAAAGGGAAATAACAAAACAAGAGGAATAAAGCATGGATTTGAAAAGATTATCGACAAAAACGTTAGTAACAGCGACTTTAGTACCAATGTTACTATTAAACATGTCAGCCAAAACAAATGCTGCAGAAGTTTCAGTGTCCGATTGGAATGCATTGAAGTCTAATATAGAATCAGGCAACAGCATAATATTTGACGGAAACATTACTGCAAGTGATGTTGATGCAATCTATTCAAAAAAGACTGTTCCGAGTGTAATTAATTTAAACTCAAATGTTTTAGATGTTCAAGTAAACCAAGGTTATGAATCATACGGTATTCCTCACAATTCGGTATTTTATTTCGAGGGACATGCTGAAGGGGAAAAGACCCTAATAACTGGCGGAACAATACAAAATGCTATTAACTCAACTCTTTATTGGCAAGTTTATGGTAGTGAACTTGAAATAACAAATATGAGTTTTCTCAATAATTATGTAACGGGTCAATATACAAGCCGTTATGGACAAGGCGGAGCACTTAAACTTGCAAATGCAAATAAGGTTACAATATCAGATTCTGTTTTTACGGGTAATACCGTGTACGATGCTCAAAATCAATCCTATGGCGGAGCAATAGAATCTTATGCTAGTAATTTAATAATTTCAGATTCAACTTTCACGTATAATGGAATAAAAGATTATAATTCTACACCTCAAACAACTACACAAGACGGCGGAGCAATGATGATTGCTTCTGAAAACTCAACTCTTGATACTGTTACTTTTACATCTAATAAATCAACAAATTCGGGTGGCGCAATAGCTTATATTCCCGTATATGATATAAATTCTACGATAAAAAACACCTCTTTTGAAGCTAATGAAACCGTAAATAAAGGTGGAGCAATTTATGCAGAAAAATCAGAGATAACAGATTCAGCAAATATCGGATTAACTATTGAAAATACTGATTTTACATCAAATAAAGCGACTGGACTAAATTCAAAAGGCGGAGCAATATACGCTTCATCAGATGTTAATGCTTTAACCATTACTGATTCATCATTTAGAAATAACTCTGCAAAAGAAGGCGGGGCAATTTATAATGAATCATATTTGACAACAACAATCCATGCTAACGCTGAGGATGTTGTTTTTGAAAACAATAATTCTACAGGTACGGCTGGTGGAACAGGCAATGGTATTTATTTAAATGGTGCGCTAAATGCTCAAGCATCTGAAGGCAAAACTTTAACAATAAACGATACAATAAAATTTGCCGATTCAAGCTCAATGCTTAATATAAACACCGATTTTACCAACAATTATTCAGGTACGGTTGTATTAGATAAAGTGCTTGATGGCGGATACGGGATTAATCTTGGCGGTGGTGCGACTGGTGATGCCGGAACTTTAAAGTTAGGTCAAGATGCAGCCAATCAAACACTTAATTTTTTTGGAGCTTATGGCGGAACATTAGATTTGCGAAATGGAAACGCTGGTGATGTACTAACGATTAACGAATTAAGTTCAAACACAAATACAACAAATTTAACTCTTGATTTTGATGCAAGTTCTGGAATATCCGATAAAATAGTTGTTAAATCTCTTGAAGTAGGTGTTGATTCTGCAAAAT
>CASDUJ010000009.1 GCA_949283935.1 uncultured bacterium
AGACATACCCATGGTGGATATGGTTGTAATTTTAATACTTGTAATGAAAATGAATTGCAAGAATATCTTATTAAAATAAAAAGGCACGGAGTGGTTGGCATTGTTCCAACTATTATGACGGATGATATTAAAGTTATAAATAATCAAATTAAACTTTTAAAAAAAATAAAATCAAAAGGGGCAAAAATTTTAGGGATACATTTGGAAGGTCCTTTTATAAATTCTTTAAAAAGTGGTATTCATCCGCAAAAACATATTTTATTACCTTCAATAGAAAATTTGGCAAAAATTGACACTGAAAATGTTAAAATTTTGACATACGCTCCTGAATTAGATACGGATGGCAGCTTTTTGGAAGAATTATTAAAAAGGCAAATAATTCCTTCGATAGGGCATAGCAATGCAACTTATGATCAAGCTAGCAAAGTATTTGAAAATGGAGCTGACCAAATTACACATTTATTTAATGCTCTTCCTTCTATTCATCACAGAGAGCCTGGGGTAGTCACAGCTGCATTAAATAACGACAATATTTATGTAGAAATAATTGCTGATCTGGAACATATTCATAAATCTATTATTGAAATAATTTTAAAATTAAAACCAAAAGAAAAAATTCTTTTAGTAAGTGATTCACTTCCAATAAGCCATTCAAATTTAAAAGAAACAATATTTGGTGGACAAAAGATTTTTTACAATGGAAATAAAGCAACATCGAAGAATGGAGTAATAGCTGGCAGCACTTTATTTTTGGATGATATATACAAAAAGACCAGCGATTTTATTAAATTTAGAGATTTTATAGGTTATTCCTCTTTTAATATTGCTAAAAGTCTTGGAATACAAGGCTACGGCAAAATAGAAATTGGAATAGAATATGAAAATACAACACTATGGAACAAAAATTGAACTCAAAATATAATATACTTTCCTACAAAACATTACCAAAATTAACATGTTTATATTAAAATATCCATGTTAGTTACTATTATATTAAAGAAAAAGAGGAAAAAAATGCCAAGGCAGACACCATTAGAAAAAATCAGAAATATCGGTATAGCTGCGCACATTGATGCCGGAAAAACAACAACTACCGAAAGAATTTTATTTTACACAGGAAAAATCCATAAAATAGGTGAAGTTCATGATGGAGCAGCAACAACCGACTGGATGGAACAAGAGCGTGAAAGAGGTATTACCATTACATCAGCAGCTGTAACAAGTTATTGGAAAGGTCACCAAATTAACATAATTGATACCCCTGGACACGTTGACTTTACAATTGAAGTAGAAAGATCAATGCGTGTACTAGATGGAGTTATAGCTGTATTTTGTGCTGTAGGAGGAGTTCAATCTCAATCAGAAACAGTGTGGCGCCAAGCAAACAGATATGGGGTGCCCAGAATTGTTTGGGTAAATAAAATGGATAGAGTTGGAGCGAATTTTTTCAGAGTAGTAGAACAAATTCGCAATAGACTTCAAGGCAATGCACATCCAATACAAGTACCAATTGGCGCAGAAGACAATTTAAAAGGAATAATTGACGTAGTAGAGCAAAAAGCTCATATGTACCAAGATGATTTAGGTCAAAAAATTGATATTGTAGATATTCCTGATGAATATAAAGAACAAGTGGCAAAAATTAGGACAGAATTAATAGAAGCTATTGCGGAATGCGATGATGATTTAATGATGAAATATTTAGAAGGTGAAGAAGTAACAATAGAAGAAATTAAACGTGCACTAAAAAAAGCAACTTGTGAAAACAAAGTAATTCCTGTTTGTTGTGGAAGTGCTTTCAAAAATAAAGGTGTGCAAATGGTTTTAGATGCTGTTGTTGACTACCTTCCTTCTCCAATAGATGTACCTCCAATAAGAGGTATTGTTGAAGATGAAAATGGAGAAGAAAAAGAAGAATTTAGAAATTCAAGCGATTCGGAACCATTTTCTGCTTTAGCTTTCAAGATTATGACAGATCCATTTGTTGGTCGTTTGACTTTCATAAGAGTATATTCTGGCTCACTTCAATCAGGTAGCTATGTACTTAATACAGTTACAGGAAAAAAAGAAAGAATTAGTCGTATTGTTCAAATGTATGCAGATCAAAGAAATGAAATATCTGAAGTTTATGCAGGGGATATATGTGCTGTTGTTGGTTTAAAGGAAACTACTACAGGCGATACTCTTTGTGATGAAAAAGCTCCAATTGTTTTAGAAAGAATGACATTCCCTGAGCCCGTTATAAGTGTTGCAATTGAACCAAAAACAAAAGCAGATCAAGAAAAAATGTCTTTATCTTTAGCTAAATTGGCAGAAGAAGATCCTTCTTTCAAAGTTAAAACAGATGAAGAAACTGGTCAAACAATAATTTCAGGCATGGGTGAACTTCATTTGGATATTATTGTAGATAGACTTTTAAGGGAATTTAAAGTTCAAGCTAATGTAGGAAAACCTCAAGTAGCTTACAGAGAAACAATTACCGGAAATGCAGATGTAGAAGGTAAATTTGTTAGACAATCTGGTGGTCGTGGACAATACGGTCATGTTAAAATTAAAATTGAACCAGCTGAAAAAGGTGCAGGATTTGTATTTGAAAATGCTATTGTTGGTGGAGCAGTTCCAAAAGAATATATTGAACCTGCAAGAAAAGGTATGGAGGAAGCACTTCAAGGTGGAATTATTGCTGGATATGAAGTAATTGACGTAAAAGTTACTCTTTATGATGGTTCTTATCACGATGTTGACTCTTCTGAAATGGCATTTAAAGTTGCAGGTTCAATGGCAATAAAAGAAGGTGTTAAAGCTGCTAAACCTGTAATTTTGGAACCTATTATGAAAGTTGAAATTGAAGTTCCAGAAGAATATTTAGGCGATGTAATTGGTGACATATCTTCAAGAAGAGGTAGAATTGAAGGTATGGAAGCAATTGAAGGTACAGGCATTCAAAAAGTTAATGCTATGGTTCCTCTTGCTGAAATGTTTGGTTATGCAACTGATATTAGAAGTAAAACACAAGGTCGTGGTACTTTCTCTATGGAATTTGCTAATTATGAACAAGTTCCTACTAATATTAAAGAAGAAATTATTGCTAAATCAGGTGTTAATGCTTAATAGTTGATAACAGTATAAAAAAGAAGTGACTTTATTCAAAGTCACTTCTTTTTTTTGTAAAATTTACTATTTTATTTTAGAAAGAATTTCTTGATACACTTCGCTTGGCTCTCCATCTGCATTTACAGTTACCAAGAATCCTTTTTCTCTATAATAATCTGCTAAAGGTGCAGTTTCTTTATTGTAAGTATCAAATCTTTTAGTAGCAGTTTCTTCATTATCATCTGTTCTTTGATAAAGTTTACCTCCACAAGCATCACAAATTCCATTAATTTTTGGAGGGAAAGTTTTCAAGTTATATATTTTATTACAATTTTTGCACATTCTTCTATTAACAATACGTTCTAACAGCGAATTTCTATCAACTAATAGTTTAATAACGATTCTTTTATTTGAATTTGCTTTTCCAGCATCCATTAGAGCTTTTTCAAGTATTTCAGCTTGTTCAATACTTCTTGGAAAACCATCTAGAATGTAACCATTTTGGGCTTCTTGAGAAAAAATTTTTTTTATAATAATTTGTGCTACAAGTTGAGCTGGTACAAGTTGTCCTTGATCCATAAATTTTTTAGCAATTTTACCTTCTTTTGTTTTTGCTTCTATTTCTGCCCTTAATAATTTTCCTGTATCTATGTGTGGAAGATTTAATTCTTTTGATAATTTTTCAGTTTGAGTACCTTTCCCTGATGCAGGTGGTCCCAAAAAAATCATTTCTGATTTTATCATTTTTTCAAAAAGCCCTCATATTGTTGTGCAAGTGCATGAGTTTTAATTTGATTAACCAAATCTAAAGCTACACCTACCATAATTATTAGTGAAGTTGATCCAATACCTTGCAAAGTCGTTATCCCAGTAACTCCGCTTGCTACGCTTGGTACCATTGCTATTATTCCAAGACCGGTAGCTCCTATAAAAGTAATTTTACTGATAATTTTATCCAATGCTTCTGTTGTTGGTTTCCCTGGTTTAATACCAGGAATTGAACTACCTGATTTTTTCAAATTATTTGCAATATCTCTTGGTTGCATATTTGGCATAATTGAAGCATAAAAGAATGTTAGCATAAAGATTAAAGCAAAATATATCAAATAATAAGGAATTTTTCCTGTATGTAAAATATTATTGTTTATGAACATAATTGCATCTTTTATGTAGGGAATAGGAATATTTGCGTTACCTAAAACACTTAATATAGTTTGAGGAAACAACAAAATGGCGATAGCAAATATAATGGGCATAACTCCAGAAGGATTTAATTTAAAAGGTATATAAGTACTTCCTCCTCCATATATTTTATTTCCTACTTGACGCTTAGGGGTAACAATAACTACTTTTCGAATAGCTTCTTGCATTATGACAATTAAAACCATTGCAGCGAAAAAGAATGCAAGCATTACCATCAAAGCAAATTGCATTGTTCCATTATTGGCTACTAAAGTGGCTGTTCTATCAATATAAAGAGGAATTCCTGCAATAATTCCTACAAAAATTAACATTGATCCGCCATTTCCTATACCTCTTTCTGTTATAAGTTCAGCCAGCCACATTACTAATATAGCTCCGGCAGTTAAGGCAATAATTGAACCTATAGCAAATAATACAGGATTTGTTCCGGATACGATAGAACCTGGAAGTTTATGTAAATATGTTATAAATATTGTACCTTGGAACATTGCCAAAAATACGGTAGAAATTCTTGTGTATTGAGAAATCTTTCTTCTCCCAGCTTCTCCTTCTTCTTTTTGTAAAGCTTCAAGATGAGGAACTATTGCAGTAAGAAGCTGTATTATAATAGAGGCGGTGATATAAGGACCTATACCCAATGCAAAAATAGAAACAGCCCCTAAAGCACCGCCTGAAAACATATCGAGAAAACCTATAATATTATTTCCTGCCGCAAGATTGGAAAAGACGGCATTGTTAATACCAAACAAGGGAATTTGTGCTCCAAGTCTGAAAAGTACTATTATTAACAACGTAAATATTAATTTCTTTTTTAAACCTGTTGCTTCCCAGTTGCTAAATATTTCTTCAAGCGTAGGAATTCTCATTTTTTGTTGTTGCATTATATAACCTCAATTTTTCCGCCAGCTGCTTCAATTTTTTCTTTAGCTGATGAGCTAAAATGTCTTGCCCTAACGGTTTTTGCTGATTTTACTTCTCCATTGCCTAAAACTCTCAATACTTGAGAAATTCTTGGGGCATATCCAAGTTCTTTCAACAAATCTAAATCGATTATTTCTGCATCAATTTTGTCTAATTTTGAAACATTTAATTCATATTTGTTAGTTTTGTTAACAAGTTCAAAGCCCTTTAGCTTGGGAGCTCTTCTGTAAGCAGGCATTTGTCCGCCTTCAAAACCTCTTTTTTGGCTTCTGCCTGAACGTTGTCCTTCTCCATTGTGACCTCTTGTACTTGTTTTTCCATGACCTGAAGCACGACCTCTTCCTACACGTTTTTCACTATGTGTGGCACCGTCTGCAGGTTTTAAGTCAGTTAATTTTATTCTTTCCATTTTTTGCCTCTTTTCTATTCAACTTCTTTTACTAAGTGCGAAATTTTTGTAATCATTCCTCTGATTACAGGAGTATCATTATGTTCAACTTGTTTGTTCATTTTTGTTAAACCTAATGATTTTGCTACTTTTCTTTGTTTCTCAGTTGAACCTATCAGGCTTTTTACAAGTTCTATTTTTACTTTTTTTTCTGTTGCCATGACTAAATTCCTTCTAATTTAACATTTCTTTTACAGTTAAACCTCTTTTTTGAGCTGCAACTTTAAATGGTTTTATTGCTTTTAATGCTTCCATTGTTGCTCTAGCAGCATTAAGAGGTGATTTTGAACCTAAAGATTTGCTCAAAATATTTTCTATACCAGCAAGTTCTAGCACAGAACGAACCGCTCCACCTGCTATAACTCCAGTACCCATTGAAGCGGGTTTTAAAACTACGCTGCCTGCTCCGCTTCTTCCTGTTGAAATGTGAGGAATTGTCGTTTTAAATACAGGGACTTCAATAGAATTTTTTCTAGCATCTACTACTGCCTTTTGAATGGCGCCAACTACTTCGCTTGATTTTCCGCACCCAACGCCTACATGACCTTTTCCGTCACCTGCGATTACTACTGCACGAAAACTAAGCTTTTTGCCACCTTTTACAACTTTAGTGACTCGGCGAACTTGAACCACGCGTTCTGTCCAATCAGAAGCAGGTTTTTCGGTTTTTTGTTCTTTACGAGACTTTCTTTCGCCTTTTCCTGCTTTTGAAGCTTTCAATGTCTTCTTCTTAACAGGTTCTTGTTCTTCTGCTTGAATTTCTTCAATAGTTTCAGAAATTTCTTCTGTTGTTTCAATTGTTTCAACTGCTTCATTAACAGTTTCTTCAGGCGTGTCTTGTGTATTCTCGTTTTTTTCTTCTTCTAACACGATGTTTTACCTTTCTTAGTTTTATTAACTTATTTTGTCATTTTCTACAAAAATGACTGCGTCCTTCGCATGTTATATCAAACCTTAAACATAATTAAATTGCAAGTGCTTTTAAGCATTGATTGTTTTATAGTAGCCTTTTTTAGACAATTTTTTTAATAAATAAGTTTTTATTTATTTGTAAGAACTGGGGAAATTTATGAATTTTAATTTTAAATCTTTTATCTTTTCTTTATTCAAAAAAAAGCGTGATAATGATTTAATTTGTAACTTAAATAAATCTAAGAAGCTTTTTTTTACAGGATATGAAGAATTAACAATTTCGTCTTCTCATGATGCAAAAGCTGATGAAGTCTCTGAATTAGCTTATAAAATTATGAATAAATACAAGAACAAACCTAATTTGATATTACGTTTTATTGAAGCTAAAGGAACTAAAGTAATTGTTGTGCCTCAAATTTCATTTCTGTTGAAAATTTTGGGCTATGAAGAAGGCTTTATTCCTTCTCATTCAGGAATTAAAGCAGGTGTTTTGAACTTGATTTTGGCTTTTGTGTTAAAAGAAAAAAATAAATTTTCTTTATATTTACCAGATTTGTTTATTTGCTGCAAAAAAGATCTAAGCCTGTATTTCCTTGCTTATCAATTTCATCATTGGTTGGCTTATCAATATAAACTTCCAGGTTATGATGCAGAAACAATGCAATTATTTCACAATACATTTGGAAAAAATGCAAACTTTAATTTTTTGACTATAAATCAAATACTAGCCTTAAAAGATACGGTCGAAAGAGACAGACAAGCAATTGATTTTGTCCAAAAATTTGTTCGAGAACAAGTTGGTGCAAAAGAACGACTAAATAGTATCTTGGCAGGTGAAAAAATTAAAATTTAGACTTCTATGTTTACTTGCGAAAATTGAACTATTTTATTTTTACCTCGTCTTTTGGCATTATACAAAGCATGTTCGGCGTATCTAATCAAAGTGTTGGCATCCTCTTCTACATTAGCAAGAAATGGATAACTCGAAACTCCTCCTGAAACGGTAATTGGATGAGGTTCTTCTTCCCCTTCTGGGAAAAATTCAAATTTTGCTATATCTCTTCTAAGTCTTTCTGCAAATAAATATGCATGTTCTTCATCTGTGTTTGGCAAAAGGATTATAAATTCTTCATCCCCGTATCTTGTCAATACATCTTCTTTTCTTACATGTTTTGTCATTATTTCAGCTAAATTTTTAAGCAATACATCTCCGCAATCATAACCGTACATGTCATTGATAACTTTGAAATAATCTATATCTAAAAGTAAACAAGATAAAGAAATGTTGTAGCGTTTAGAGCGAGAAAGTTCTGCTTCTAGTCTTTGATGAAGATATTTTCTGTTAAATAAACCTGTTAATTCATCTGTAGTGGAAACTAAGTCTATTGAATCTTTTAGTTCTTTAACTTTTAACAAATTATTTATACGAATATCAAGTTCTTGATTATTAATTGGCGTAAGTATGTAATCGTATGCTTCTGCTCTTATTAATGTTATCTCTAAAATTTTGTCAGATTTAATCAAAACTGGTACATTAAATTTTGTTGTCATTAATATATTTTGGGCATCTTCATCTGCTAAATCTAAAATAACTAAAGATGGGTTTAGCAAAGAATATTCTTTGATTTCACTGCAATCTTTTACTCTTGTTGAAAAATTTTGATTTTGTGCAAGATAGTTTTCTAAATCACTTCCTGCGTTTTTTGTATAAATAATAATGTTTTTCATAAATACCACCACTATATCAATTTAACGCTAAATTAATTCTAGCAGATTTTATTAGAAAAGTGAATAATTTTCGCTAAATATTATAGTCCTTTGGGAGATTAATCTATAATTTTTCCAGAAAATATTTCTATTATTTGTTTTGTTTCATCTGGTAAATCATATATTGATTCATTTTCTGATTTGAATTTTTTTGATTCTTTCTGAATTTCTTTGTAATCTTCAATCACGGAATTATTATTTTGAAATTCTGTCGAAGAACTTTTTGTGATGTTTTTTTCTTCAGAATTGTTGCTCAAATTAGATTTGGTTAAATTTTTTGTTTCAGTTAAAATTCCTGATTCCTGCGTTGATTTTTTTTTAAAATCATCGTCCGAAATTTTTCGGAAAATCATTTTGGGAATTTGTCCGCATAATTTTTTGGAAATAGTTTCAAGTAATGTTTGTTTTTGTTTAATTTTTTCTATAAAAATTTCATTTCTAAAAGCTAGTTCTATTAATTCAGATGTGGTTGTTATTGGTTTTGCGTGAGTTTTTACTAGTGCGTATATTGCAGGATTAGTCTGTAGTTCGCCCAAAAAAGTTTCCCAATTTAAATTAATTGCTTTAATTGATTTTTTTTCGGGTTTGTTTTCGTCTAAGTCTTTTTCTTTTTTAAATGAAATCTTAGTTGTTTCTTCAGGTTCAAGTTTATATCTGTCTGCTTTTTCTGCATTATTGTCTTTTGCTTTTTCTTCCTTTGGTGTTCTTTTTTCTTCTGTTGCTTCGTTCACCGTCTTAGTATTTTGATAAAATGTTTGTGAAATTGGTCTTTCCATATTTTGGTTTAATTGATTTTCTATGTTTTCTATTCTTTCCAAAATAGCTTTCTGAGCAAGAATATTTTCCCTTGAAGCAGCATCTATAATTGCTACATCAAGCCATAAATATGGATTCGATGAGTTTCTTATGTTTTTTTCTTGAATAGAAAGTTCTTGTAAAATTTGAACTAGTTCCTGAGGAGAAAAATTCTTTGATTGGTGCAAAATTTTTTCGCAATTTTCACTTGATATGTCTAAAAGTTCTGATACTTCCTCCTTTGTTTGACAAACAGAAGCTAACATAAGATTTCTAAAATATCCTATTAGTTCTTTTATTATTTGGTTTGGATCATTCCCTTTTTCTACAATAATTTTTGTCCTGTTTATTACTTTTGTTAAATTCTTTTTGGCTATTAAATCAGTAAGTTCGTATAAATCTTCATCGTCTATGCTTCCTAAAAGAGTAACTATATCCTTTTTGCTAATAATTTTGTTACCAAACGCTAAAACCGTACTTTGATCCAAAAGTGCAAGTGCATCTCGTAATCCTCCGGCTGAACGTCGGGCAATAAATTCAAGGGCTTCATTTTCAATTTTTATATTCTCTTTTTCGGAAATTTCCTTCAAACGGTTTGTAATATCTTTTACACTTATTCTCTTGAAATCAAATTTTTGACAACGACTTACGATGGTTTCCATTACTTTATGAGATTCAGTTGTGGCGAGAATAAATACCAAATTTTCCGGAGGTTCTTCTAAAGTTTTTAGCAAAGTATTAAATGCCTCTGTCGTTAGCATGTGAACTTCATCTATTATGTATATTTTGTTTTTTCCTAAAATTGGGGTGAATTGTACTTTTTCCAAAAGATTTCGGGCGTCTTCTACTTTGCGGTTACTTGCTGCGTCAATTTCAATTACATCCATAGAAATGGTATTGTTCATATCAATACAATGTGCACATTTGTCGCAAGGAATACCATTTTGAGGATTTAAACAATTTAAAGTTTTGGCAAAAATTCTTGCAATGGAAGTTTTGCCGGTTCCTCTTGGCCCACAAAATAAGTATGCGTGAGCTACTCGGTTGTATTCAATTGCATTCAAAAGTGTTTTAACAATCACTTCTTGTCCTACAACTTCATTAAAATTTTTGGGTCTATATTTTCTGTATAAAGGAAGATATTTTTCTGCCAAAATTTTTGCTCCATAAATTTTGTGGTATAAATAACATAACATGGAAAAATTAATTTTGCTAAAACAAAAGGATTCTTTATGACTAAAATATTCCCTAAACCTTTAAAAAAAGGTGATACCATAGCAATAATTTCTCCTTCAGGTTATGTAAGTTATCCAGAAAAATTTGATAAAGCAAAAAAATATTTCGAAAATGAAGGATATAATGTAAAAATTTATCCCAATGCTAAAAATCAGAAAGATTATCTTGCAGGTACCGATGAAGAAAGATTAGGGGATTTAATTGAAGCTTTTGAAAATGAATCAATTAATGCTATTTTGACCTCTAGAGGTGGTTATGGGGCTTTGAGAATTTTAGATAAAATTGATTATGAAGTAATAAAAAATAATCCTAAAATCTTCTGTGGCTACAGTGATATAACAGCTTATCACATTGCCATATACAAAAAAACTGGGTTGGTAACATTTCATGCACCTTTTGCTTTATTTGACTTTGGGGTTGATAAAATTGATAAATATACAGAAAGAAATTTTTTTAATATTTTGGGTGAAAATGTTTTAAATCTTCCTTTAGAAAATGTATTCGAATATACTTGCATAAATTCAGGTTATGTTAAAGGTGAACTTTTAGGTGGAAATTTGTGTACTTTGGTTTCTCTTTTGGGAACTCCATTTGAACCTGATTTTCAAGATAAAATTTTATTTTTAGAAGATGTAAATGAACCTTTGTATAAAATAGATAGAATGCTTTCGCAATTAAAACTTGCTGGTGTATTTAATAAAGTAAAAGGTTTATTAGTAGGTAAGTTTTCCACTATAGAAGAAAATTTTTTTCTTAGAGCAAAAAATTTATTGAATGAATTAAAAGTTCCTTGTGGCTATGGTTTTAGTGCTTCACATGAGTTGCAAAAAATTACTTTGCCTCTAAATGTTAATTATGAAATAAATTTTGATGAAGGTGTAATTTGTATTTGTGAGGAGTATTTGCAAAAATGAAAAAATTTTGGAAGTTTTTTTACAAATATTTTCCAAGTAATCATTTTATAAGAACAAATTATTTTAAATCTAATGGCAATGTTTTTTATTTAATTGATGAAAATGGCAAAAAAAAATATTTCCCTAAAATAAAAGGCTTAACCGTAACTTTTGATGCAAATAATTCTATTGTAGTAATTCATTCTAATCCTTTGCCAACTTTTGTAAATTCTAAAATAATTTGTAAAGAAAACAATACTTTTGTGGAAATTCAAGGTTCTAAATCTAAAATTAATAATTTGTTGATTTTTTCTAATTCCAAGTATTCAAGACTTTATATTGGAAAAAATTTGTATTTTGGCGGCGGTAAAATTATTTTGGGCAGAGAACCTTTTGCAGATTTAACTATTGGGAACAATTGTTTGTTTTCAACAAACATTTATATTAGGACTTCTGATTCCCATACGGTTTATGATCTCAATACAAAAAAACCAATAAATAAGCCCAAGGATGTTGTTATAGGTAATTCTGTTTGGCTATGTTATAATACTACCATTTTGAAAGGGGTAAAGATTGCGGATGGTAGTATTGTTGCTACAGGAGCAGTTGTTTCTAAAACTTTTTCGCAAAATAATGTTGTTTTGGCTGGTGTTCCTGCCAAAATAATAAAAGAAAATGTTGCTTGGGAAAGTATTTCTTACGATAAATATTGTGAGAAAATTGGATTAAATTTTGATTGATTTTATGTAAAATGCGTTTTTAGTGCACAAATTGTTTTTTTGTATTTCCTTATTAAATCAAAAGAAATATAATTACATTGCAAAACTAATTCAAAGTTATCAATGTATTCTGTTTGTATTATTTTTGTCGTGTATTTTTCTTTTATGTATTTGAATAATTTTTTCATTATCGGATAAGCAATTGTTTTTTCTTTTCTGCTCTTGATTTTTAAGTAATAATAAAAAGTTTGTCGTATTCGATAATTAATAAATGATTCCATAAATGTTGCTTCGTAACCTGCATCAATAATAACTTTTTCGCATAATTTGAATATGTCGGCTATATTTTTAAAATGTTTACCTGCACAATTAGATGCACTGTTTTCTCTTATTCTGTAATAATATATTTTTTTGTTTAAACAACATATTTTTTTCGCACAAATAATGGCTTTTACAAAAAATAAAGAATCTTCTAAGAATCTATGATCGGAATATTTGATATCGTTTTCTATAAGAAAATCTTTTTTGTAAATTTTTAAAGGAAAAGCATTGAGTGTAAAAATTATATCTTTGGCTTGCAAAGGATTAAATGTATTTGTTTGAAACAAATTGTATATAGGTGCAGTGTAATTGTATATTTGATATGTTTTCTGAGAGTCAAAATATTTGAAACCATCAAATATTAAAATTTCGGCTTTTTCTTTAGAAATTTTTTCATACATGGAAACAAGTGCATCTTCACTTATCCAATCGTCACTGTCTAAATAAAAAATGTAATCTCCTTTTGCAAAAGGCAATGCGTAATTTCTATCTGCTCCTTGGCTTGCATTTTCTTTGTCGATAATTTTGATTCTTGAATCAATAGTGGCATATCTTTTTAAAATTTCTAGTGAATTGTCGGTTGAAGCACTATTAATACAAATTAATTCATATTCTGTGAATGTTTGTGATAATACAGATTCTATGGCTTTTCCTACAAAATGTGCAGTATTAAATACAGGCATAATAATAGAAATTTTAACGTTTTCACTCATTGATTCTTAACTCCGATTTAATATCATTCAAAATATTTTTTGCGGCATAATTGTCTTTTAACTGTAATTCTTTTAATGCTATAATCCTTTTTTCTTCTAAATAATCTTTATTTTTAACAACAACTTCATCCAAGGTTTTTGCTAGGTCACTTTGGTTCCAAACTCTATAATATGTACTTATGATTTTTTTTACTGATGCGTTATATTCAATTGCACGCTCGGAACAAAGATGTATTACAGGTTTGCCTGTCATAAAATATTCTGTTAAAAATGAACCGCAATCAGTAATCAAAACTTTTGATTGTATAAATAAATCTAAGTAATCTCCTGTTTCGCAAATTTGCCCGATTCCTTCCCATTCTTTAAAATATTTTTCTGCAAAATTTGTAGAATATATTCTCTTTAAATTTTCTCTGAAACATGGATGTGGCTTGAAAATCCATTTTTTTTCAGGATGTTGTTTGGCATATTCAAGTATAAATTCTCCATTCCAAGCAAACGTTCCCCATTTTAGTAAATTGTTATTATCAATTGTCCAATGTGGAGCATAAATTATATATTCTTCATTATTTTTTTCTTGAAATTTTTTTAAATAAAAATAGTCAAGTTGCGGATGTCCTACAGCTTTTAAATTTTTACCCTTATTGGGCATTTTTTGTGAAAAGGTTTTTTTTATAAAATCATTTAACACATAATGAGTTTCAATATATTGATGAAAACGTAAATAATATTCATTTTCTCCTTCGGATGTTGCTATAAAATAAGGCACATAATATGTTAGGGCAAATTCGGAGCAAACTACAGGCCCTTGAGAAGTTTCAACATAAAAAGGATGCTGATAAAAAATAATATCAGGATTAAATTCTTTTAGAGGAATGAATTTATCATTTTTTATATCATATGCTAGTTCAACATTCATTTTTTTGTTTTTGAAAAAATTATATGTTTTGTTTATTTCAAATAAATTTTGATAATTAAAATTGGATTGTGGTGCGCAGTTTTTGGTTACAACAATCAAAGGATTAAAATGTTTATCTTGTTCCATTAATTCATAAAGACTTTGGCATTTCCATTTTGTATTATCATATATGTAAAAAATTACTTTTAAAGGACGCGAATTTACAATTTTTTTTACTCTTTGCAAAACTTTTTTTCTGTTCTGTTTTATATAATTACAATTATGTTTTATTCTTAATTTTTCAAAAAAATTTCTAATAAATTTTTTCATTTGGTATGGTAAAAAAAGAACAATGGTATCTCCCATTTTTTTGTATGGAATATTCATTTAATTACACCATATTTCTTTTAACAATTTAAAAATAGGAGCTTTAACTAAAGGAATTATTTTTATTTTTTCATTTTTGAAATCATTACAAATAAAATTCTCTATAATATTCATATACTTCAAAGTAGCTATTAATAAATAATCAGGTTTATATGAAATAATTTTATTTTTGGGAATAATTTTATATCCGGAATAAATTTGTCCTTCTTGTTCTATGGTGTATTTAATATCAGAAATACCAGTAATGTTTAATGAATGTAAATCATAATGCTTGTTTATAAAATCAAAAAGGGAGCCTGTTCCATATATTATAATTTTTTTATCTTTTAATTTGTTTTTTAATTTAGTAAAATATTTTTCAAAATGAATTTCTTCTAAATATCTCTCTATCGAATTATCCATAACTGTCTCCTAATATCCCAATAATAGCAAAACTACTAACTTTTAACAAGTTTATGTTGTATTTAAAATTGCTATGTCTTATAATCTAAGCATCTTTTAGTAAAGAGAAAAAATAATGGATTTTAAAAAATATTTCAAAAAAATTAATGCGCAAAAACAAATTGATACTTTAGCTAAAAAATTTGCAAATAAACGAATTATAATTTACGGTGCCGGTTTATATACACAAGAATTATTTAAAATTTGTAATTTGACAAAATTAAATATTATTGCAGTTTGTGACAAAAAATTTAATGACAATAAAGAAGAGAAATTTTTTATACACAGAACAATATCTCCTAAAATGCTGGAAATAGAAAAATTTGATATATTGCTAATTTCACTTTTTGAATCCGGTAATCTCATTTATGATTTGAAATATAAGAAATTAATTGGAACATATAATGAAGATGTTTTGGTGCAAAATATACTCCATGAACCCGTTTGGTATGTAATAAAAGTTTTGTTTCAGCAACCTAATTTTAAAAAGATAAGAAAATTTTTGAAAAATAAATTTCAGAATAAATCCTCATTATATTTGAAATTGTACAAAGAAGCTGCTAAAGAACTAAAATTTCTAAAATCAGTGATAAATCCTCAATATTTAAAACCTGCTACAGGAGAGATTAGAAATTTTCAAATTAAGACTTTCAAATTTTGTTATGCTATTATTGAACAACTCGAAAAAGCTAATATAAACTATTTTCTTACCTGTGGTTCACTTTTGGGAGCTATTAGGCATAAAGGTTTTATTCCTTGGGATGATGATTTTGATATAGGGATGATGAGAGAAGATTATGAGAAAACTATAAAATTTTGCAGACAAAATTTTGTGGAACTTAATGTTGCTGAAGTTTCTGGATCTGTACAAAATC
Source organism: uncultured bacterium (assembly GCA_949283935.1). GTDB lineage: Bacteria > Cyanobacteriota > Vampirovibrionia > Gastranaerophilales > JAILCC01 > CASDUJ01. Next base: position 15,623 of record CASDUJ010000009.1, read on the forward strand.
TTTATGAAATTTGGCAAGAATATTTTATTAAATATCCAAATCAAATTCTTTTTACTATTTCGCATTCTCATATCCAAATTTTTAGAGGAACAAGTCTTGATGATTATGAAAGTCTAGATATTTTTTCCCATGACTTTTATGCAGAAAATTATGATTGTCAAACACATAAAAAATATTTGCTGCAAATCAATTTAGCTAAAAATAAAATAAATAATTGGCAGAAAAAATATGAATTTTTGAAAATAGAAAGGGCAAAAAATTCTAATATAGTAGAAAAAAGTAATAAAATATATTATGGAATAGATAGTTGGCTTTCTTATTTTTTTAATATGCGCAACTTTTTTACATACGATATGATTTTTCCTCTTAACAAACTTGAATTTGAAGGAAAAATATTAAATGTTCCTAATGATTTTGTTTCTTATATGAATTTACAATATGAAAATTTTATGGAAATGCCAGAGGATATAAGATTTTTGCACCATAGGAATGTAAGAAAACAATAGTATTCTATTAAGTTTTGTAAATTTTTTTTAAAAGAATGCACTCCCGGCTTAATAATTGTTTTTATTAATATATAAAACAAAGAGAAAACGAAATAAATTGAGATATACTACCTACCTTACCTTACCCTTAAACTTTGAGAGTTTACTCAAAGATTGCCCCTGAAAAGGGGATTTTTTTTGTTTAAAAAGGCAAAAGAGAAATTCTTTTGCCTTTTTATTTTGTTTCAATTCAAATTAATTAAAGTAACGTTTTAATAATCCATCAAAACCTGAACCATGTCTAGCTTCATCTTTTGCCATTTCATGTACTGTGTCATGGATAGCATCATAGCCAAGCTCTTTTGCGCGTTTTGCTATTGCTAATTTTCCTTCACATGCGCCATGTTCAGCATCAGCTCTTAGTTCTAAATTTTTCTTAGTTGAATTAGTTACTACTTCTCCTAATAATTCGGCAAATTTAGCTGCATGTTCCGCTTCTTCAAATGCATATCTTTTATATGCTTCGGCAATTTCAGGATATCCTTCTCTTTCGGCTACTCTTGACATAGCCAAATACATACCTACTTCACAACATTCTCCATTAAAATGTGCCCTTAAACCTTCCATAATTTCTTTATCTTCTACAATGCCATCTCCTACATTGTGTTGGCAGGCATAAACTTTAGCCCCTTCTTTTACTATTGTAAAAGCCGTTGCTCCACACAAAGGACATTTCTCAGGTTGTGTATCTGTTTCTATAGACCAGCCACAAGCTTTGCATACATATTTTGTCATCTTACACCTCTTTCTTATTGTTTCTTAACCTCTTATTAAGAATAATTCCTATTTACTATTTTCCATATATATATTTTTTTGTCAAGAAAATTTTACGAACAAATTAATTTTATTCCTAATGATTATATTTTAAATATTTACTTTTTGTGTTAATATATCTTTGATTGAAAAATCGGAAGATCGATGCGGCAAAAGCCGGTGAACCATGTCAGGACGGGAACGTAGCAGCATTAAGCCTTAAACTTTTGGGTGTGTCGGTCTTTCTTTTTAGGAGAGGTTTATGAAGCATTTATATGAAGTAAAAGTTTACCATGCAGATACGGATTGTTATGGAATTGTTTGGCATGGCACTTATTTAAGATTTTGTGAGCAAGCAAGATGTGAATTTGCCGCTGCAACAAATAAATCAATGAAATATCTTGAAAATAAAGGTATTTGTACTCCTTTGGTTGAAGCAAATATTAAGTATAAACATTCTGCAAAAGTTCATGATGTTTTGATTATAGAAACTATTGTTGATAAATTAACTCCTTTAAGAGCCGAAATGTTGCAAAAAATTAAAAATAAAGAAACTAATCAAGAAGTAGCAGAAGTTCGTGTAACTTTTGTTTGTACAGACAAAGAAGGTAATTTATACAGAAAAATGCCTCAAGAAATGTTTGATATGCTGAAAAGTTTGCAAAATTAGTCTTCTTTAACTACTTTTAATGTTTTATAATTAACCAAATAAGGTAAATGTTCTTTTTTAATAATTTCTCCAGGGGTTAGCACAAAAATACCTGGGGGACATTCAGCTATTAAATCGGCACTAATTTTTCCTACTGCTTTGTTTGTTTCAATAATTTCAAATCCTTTGTAGAAAGCTTCTTTCGGAGATATTTTTATTTCGGGATTTAAAAGAGGCATAAATTTGTAATTTTCTAAATGTGAAATGTCTGCATAATTTTGTGAAGCTATATCTTTTATTGCATTAACGAGTATTTTAACATCATCAAAATTACTTCCAATATTTGATAAAATTAGAATGCCATTATCTGTAGAAGCTTCAATTTCAATATTGTAATCAGTTTTTAAAATATTTTCTATTCTTCTTCCGCAAAGATTTTTTATCATAATGTAAACTCTTGCTGGATCAAGTTTGAAGCCATCTTGTTCGGTTAATACAAGAACTTTTGGAAAATTTTTTAATTCATTTTTTATATAATTGGCAAATTGTATAGCTTTTTCTATGTTCTCTTTACCTTCAATACTTTGTAAATAAGCTCTTGCTGCATCAAGACTGGCTAAAAGAGTAACAGAAGGACTTGTTGTGTGCAAAAGTCTCAAATTATTTTCTATTATTTTTTCAGAAATTTTTGAAGAATGTGAAATACTTAAAATGGAGCTTTGTGAAAAACTTCCTCCGGTTTTATGCATAGAATGTACAACCACATCAGCTCCAAGTTGTAAGGCGCTTGTTGGCATTTTGTCTGAAAAATTCCATAAGGCTCCATGAGCTTCATCAACAGCTAAAATGACGTTATGCTTTTTGCAAATTTCAGCGATTGCTCTAATATCGCTTACAACACCTTCATAAGTTGGACTTGTAATCCATACCATTGATGTAGTTGGGTTTTTTTTAAGTTCTTTTTCTATAACATAAGGAGAAATTTCTCCCCAAATACTCCAATCTTCGTGTTTTTGAGGATTAATCCATATAGGATTTGCTCCCGTCATAATTAATCCTGTTATGACAGATCTGTGACAATTTCTTCCAATAATTACGTTAGAATTAGGTTTTAAACAAGTTAAAGCGATAGCAAAATTCCCTATGGATGAGCCATTTAGTAAAAAATAAGAATTTTTAGCATTTAAAGCTTGCGCCATAAGTTCTTGAGCTTTTTTTACAGGACCTGTAGCCGGATGTAAAGTTCCAAAACTATTAAATTCATCAGTATTGTCTAAAAGAGCACCTTTTTCCAATAGTTTTTTAAATCTATTTAATAATCCGGAACCTTTTGTGTGTCCGGGAATATGGAATTGAATGGGGGGATTAAGAAGATTTTTTTCCAAAGCATCAACAAGTGGAGCTTCAATATTTTGCTCTACAAGAAACAAATTTTGTTTGCTTTTGTTACTAAGGAATTTTTGAGAAAATTCTTCCAATCATGCAACCCCTAAAACTTTCATTAACTTATCATATAAAAGCATAAATTAAAAAATTTTGCCATACCTTTTTTAATAAAAATTTACTCAAAACAACATTTTGTAAATTTCATAAATAAAAAACAGACAAAAATATTCAATAATTTGAAACAATTTTGTGTCCTAAAAATGCTTATGTTATAATATTACAAGAATATGAATATGCTAGGGAGAGAGAAAATTGAGCGAACAAAAATCAATTTTTGGGGACGGAAATATAGTTCAAGTAAATATAAGAGACGAAATGAAACGCTGCTACATTGATTATGCTATGTCGGTTATTGTGGGGCGTGCATTACCTGATGTTAGAGATGGTTTAAAACCTGTACACAGAAGAATATTGTTTGCCATGAATGAATTAGGTATGTCATACGATAAACCTTTCAAAAAATGTGCACGTATTGTTGGGGAAGTTCTTGGTAAATACCATCCTCACGGCGATACAGCTGTTTATGAAGCTTTAGTGCGTATGGCGCAAGATTTTTCAACAAGATATCAAACTATAGATGGACATGGTAATTTTGGCAGCGTTGATGGTGATTCTGCGGCAGCAATGCGTTACACTGAAGCTAGAATGAAGCCTATTACATCTTCTATGCTTGCGGATATTGAAAGCGAAACAGTTGATTTTGTTCCTAATTTTGATGGTAGTTTAGAAGAACCTTCCGTATTGCCTGTTAGGCTTCCTATGCTTTTGTTAAATGGTGTTTCAGGTATTGCTGTAGGCATGGCTACAAATGTTCCTCCTCATAATGCATCTGAAGTTATTGATGGGGTTGTTGCCATGATTGATAATCCGGATATAACTGTTTCTGAATTAATGGAATACATAAAAGGACCTGATTTTCCCACTGCAGCGACTATTGTTGGAGTAAACGGTATCAAACAAGCTTATGAAACAGGACGTGGTAGTATAATTATGAAAGCTGTAGCCAATTTTGAGGAAATTTCTACTGGCCCTGGACGTCATGATCGTACAGCCATTGTGGTTACTGAATTACCTTATCAAGTTAACAAAGCTGCGTTAATTGAAAAAATTGCTGAATTAGTTAAAGAAGGAAGAATTACAGGCATTTCAGATTTGCGTGATGAATCTGACAGAGAGGGAATGCGTATAGTAATTGAGCTTAAACGTGATGCAAAACCAGAAGTTGTAAAAAATAATTTGTTCAAATTTACTGCAATGCAATCTACTTTTGGGGTAAATATGTTAGCTCTTGTTGGACAACAACCAAGGCTCCTTAATTTATATGAAGTTCTTAACGAATTTATTGAGCATAGGGTAGAAATTGTTACAAGAAGGACAATTTATGACTTGAGAAAAGCCAAAATTCGTGCTCATATATTGGCAGGTTTAATAATTGCATTAGGTTCTTTAGATGAAGTTATAGAACTTATCAAAAAATCCAAAACTACTGATGAAGCTAGAAATGGTTTGATTTTAAGATTTGGTCTCGATGCTGATCAAGCAAATGCTATTTTGGAAATGCAATTACGTAGACTTACCGGATTAGAACAAGATAAAATTCGTGCAGAGCATGCTGAATTAATGAAGAAAATTTCAGAATATGAAGCAATTTTATCAGATCGAAATAAAGTTCTTGCAATAATTAAAACGGAATTATTAGAAGATAAAACTAAGTATGGTGATGAAAGAAGAACAAAAATAGTTCCGGCTGAAGATGATGGGCTAAGCATTGAAGATTTAACTCCAAATGTACCCATGGCTATATTTATAACTTCGCAAGGGTATATTAAAAGAATAGCTTTAGATACTTTTGAACGTCAAAATCGCGCAACAAGAGGTAAAGGAGGAATGAAAACTAAAGAAAATGATGATGTAGCCCATTTCTTTACTGCAATGATGCATGACAAAGTTTTGTTTTTTAGTTCTAAAGGTATAGCGTATAGTTTGAATGTATATGATTTTCCTGAAGGTGGACGTCAAGCAAAAGGGTTACCTATTGTTAATATACTTCCAATAGAACAAAATGAAAAAATTACTGCCGTAGTTCCTGTAAGTGATTTCGGCGGAGATAAAAATCTTATTATGCTTTCAAGAAAAGGTTATATTAAACGTATTTTACTTGATAATTTTAAAAATATACGAAAAACAGGTATAATAGCTATTGGATTAGATGAAGATGATGATTTAAATTGGGTAAAACAAGCAGATTCTAAAGATGAACTTATAATAGGTACTGCTCATGGTATGGCAATTCGTTTTGCAGTAAATGATTTAAGACCCTTAGGGAGAAGTGCGCGAGGAGTAAATTCTATGAAATTGCGTACAGGAGACACTTTAATTGGTTGCGATATAGTTCCCAAAAACAAAGATGCAGATTTGCTTGTTATAACTACTGATGGATTTGGAAAAAGAACAAAAATTTCTGAATTTAGGCCACAAAACAGAGGCGGTATGGGATTAATTTGCACAAAGTTCAAAAATCCACAAAGTCGTTTAACTACTTTAACAATAGTAGATGACAACGATGAAATTATGCTTGTAACTGCCAATGGTGTTGTTTCAAGGCAAAAAGCAGGTAATATATCTCGTCAAGGCAGACCTGCTACAGGTGTGAAAGTTCAAAATCTTATAGAAGGGGATACTGTAGTAGTTGTTAATAAAATTATTGATCCAGATGAGCAGGAAATGGATTCATCTAAATCGTTGGAGCAAAATTCGCCTCAAACTGAAACTAGCAGTTCTGTTATTGAGCAACAATCTTTAACTTCTCAATTTGTGCAAGATTTTGCAAATGAATTGATTGATGAAAACAAAGCTCATGAAAACAATGCAGATGATAGCATTTAAAATTAAAAATCAAAATTGCGAGAAGGCTGTCTAAAAAACGGTCTTCTTGCCTTATGTTAATCTAATATTTGTTAGTATCTTAAATATGTTTTAGCGAATATTGTTACGAATTTTTTATAAAATCGAAAATTGTTTTTTTTCGTGTTTAAATAAAATTGTAACAAAGCTTTTGGCTTCAAAATGAATTAAAATTAAAAGAGGGATAAAAAATGCCAGATTCAAAATCAAAAATTATTGTAACTATATTTGGTGCGGATAAAATAGGTATAGTTGCTGCAATTGCTCAGATAATGGAAAAATATGAAGTAAATATTGAAGATATAAGTCAAACAACTATGCAAGAATATTTTGTAATGTTTATGATGTGTGATATTGCAAAAGCAAATGCTGGTTTTTCTGAAATAAAAAATGCTATTTTAGAAAAAGCGCAAGCTTTAAAAATGGAAGTTTGGGTGCAAAAAAAAGAAATATTTGATAACATGCATAGTATTTAGGTGGTGTAAAATGTTTAATTTTAAAGTTGATGACATACTACAAACTATAAATATGATAAAAATGCACCATTTGGACATAAGGACAGTAACATTGTCTTTAAGTTTACGTGATTGTATAAGTACAGATGTAAATGAAACTTCGCAAAAAATTTACGAAAAAATTACAAATTATGCTAAAAATCTTGCAAATTATGCGCAACAAGTTGAAGAAGAATATTCTATACCAATAGTTAACAAAAGAATTGCAGTAACTCCAATTTCTTTAATAGGTGAAAGTGCAAAAAATCCTGATTATGTATTGCTGGCAAAAACTTTGGATGAAGCTGCAAAGGCAGTGAATGTTGATTTTATTGGTGGATTTGGTGCACTTGTAGAAAAGGGATGCACTAAAGGAGATGATTTGCTTTTGCAAGCTATTCCTGAAGCATTGGCAAAAACAAGCAGAGTTTGTTCTTCTGTTAATATTGCATCTTCTAAAGCTGGTATAAACATGAAAGCTGTATTGAGGATGGGACAAATTGTTAAAAAAGCAGCAGAACTTACAGCTGAAGCTGATGGTATTGGGGCGGCTAAACTTGTTGTCTTTTGCAATGTGCCTTCTGATAATCCTTTTATGGCTGGTGCTTTTCATGGATATGGGGAACCTGAATGTTCTTTAAATATTGGCGTATCAGGTCCGGGTGTTGTTAGAGCAGCTTTGTGCCAATTACCCAAGGAAGCCGATTTTGGGGTAGTGGCGAATAAAATTAAGTCTATTGCATACAAAATTACAAGCACAGGAGAATTAGTAGGAAGAGATTTGGCTAAAAGACTTCAGATTCCTTTTGGAGTAATAGATTTGTCTTTGGCTCCTACTCCCGCACAAGGTGATAGTGTAGCTAATATTCTTGAAGCAATGGGACTTGAAAGAACAGGTGCCCATGGAACTACGGCAGCATTAGCTCTTTTAAATGATGCAGTAAAAAAAGGAGGAACAATGGCTACTTCTTATGTAGGTGGGTTAAGCGGAGCTTTTATTCCTGTTAGCGAAGATGCAGGTATGATTGAAGCTGTAGAAAAAGGTGCTTTGCACCTTGATAAGCTTGAAGCTATGACTAGTGTTTGTTCTGTAGGTATAGATATGGTAGCTATTCCTGGGGATACTCCTGCACATACTATTTCGGGAATAATTGCTGACGAAATGGCTATTGGTATGATTAACAAAAAAACTACAGCAGTAAGAGTTATTCCTGTTCCTAATAAAGGAGTGGGAGATTATGCTTTCTATGGCGGTCTTTTAGGTGAAGCTCCAATAATGCCTGTTAATAAATTTGATAATTCTGTATTTATAAATCGCTCTGGTAGAATTCCTGCACCAATTCATAGTTTGAATAATTAATTAAGAAATGATTTTTCTTAAAATTCCTCCGTAGCATTTTAGTTTTGCGCGTGCAATTTCTTTTGTGCAATTGAGTAGCAATGTTATTATTGCCGTTTTAACTTCATAATTTGAATTTAAAAGTGCTTTTCGAGCTGTTGTTTTGTCTACTTTTGCTATTTCTGAAACAATTCTTTCTGCTCTATCTTTAAGTTTCTCGTTAGTTGGACAAACATCTATCATAAAATTTTTATAAGTTTTTCCGATTTTTACCATTGTTCCTGTAGATAATATATTTAAAATCATTTTTTGTGCAGTGCCTGCTTTTAATCTACTTGAACCAGTTATGGCTTCTTGTCCAATTATTGGACAAATAATAATATCGCTTAGTTCATTTATTTTGGCATTAGGATTGCAGGTAATTCCTATTGTAGCAATTTTTCTGTTTTTGGCTTCTTGCATAACTCCTAAGAGCCATTTAGGATTTCCGCTGGCAGAAATTCCTACAATTACATCATTATCTTTAACTTTTGCATTTATAAAATCAAGTTTTCCTTGCTCATAATTATCCTCGGCTCCTTCTATTGCATTTCTTAAAGCTTTTTCTCCTCCTGCAATATAACCTCTAACAAGTTCTGAAGAAACACCAAAAGTTGGCGGGCATTCTGAAGCATCAAGTATGCCTAATCTCCCGCTAGTTCCAGCTCCAAAATATAATAAATTTCCTCCTGCCAAAATTTTTGAAGTAATTAAATCAATTGCTTCGGCAATTTTTTCTTTTTGAGTTTCTACAGCATAAGCTACCTTTTTATCTTCGTTATTAATCATTTCAACTAAATCTTGCGTAGATGAAATATCAATATTAATAGTATTTGGATTGGATTGTTCTGTTAAAATTATTTCCGAATCAAACAAATTTTTTCCTCTTATGATTGAATTACTTCTTTGTTAGGTATTTTAGGTGTTTCAACGAGTCCGTGAGAAGTTTTTCCCCAATTCATGTCGCGGCGACAAAGTAAAATTTTAAAAACAATAAAAGTAACAAGCGGAGTCCACATTAAAACCATATAAATACTAGTTTCCATTGATTGTTTTATAGTTTGCCACCAAGAAAGTTTATCGTATCTTCTTAAACTGAAAAGTAATCCACAAAAGAAAAATACGCAAATCCCAAAAGAAACTGCCAAAGTTGCGAACAATTGATTTTCGTAACCTTTTATGTAGTTGAAACTTTGAATGCAAAGTTGAAAAACGAGCAAAACAGGAATAACAAATTCTAAAAGATAAGCAAACATATCAAAACTTGCTCTTAAACTTATTACTTCTGATGTCAAAACTTGGAAAAAATAATCCAAATATCTTCTAATACTTCCTTCAACCCAACGTCTTCTTTGTTTTAAAAGTGGCAAAAAGTTTAAAATAGCTTCTTCATATACTTCTCCTACAGGACAATATCTTACTCCCCAAGCATTAAGATGAAGCTTAGTGGACAAATCTAAATCATCTGTAATAGTATTGTTGTTCCATCCGCCTATTTCTTCCAAAGCTGCTCTTTTTACCAAAAAACCATTTCCTCTTAGTTCAACAGCTCCATTTATACTATCCCTGCTTAGTTGAAAATGATTGTCTAGAGTGTATTCATTGTTTTGACATCTTGTCAAAAAATTAACTTCTTTGTTAATTATTATTTTTCTGCCTTGAACTGCTCCAATTTCTTCGGGTGCTAAATATGGTAAGAGTACTTTCAAAAAATCTTTTTTTACTCTTGCATCTGCATCAAATACACAAATAACTTCTTTGTCGCATAAAGCTAAAGCATCGTTTAAAACAGCTGATTTACCTGGGTATGCATTTTTGTCTCTTATCAAAATTTTAACTTTATCTTTGTGTTCCTCTTCAAGTTCTTTAAGTACTTGTGCTGTATTATCTGTGCTTCTATCATCTATTACAAATATTTCAAAATCATCATAATCAAGTCCTATAATATTTTCTACGGTTTTTCTGATAACAGATTCTTCATTATGAGCTGGAATCATTATACAAATGCTTGGTTCGTAATTATAATTTAAACGTTGAGGACGCTTTTTATTTCTTCTGTTTTGATGACTAAAAGCTGCAGATAAAGCAATTGTGTAAAATACCATTAAAAAAATAACAACAAAAAGCTTATCTACAGGTACAAGTAAATGTATGAAAGCAAGTAATATGCCTATTATTAAAATAATTGCTACCAAAACTAATCTATCTCTCATCTTAACCTCGTAAATTATCTATAGTTATTTTACACCAAGCAAAAAAAATGTGCTTAAAGTTGACATACTTTGTCTGCACATTGTATCATTTATTTTACAAAGAAAAAGTATTTCTGGGAGATTGGGGCAATATGAAAATTCCTTTTACAAAAATGCATGGGCTTGGTAATGATTTTGTTATTGTTGAATATATCGAAAATATTGATTTTAGTGAATTAGCAAAAAAAATGTGTGATAGACATTTTGGAGTAGGTGCAGATGGACTTATTGTTGTCAATCCAAAAGATATGAAAAATAATACAGATACTTCTTGGAGAATTTTTAATTCTGATGGAACTGAGCCTCAAATGTGTGGCAATGGTATACGTTGTTTTGCCAGATATGTTTTTGATAAAAAAATTGTTGAAAAAAAAGAATTTAGCGTAAACACTCTTGCAGGTATCGTTAAACCCAAAATTCTTTTGGATGGTAAAGTAAAAGTCGATATGGGAAAGCCTATTTTGGATCCTTTGAAAATTCCTTTTAAAGGAATTAATCCTTTGGGATTTGAAATTAATGCAAAAGATAAATACTTTATTGCAAATGCTATAAGTATGGGAAATCCTCATTGTGTTATTTTTACTGAAGAAGATACAAAATTTTTGGCGCAAAATTATGGGGCTTGTGTGGAAAAAAATGAACTTTTCCCTGAAAAAACAAATGTAGAATTTGTTAAAATATATTCTCGTAATTATATGAAACTTGATGTTTGGGAAAGAGGCTGCGGAATAACTTTAGCTTGTGGAACTGGTAGTTGTGCAGCTGCAGTTGCTGGAATTTTGAACAAATTAATTGATAATTTCGTGAAAATAGATTTGCCTGGCGGAACTTTAACAATTGAATGGGATTCAACAAAAGAATCTCCTGTTTATATGACAGGAGATGCTACTTATGTTTATGAAGGAGTTTTTTATTAATTTTGTTCAATGTCTTCTTCAATTCCAAATTCTTTTATTGCATTTTCAATCGCAGATTTTAGTTCAATAAGTTTCTCTGGAGAAAATGTAACTCCCTTTTTTGTAGGATTCCAATTCAAACCATCATCTGTTGTGTAATAAACTCTTAAATCTAGATATTTTTTCCCTTTGTATTCGTTTATTGCAATTTGTATTTCTTCTGTTGCACTTCTTGGAATATTAGCTAAAATTTTTGCGTCTGCCATTTTCTTCTCCTTTAATTTCTCTCCATTTTATATTACACAATAATTCTTTTTATTCAAGTTGTCTTTATTTTATCCATTTAAAATCATCTACATATTTGTCTGTGTACAAATTACCTTTTAAAGATACAACAAAAAATCTGTAATCTCCCTTTTGAGTATTTAAACCCGGAATTGTGTTTAAATACGAAAGTGGACTGTAGAAAAATTGATTTTCATTTTCTTTTGAGGCTTCTTTAGTTAATTGTTTTACAAGTGAATTAAATGAAATTTTTCCTAAAGGACCTAGCCAAAGAATTGATTCTTTGCTTTCCATAGGCATTTGTCCAATAATAGTTGCATTGACAATAGCATTGTTCATATTATAAGAACCTGTTAAAAATAAATTTAATTCGCTGCTTCTTGATGTTATTTTGTCTGTTAGTATTATTCCATCTTGAATTTGAACATCTCCTTCTATTGTGTCAAAATAACCTGTTTTGGGAGCTACTAAATTAACTATTGCATTCAAATTTAATCTTGTTAGTCCACCTTTAAATGTATTAGCTATTCTTAGCATGTATTCTATTGAACCAAGTCTAAGCATTCTTCCGTTGTATAACTTAAAATATGCCATTCCATTTAAATTTTCTACAATTTGGTTGTGAGTTTTTCCTCTTGTTGAAAATTTAACATTTGCATCCATATCTCCATGAATTTCATTTGGTAAATTTAAAAATGTTGTAGCAAATGCATTTGCCATAACTTTTTCTACTGCTATATTTCCTGTCAAATCTGTCGTGTAGAAACTATATATGATATCTCCTGCGAGATTTCCTTCTGTGATTTGAGCTGTAATATCTTTTATTACACAAAACCAATCAGGAGTTACTTTGAAATTTGCTTTAAAATTATTAGCTGGTAATCCGTTGTATATAAATTCTTTAATGTCTACTGTTCCATTTTCTATAATTACCGGAGGCAGCGGCATTCCTATTATATTTTCATCTGCAGTATTAGTAGAAAATAAACCTGTAAAACTTTGCATTATTTTGTCTGAATTAACATTTTCTGATTTTAAGTCAAGATTTTTAACTACAACAGGAATTGTAATTTTATTGTCTAAAATAGCATTTATATTTGCTTTTGAACCAGCTATGTTAACTTCTGCATTATTAATTTCAATTAGATCTTTTCTGAAGTTAACATTCATTTTTTCGATTGTAGTATTAGTTGATGGAATAATAGCGTCTTTTACTTCTGCGTGACCAAGTATTGATAGTTCATTAGTTTTTCCGTTAAGTAAAACTTCACCTTTTATGTGTCCATTTTGTAGTAATGGAGTTGACTTTGATGGATCATAAAATAAAATGTTCAAAAATGAAATATTTGTGTAATCGTTTAGTTTAACTTCCAAATTTTCTATATATGGATAATCTGTTCCAAGATCTTTTATTTTTCCGTATATTTGCGCAATTATTCTTGGTTGCTGAAATTCATTGTTTGTATTTGGTGAAAATACATCAAGCGTGTTGATTGTGATGTCATCTTCTTTTCCTGATATGTCAAAAAACATAAATCTTGAAAGGCCTTCACCTATATTAGCTCCTTTGTACAAAATATAAGATGCATCATCAAGCATTGCTCGCATTTTTACTTGCCAATTGTTAATGCTTCCTCGAAAATTAATGTTTGTGTATATTTTACCTGCTAAAGTTAGTGGTAAATTAAATATAGGAACTAATGTATCATTGAAATCTTTTTCTGATACGTTGGAAGTCAAATTGATATTATAATAAGGATTTGTTTTGTAATTGGAAATATCTCCATCTAACAAAAAGTTACTTCCTATCATTTGGACAGCAAGATTTTTCATTTTTAAAATATTTTCACTAAAGAAGAATTCTCCCGATTTAATTATTACAGGTTCCCCTGATGCTTTGTAGCAAGAATATAAATCTTTGAAGTTTAACAATGTTTTTGTTTCTTCATTGTGCATAAAAGCGGTTATATCTATAAAGCCACTTTGAAATTCAAAATTTGATAAAAGTTTTTGTACATCTGGCGGAATAATTTTAGTTTCTTTTATTTTTTCTATGTTTTTTGCTTCAACATTTTTTACTCTAAATTCAATGTTTGCCTGTTCTTCTTTTTGCCCAATATTTGTTATTGTTCCCTCTAAAGAAAAAGGAACATTAAAAATAGTACCTTTTATTTGGTTAAATAAAATTTTATCAGTTTGTGCAATAATTTTACCTTCTGTCAATATAACATCTTCTGGTATATCAAGATATCTTAGCTTTCCATTTATTATGTCTATGTCGCTGTAAAAATTTATGTTTTCTGTGGTAAAATCTCCATTTATTTGGGTAGATGTTTTTATGTAGCCTTCAAAATTGCTAAAATCATCAAAGGAATTTCTCATTTGGAAAAACATAGGGGAATTATATATTAATTCGTAAGCAGCTCTTATATTTGCTTTTGGGGTATCAATTTTTATTTTGGAGTAGTTGTTTTCTACTGTGCCGGTAAGTTTTGCGAAAACATTGTTTACTATACCTGTAAAATCAAGATTGGCTTTAAATGTGTCAAAATCTACTTTGCCCTTGATATTGTTGACTCTATAAGCAAGATTTTTGATATTACAACTTCCTTCCTTTATTAATACTACACCTTTGATATATGGTTCTATAGTAGTTTTGTCACTTTCTAAAACCATATTAAGTTCTCCTAAACCTTTAGGGTCTTCAATTATAGTTAGAGCTTCCGCAATTTTTGCAATAAGAGGTGAATTTTCCACAAAATATTTTGCTTTTGTCAAAGGAACCATTGGTATGTCTAAATAAAAATGAGTAACACCATTTTTATGTATTTCTGTTTCACCATGAGCATAAGCTGTAATTTTATCTTGTTCTCCTTTGATGTTTTTATAATAAATTTTGTTGCCCGCAAAATTTATTTCGCCTGATGCGTTATAAACTAAGCCATTCAGACCTTCATAGCCTACAATACCATCACGAAAATGCATTTTGCCTGTTAAATATACATTTGGGGGAGTGTCTTCAACTTCCAAATTGATTTCTCCTCGACCTTGTTTTATTTCCATATCGTTTACTGGTCCAATTGGGAAATTGAATATATCACTATATATGTTTAAGGCTCTTTTTACACTTACTAAATCAACATTATATGCGCTGCTAATTTTGAAATCTAAAAATATGGGTTTTGTAATTTTTATATTTCCCAAAATTTTTGCAAATTCATTTTGATTGTAATTAGGATAAAATGTCCCATCTATATAAAGTTTATCACCTTGAAAATCAAGTTCAACCTTGGATTTAGGTAAATCTTCTCCGTATCCTAAAGTGACATGGTCTACCTTTACTTGCCCATTCATTAGTAAATTGCCAATTATTCCTTCGGCCAAAACTTCTCCATTTATTTTTCCGTCTACTTGGTAGTCTTTTGCCTTATCTATTGCATAATTTAAAACAGGTATGCCTTTTGGTAATAGTTTTAGAATTGATTTCCCGCTTGAATTTTTGGCTTTAATGTTTAATTTTATATTTAATGGTAAAGAATTTATGTCTTTTATTTTTCCGTATGACTCTATGTCAAAATCTTTTGCCAGTAGGTTTAATTCGTCTATTATAAAATTCTTATTTTCGTAAGCAAATTTTGAAAAAATTGAAAGTTTTTCTTCAAAATTAATTTTGTAAGGATATTTTAAACTCGAAAATTTAATATTTTCTAAATTTGCATCAATGTTAAAAAACTTACTCGAGCTAATTTTGGCTTTTATGCTTCCTTTGGCAGAAATATTTAAATTTGGATCAAATTCTTTAATATAATTTTCAAAAGTTTTTATGTCTATATTGGGTAAATTTATTTCAAGATTATATTTTTTGTGATCTATTGGAAATTTTAAATTGTAATTAATTAAAAATGGAGTGGTTTGTTTGTTGTAAATTATTTCTCCATCCATAATCAATTGGAGATATTTTTTTAAAGTAAATTTACTTAGCAATATATTATTGCCATTTATATACATTGTTTCATTTGGTTTGTGAAATTTGTCGGTATATTTGAAAAAATATTTATTTATGCTTATAGATGAATTTTTAAAATAAACTTTGAAAAATCCTGTTATGTTAAAAATTTCAATAATATTTAATTTGTTGTTTTCATATCTTTCAAAGTTAACAAATAAATTTTCTCCATTCATTTGTGTAATATAAATTTTTCTGAAAGCAAAATAAGGAATAAATATATTTAGTTGTAAATCTTCTACAGAAACTAAATCTTGAGAATTGTTGATGAAAGTTAATTTGTCAGCTCTAATTTTATATTGTAAATCCCAGTCTATGTATGCGTGAGGATTTATTACTTCAGAATCTAAATCTAATAAACGATGAATTTGCGAATTAATAAGTTTAGTAGTAATTGTGGTATTCTGAGATAAAGTATTAACAACCCAAACGAGAATTCCGAAAATACCAAACGTAAATATTATTATACTCAAAAGAGTTATCAGTATTGATTTACTTTTATTATGCATGAAAAATTTTTATTATATCTGTGTAGGCTTATTATACAACAAAACTAGCTTTATTAAAAATTATTCTTACTGAGTAATCCAAGTTATTAAATAATCAAGAATTAAAATAACAACGGTTGTCCAGATAGCAGATTTTGTAACAGCAATACCTACTTCTTTTGCCCCGCCTTTAGTGTTCATACCTTGTGTAGCACAAACTAAAGACAAAGCAATCCCAAAAATGAAAGCTTTTAATAAACAAACATAAACATCTTTTACTTGAGTATATATCCAAACAGAATTCATAAATCTATATTGATGCAAACCTATACTTAATTTGGCAATTAACATTCCTCCAATAAGACCTATTACAATAGCCAAAACTGTTACCAAAGGGACAACTATAGCAGAAGCTAATACTCTTGGCAAAACCAAATATTTTACAGGATCAATACTTAGAGTTTTCATTGCATCAATTTGTTCTGTAATTTGCATATTACCTAATTCAGAAGCCATGGCGGTTCCAGCTCGAGCAGAAATTACCATTGCAGTAAAAACTGGAGCTAATTCCTTCAAAATAGTTAAAGAAACTAAACCTCCTACATAAGCTTCACCACCTGACATATAAAAATATCTTGCTACTTGAAGTGAAATTACTGCTCCTGTTATGAAGATAATAACAAGAGAAATTCCTACTGAATCATATCCAATTAAAGCAGCTTGTTCCAAAGTGTTTTTTATACTAACTTTACCTTCTGATAAATATTTTAAAGAAATAAAAAGATTAGTAATACATTGCCCAATAAATTCTACCACTGGTTTAATACTTTTGATAGTTTTTATTGTTATATTTCCTAAAAATTCTATCAATTTATTAATTATCATAAACGGCTACGCACCATTGGTTTTTGTATTTTTCAATATTTCCTTTTACTAATTCAAAATAATAATCTTGAATACGTTTAGTTACAGCACCTATTTTGCCATCACCCAAAGGTCTGTGATCTATTTTGGTAATAGGACTAATTTGGGCTCCAGTTCCACAGTAAAATGCTTCATCTGCAACATAAAGTTCGGTTCTATCAATTTCTCTTTCAATTACTTCAATGCCTAAAACATTTTGGGCAAATTCTTTTACAGTATTTCTGGTTACTCCTTCCAAAATGTTATCGGTTGTTTGAGTTGTAACTAATTTTCCATTTTCTACTAAATACAAATTCATTGCAGAACCTTCTGTTACATTGCCGGATTCAGATAGTACTATAGCATCGTCAAATCCCGCCAGATGTGCATCTGTTTTAATTAAAGCTGTATTTGCATAAGCACCTGAAACTTTTGCTCTTGGAGGAATAGCATTATCTTCAACTCTCCTCCAATTTGAAACACAAACATTAAGCCCTTTGCTAATATCGCAATATTCTCCTAAGGGTGTTGTGAAAATTAAAAAGCAATCAGGATTGTCCATAAGATCTGGTCCAACTTTTTCTGCCATTTTAAATAAAGTTGGTCTAATGTAAGTATCTGTTTTTGGTGAATTTTTTTTCAAAAGCTCAATTGTTATATCGCACATTTCGTCAACTGTGTAGCCGGCATTCATGTGCATAATTTTTCCGCTTCTAAGTAGTCTTTCATAATGTTCTTTCATTCTAAATACATAAAGTTGATTGTGCTCTGAATTCCAATATGCTCTAATTCCTTCAAAAACTGAAGTTCCGTATAAAAATGCATGAGTTCTTACAGGAAGCTTTGCATCTTCATAATTTAAATATTTTCCGCCCATAAATACAATATTTTTGTCACTCATAATAAACCACCTTTATGACATTTATTTACAACAATACTTTACAATAAATTACTAAATTTGTGAAGTTGTTTGCTTAATTGCAAAAAATTGAAAATAAAATTTTTGTGTAGGAAAAGTTTTGCATTTTACAGTTATTTATTATATTATTAACCCAAGTCCACGTAGTTCAGCAGGATAGAACGTCATCCTCCTAAGATGAATGTCGTGGGTTCGAATCCCGCCGTGGACATTTTAGGTTTTAGTATGGTATCACAAGTTATTTCAGGGACAACTGTTGGTATAAATGGTCATAAAATTGTTATTGAAACAGATATAGCAGGAGGATTGCCTGCAATAATTATGGTTGGTTTGCCTGATGCGGCAATAAACGAAGCACGCGAAAGAATTAAAGGAGCTTTTAGAAATTCTGGCATAGAATTTCCTATTCATAAAATTGTAATTAATCTCGCTCCGGCAGACTTAAAAAAAGAAGGTTCTGGATATGATTTGCCAATGGCAGTTGGAATTTTGGCTGCTAATGGAAATATTGACAATACTAAATTAGATGCTACTGCCTTTATGGGAGAACTTTCTTTAGATGGTTCAATTCGTCCGATAAACGGAATTTTGCCTATTGTACTTGGACTTAAAGAACAAGGGGTAAAAAAATTTTTTGTTTCAAAAGATAATGCTCCTGAAGCTGCTTTAGTAGAAGGAATAGAAGTTTATGGATTAGTTCACCTTTGCGAAATACTTGAATTTTTTTCAAATGAACAAAATGAGATTTCTAAATTTAAACCTTTTAAAGTTGATGTAAAAAAATATTTAAATAACAATTTAAATGAAGAACTTTTGTATGACTTTAAAGATGTAAAAGGTCAGCAAAAAGCAAAAAGAGCTTTGGAAATAGCGGCTGCAGGCGGTCATAATATTTTGATGGTAGGTTCTCCTGGGGCAGGAAAAACCCTTCTTGCCAAATGTTTTACAGGAATTCTTCCTCCACTTGAATTTTCTGAAGCAATAGAATTAACTAAAATTTATAGCATAAGTGGTTTATTGGAAAGTGATAAACCTTTAGTAACAAATCGGCCTTTTAGAGTAGTGCATCATAGTGCCTCAGCTGTAGGAATTACAGGTGGAGGTTCTAATCCAAAACCTGGCGAAATAACACTTGCTCATAGAGGAATTTTGTTTCTTGATGAAGTTGTAGAATTTCCCAGAAATGTTTTAGAAGTTTTAAGGCAACCTTTAGAAGATGGAGTAGTAACAATTACTAGGGCTCAAAATTCAATAAAATATCCCGCTGATTTTACTTTGCTTGCAGCCATGAATCCTTGTCCTTGCGGACATTTGGGAGATGGTTCAAAAGATTGTGTATGTTCTCCTTTTCAAATTCAACGTTATTGGGCAAAATTATCAGGTCCTTTGTTGGATAGGATAGATATGCAAATAAATGTTCCCAGACTAAAAGAAGATGAAATTTTATCTCAAAAAGAAAGCGAATCATCAGAAATTATAAAAAGACGTGTAATAAATGCGCGTAATATTCAAATTAAAAGATTTAAAGATGAAAGTATAATTTGTAATTCGCAAATGCTTCCAAAACAAATCAAAAGATATTGTCAAATAAATGAAACAACTAAAATGGTTTTAAAAAATGCTATCAATAAATTTAATTTATCAGGGCGTGCTTATGATAGGATACTAAAGCTTGCTAGGACAATAGCTGATCTTGATAATTCTTTAAAAATAGAAACCAAACATATTTTAGAAGCTGTTCAATATAGAAATTTGGATAGACAAAATTAACCAAACAAAAATTTGTAATGAATTGCCAAAGAAACAGCTATACCTAACAAAGCTCCCATTGTAACCTCAAGGGGAGTATGTCCTAATAATTCAATTAGTTTGTTTCTAAAACTATGAGGTCTTTGTTCATAAATTGCATCGACAAGCATGTTAAGTTGCGTAGCCATTTGTCCTGCAGAACGTCTTAATCCTGCAGCATCGTACATAACGATTAAGCCAAATACAAGCGAAATAGCAAATTCTACGCTATTAAAACCTAAAATTAAGCCGGTGCTTGTCATAAGTGATACTACAGCAGCACTATGAGAACTTGGCATTCCGCCGGTTGAAGCAAATATTCTAAAATTAATACTTTTATGTTTTATATAATAAAAAATAAACTTTAAAAATTGTGCTATAAATGTGGCGATAAACGCTGATATTATAACTTCTACACCTGTGCCCAATTTGTTATTCTCCTTTAACTTTATCTGTTAACCTTTGCGCTATATAGCAAAGCAAAGGCGACTCAATATTTTCTAATTTTAATATAGTTTTTGCTTTATCGCAAAGTATCAACAATTCAGATTTTGAATTTTCTATTCCAAAAATACTTGTATGAGTATTTTTCTTAGCTTTTGCATCTTTATGAGGTGTTTTGCCAAGTTTTTCAAAAGTTGAAATTTCATCTAAAATATCATCTGCAATTTGAAAGGCATATCCTAAAATTTTTCCATATTCACTTAATGCATTAAGTTTTTTTTCACTAGCGCCAGCTAACATAGCTCCACTTTTTAAGGCAAATTCAAAAAGTTTACCAGTTTTGTGAGTATGAATATATTCAAATGTTGGAATATCTATTTCTTTGTTTTCGGATAAAATATCAACAACTTGTCCTCCTAACATTCCCATAGGGCCAATAGCATTGTAAAATTCATTTAAAACATTAAAAACTGTTTCCTTTGGTATATTACTAGGAGTTTTTTGCAAAATAATTTGAGGAGCATAAGACAAAAGAGCATCTCCTGCCAAAACTGCCATTCCTTCTCCAAAAACTTTGTGGTTTGTAAGTTTCCCTCTTCTAAAATTATCGTTGTCCATACAAGGCAAATCATCATGAATTAAACTGTAGCAATGTATCATTTCAAGAGCACAAGCTGTAGGAAGTGCTTCTTCGAATTTACCTGTACATATTTTGAATGCTTCAAGTACTAATATAGGGCGTAATCTCTTTCCTTCGGATAATACACTATATCTAACAGCTTTCCATATTTCTTCGGGAAAAATTTCAGGTAAATATTCGTTTAATTTATTTTCTATTATGTTTTTTAAATTTTCTAAATATTTTTCCATTTGTGTTTAAGATATAATTTTATTGCCTTGTTGATTATACAATAAAAAAGTAAAAGTTTTTAGTGAAAAAATGTTAAGATACTTTCAAAATTTAATTTTTTAAGGTATTCTATATTTGCAGGATTATATATGAAGAAGGATTGCAATTATATATGAGCGAATATTTAACAAAAGAAGAAATAAAAAAGTGGCGTAGTTCTGTAGAAAAAATTACTCTTGAAGAATATGCGGCACGTTTAGGGAAAAAAATTCAAGAAGAAAAAAAGACAAATGATTTAGCAGATATGTTATATACACATTTTAATCCTGCACAATCTCCTGCAAATTATGATACAGTTACTAAATTAGAAAAAATTGATTTAACTCCTAAACTTTCTCCTGCAAAAAATAAAAAACATTCTGCAAAAGTTATAGACGAAATAGAAGATTTAGATTTAGAAGAAGATTTCGCAATTGATGAAATTGAAGAAATTGAAGCAGAAAAACCTGCACCAAAAGAGAAAAAAATTGAGAAAAAAGTTACTAAAGAAGTTGTTTCAAAAGAAAAGAAAACTATTTCTAAAAAAGAAAAAGCAGACGATATTTCTTTAAAAGATACTGCTCCAAAAAAAAAGAAAACAGTTGTTGCTAAAAAGGAAAAGGCTGTTGAAACTAACAGCGATTTTGGGGCATTAAATATAACATTTAAAAAACCACTTACAGATAGAGAAGAAAAAGTTCTTGGGCATTTTTTATCTAAACGTGGAGAAATTGTTTATGCAAAAGATTTAGCAGAACTATTAGATTTAAAACGAGATTACATATACAAATACATTAAAAATTTAAGAGCGAAAATGTCTACAGACATTATTGTAAATGCTGACAATGGTGGTTTTAAATTAAATTAAATGGATAAAGGTAAATTATACATAGTAGCTACTCCGATAGGAAATCTTAAAGATTTTACATATAGAGCTACTGAAATTTTGAGTAATGTAGATATTATTGCTTGCGAAGATACAAGAGTTACGAGCAAACTTTTAAATAGTTACGGAATAAATACTAAAACAATTAGTTATCATAAATTTAGCGAAAAACAACGTTCTGAAATTTTGTTGAAATATTTGCTGGAAGGTAAAAATGTTGCTTTAGTATCTGATGCAGGTACTCCGTTAATTTCTGATCCGGGGAGTATTTTAATAGAAGAAGTAAAAAAAAGTGGAATAAATGTAATTCCTATCCCAGGAGCTTGCGCAGCTGTAACTGCTTTAAGCGCAATTGTCAATGATGGTATTTTTGCATTTTTAGGTTTTTTCCCTCAAAAGATTTCGGAAATTGAAAAATTAAAAAATTACATAAATGATTTTGATTTAATATTTTACGAATCTCCTAATAGAATTATTAAGACTTTAGAAATTCTTAGAGAACTTTTTGGGGAAATTAGAGTTTCAATTGCTAGAGAATTAACAAAAATTTATGAGGATATCAATACTTTTTCTATTTCTCAAATGATAAATTATTTACAAAGAACAACTTTAAAAGGTGAAATAACTTTAATAATTCATAAAAATAATGAAAAAAAAGAAGATTTTGAATTTTTAAGCTCCGCAACAAAACTTTTAAATGATGGTTTTAGTGCCAAAGATACAGCCAAAATACTTTCTTTGCTTTTTGGCTTACCGAAAAATGAAATTTACAAAAAAATTGTGGAAAATAACAAAAAAAATATTGTTTAAACTTAACAAACATGATAGAGAAATTAGGATGGAGTTTTATGATTGGAAAGATAAAATTTTGGAACAAACCTATTTTGCAAACAAACATAAATGATTTTGCAAATTTGTTAAATAACGTTTGTAAAACTGATAAAAAAGTAGCTCAATCATATTTTTATGGAGCTGGATTAGAAGGTAATGTGTCTGCTAAATTTTTAAGAAAAATACTTCCTTCTGACAGATATGATGCATCAGGAAATATGTCTGTTTCTTTACGATGTGATTTAAAAAGAGATTTAAAAAATCTTGGCTTAAACAAAAAAGCAACGGTTAGAGAATATTTTCGTGCTGCCAAAAATGATGGATTTAGTTTTTTGAAATATTAATAATGGCAACATTTTCAACGTGAAGTGTATGACAAAACATATCAAAAGGTTTTATGCTTTCGATTGTTGCACCTTTTTGTTTTAAATATTTTAAATCTCTGGCAAGTGTCACAGGATTGCAACTAACATAAATAATTTTTCCATTACAAAGACGTATAGATTCGTCCAAGGTAGTTTTTTCGCACCCTTTCCGTGGTGGATCAAGAATTATCACGTCAAATTTTTCAGTACAATTTTTCATAAATTTTTCTGTGTCGGTTGTATGAATCTCTATGTTGTTTATTTTATTTAGTTTAGCAACTTCTTTTGCTAATTTTGTTGAATCAATATTTGATTCTACGCTTAAAACTTTGTTGCAAACATCAGAAACTATAATACCAAAAGATGCTATACCTGCGTATGCATCAAGAACATTTGGATTTTGGAAACTTTGTTTTATAGTTTCTTTTACGTACTTGAAAATGTTTTCTGCACTTTTAGGATTAATTTGAAAAAAAGTGTTTGCCCCAATTTTAAATGTTTTGTCCAAAATTTTTTCTTCTATTACAGAATTACCACATATTATCTGTGTTTCTGCTCCCATAATTACATTGTTTTGAATTGTATTGAAATTTGCACAAACTCCTGTTATTGTTTCAAAATGATTGTATATTTCTTGTGCAAATTTTTTTATTGTATTTGAAATTTTATTTGCATTAATTACAAAAGTAACAAGGTTTTCTTTTGAGTAATTAGAATGTCTTATAACTACGTGTCGTAAAAGGCCTTTCCCTGTTTTTTCATTGTAGCAAGTTAAATTGTATTCTTGAGCTTTTTTTCTTATAAATTCTATAATTTCATCACAAATTCGGGGTTGAATTGGGCAAAATTTTATGTTTACTATATCGTGCGATTTTGGTTTGTAATAACCTGCCAAAAATCTTTTTGAAATTTTTGTTTGCCCAATAGGATATTGAATTTTACATCTAAATTCTTTTGTTTCTGGAGATGGTTCAATATCTTCTATTTTTGTATCTATGTTACCTATGTTTTTCATTGCATCTGCGGTTATTTCTCTTTTTAATTTTAATTGAAAATCATAATTTGCATGTTGCAAAGAACAAGCTCCGCAAGCATTATAAAGTGCGCAAAAAGGTTTTATTCTGCCTGAAGAAGGATGCTTTATTTTTAAAATTTTTGCTTTTGCAAAATTCTTGTTTTCTTTTGTAATTTCTATTTCTACAATGTCTTCTGGGATAGCATTTTCTACAAAAATTACGTAATTATTTATTCTTGCTATTCCTTCTCCGGAATTAGAAAGTTTTTCGATTTTAACAGTCTGAATTTTTTTCATTATCCCCCCGAGAGAATATCTTTGATATCTTCATAAGTTAGGGTTTTGCCTATTTCTCTGTCTACAGATATAACTGAGTCTACTAAATCTCTTTTTTTGCCTTTAAGTTTTTGAATTTTTTCTTCAACTGAATTTTTAGTTATTAATCTGTATACCATTACATTTCTGGTTTGACCAATACGGTAAGCTCTATCTGTTGCTTGATCTTCAACTGCAGGATTCCACCAAGGATCGTAGTGTATTACATAATCTGCTCCTGTTAAATTAAGTCCTGTTCCACCAGCTTTTAAACTTAGCAAAAATACTTTTATGCTTTCATCTTGGTTAAATCTTTCAATGCGTTCTTGCCTGTCTTTGGTTGCCCCTGTTAAATATTCATATTTTATTCCAGTTTTTTCAAAATAATCTTTTATTATATCAAGCATTTGAACAAATTGACTGAATAAAAGTACTCTGTGTCCTTCTCCAGTAATTTCTTCTAGCATTTCTTTAAGATGGTCAAATTTACCTGATTCTACTTCTTTTTTTATTAATTTAGGATGGCAACATATTTGTCTTAATCGTAATAAAGCAGCAAATATTGACATTTTACTGTTTTTCATTCCTTTGTCTTGAATTTCTCTTAACAAAGTTTCTCTTGTATCATCTAAAATTTCTTGATAAAGTTCTTCTTGTTCATCTGTCATTGTGCAATATGCTATATTTTCAATTTTTTCGGGTAAATCTTTGGCTACATCTCGTTTCATGCGACGTAAAATAAAAGGATATATTTGTTTTTTTAAACGATTTTCAACAGTTTTATCTCCTTTTTCAGAAATAGGCACAATAAAACGATATTTAAATTCGCTTAAATCATATAAAAATCCAGGCATAAGAAAGTCAAAAACAGACCATAATTCGCTTAAACTATTTTCTATTGGTGTGCCTGACATTGCAAAACGATGATCTGCACTAATTCTTTTAACTGCTTGAGCTGTTATTGATTCGAAATTTTTTATGTTTTGTGATTCATCTAGTACAATTGTTCTGAATTCAAATTTTTTGTATAATTCTATGTCTCTTCTCACAAGTGCGTAACTTGTTAAAATAATGTCATAGTTTTTAATTTTTTTGAAATAATCATGGCGATCAGCTCCGGTAAGATTTAATATTGTCAGGTTCGGGGTAAATTTACTAATTTCATTTTCCCAATTAAATACAACAGAAGTAGGGGCAATTACAAGAGATGGCTTGGCTCCTTCTTCATCTTTTGCTTTTTGTAACAACGCAAGCATTTGAAGCGTTTTGCCAAGTCCCATATCATCTGCTAAAATACCATTTAATCCATATTGATATAAAAACCATAGCCAACTTAGACCTCTTTCTTGATATTCACGTAAATTTGCATTTACTGTTTGAGGAGCTGAAATTTTTTCATCTATATTAAATGTACTAATTTGTTCCCAAAAATGTTCAAATTTTTTGCTCATTTTAAGCTTTATTCCAAGTTCTTTAAGTTCAGCTATTAAACCAGCTCTAAAAGTTTTTATGGAAAAAGTATAGTCTTTTATTTTTTCTGCATCGTAACCATTTAGCATTTTAGACAAAATCATAAGTTTTGTATGTGGAACTTCTACAAAGCCTAAATGTTCTAAAGAAAAATATTTTGCACCTTGAAACATAGCTTTTTCTACTTGTTCAAAATCTAATTTTTTTCTTCCTGTTGCACAATATATTTCTATGTCAAAACTATCTACAGATTTTCCAAAATCTATTTTGGCACATACATCAAGTCCTTCTTTTATAACTTTTAGACAAGATAAATCCGTTTTTTCTTCAATAAGCCAATTTTCTCCTGCTTTGTCTTTGAAAAAATTGTAAAAATCTATGGCTGTATCAGGATCTAAATACAAATTGTTTGTTTGCATAGGTTGAAATTTTGAGTTTATGAGAATATCATATGTGTTAATTTCGTGTTTTATATTACGTTTAATCCAATAAATTAAACCATCATCAGGTTTTTTTACTGTAACATAAGGTGATTTATTACCTGTTCTGCCAAATGGAACTCTAATTCCATCGTATTCAAATTCAAGTTCAGCTTTTATGCCTTTGTCTTTATCTAAATCTAGTAAAAGAATATTTTTAGGTGGTTTTCTTTCTAAAGTTAATTTTGTCAAAATTTCAGACATTTCAACTTGCATATTTTTTCTGATTTTGGGTAGTTCTTCGTATAAAAATTTCCCTCCATCTGCATCTCTTATGTCTGTAAATGTAGTTTTAGTAAGAAAATGCGGCACTATGGCAAGAGGTATATCTCCTTTAAATATAACATTTTTGTGTTTGTACCATTTTGAAGTTCTTGAAAAATATCTTACTTCTTCAAATGGATAAACATCTTCATTGTCAGGTTTATGCCAATGTAAGGCTAAAAGAACATTTCCTACTACAGATACATTTACAGAAAGAACTAAATGCCAAATATTTGTGTCAAAATTTAATAATTCTCCTGAGTTTGCATCAATAACTTCTTCTGCATTTACTAGAAGATTTATCAATGTATCTAGTTCTTTTATTGGATAATCAAAAAATCTTGTATTTCCATCAAATCTTCCACTTTTCAACATTTCTTGCATAATTAAAAATTCAGCTTTTTGTTCTGGAGCAAAAAGAAAATTAGGATCTTGTTTTTGTAATTCCATAGCTGCTCTTAAAATTGGCTCGAGTCTTTTAATTGATTCGCCTGTTTTTCTGTCAATTATTTGTAATCCTGAGCATTTTTGACTTTTTTGCGGATTAAAAATAAATATGTAGCCCCCTTTGATTTCTTTTGCTTTTGAGGTTTTGGGAGATTTTATTTTATTCTTTTTGTTGTAGTATTCTTCAAAAAGTCCGCTTTCTATAGCATTTAAACCAACGCTTACTGCATGTTTGCACCATTCTTCTTCTAAAGGACAATCGCATTTTGCTTTTACGTTAAAATTTTTGTCAATGGTTAGTTTTGTAGTGTAGAAATCTTGAAAATTTCCCTTAACTTTGCCTGTTATAACATTTCTAGAAAGTTTAGTTTCTAAAACTTGCTTTTTTTTGTGATAATCATAGCCTCTGCGCCAGCTTCCAGGTTGTGCATTATCCTTTATATACTTAAAGTTGAACATTAAATTATGCTATCCTTATTTAATTAACAAAAACTTCTCGTTTTATTTAAGGCAAAATTACCAAAAATAAAACATCTATTTATCCACCTCATTTTAATGCGATGTAAAAATATTCTAACGTATTTATTCTACTATAAAGAATTGTTTTTTTGCAAGTATTGAATTGAATGAAGCAGTCTTTTATTTTGAAAAACAGTTTTTAATTCATCATGCACTCAAAAATTTTTGATAATTTTTAATAAAAGTTCACAAAACTTGTAAGATTTTTTGTGCGATGTTAACTTAAAATTGTTAATAGATTATTTGAAGGGAGCTGATGGTTAGAGATTGGGAAAGGGTAAAATTACCCAGAATTATTCATACTTGTTGTGGGTACAAATATGATAGTAAAGATATAAAAACGATAGATTATTTTAGATGTTTTGCCCACAAAAGTCCAAACAAAGAAATAACTGATGAAAAAGGCAATACCAAAACTGTAAAATTTTGCATTACAATTTGGTTGGTTTGCAAAAACAATGAATGTATAAATAGTTTTACTTATTTTTATGATGATGCGAATAAAGAAATAACGAAAAAGCGAATAAAGGGTATAAAATATATATTGAGCTTAAAAAATAAATTCCTTGCAAATATTCCTTTAAGAATAAAAACTCCAAAAATTTATGAAAATAGTAAAAAATATTTGTGGAGATATACAGATAGGCATCCTACAAAAAAATTTGTTAGTAATATTTATAATTTGGACGATAAAAAGGTAGGAGAAACTTCTCCTCAATTGGTTAGAATTTTACAACTATAATTCCTCTTATAAGACACTGTTATTTCTGGCTTTGATAATTCAAAGCCTTTTTTTGTGTAAAATTTTCTTGGCAGAAACGTAATAATGTGCAAAAATATATTATCAATTAATGAGGATAAATATGTTTAAAAGAAAATGCAAAGTTATTTTGATAAGACACGGAGCTACAATATACAGTGAGCAAAAGCGTTTATATGATGGAGAAGATTACCCTCCAATAAATCAAAAAGGCAAAACAGAGATGGAAAATCTCACAAAGTGGCTTTCTATAAGAACACCTCACGTTGATACTATATACACAAGTTCTTCTTTGAGAGCTATTCAAAGTGCAAGAATTCTTTCTAAACAATATGATATAGATTACAAAATTATAGATGGCTTGTATGAAAGAAAAGCTGGTTTGTGGGGTGGTTTAACTTTTGAGCAAATTGAAGACAAATACCCTGATATGCTAGAAAAATATCATGAAAATCCTTATGAATATTGGCCTGAAGGAGGGGAAACTACTCAAGAAGTACGCTCAAGAATTGATGAAATAATAACTTCTTTAGTAAAAGAAAATCAATACAAAACAATATTAATTGTAACTCATGAAGGGGTTGTTCAATCTGCAATAGCTTCTATTTTGGATATTCCACCCAAAAATCAAGGGAAAATAATTATTCCAACTGGAAGTGCTACGCAATTAAATTTTTATGACGATTGGGCAACTTTAACTTATTGTTCCCACGTACCTTTGTAAGGAGATTTTATGCTTTTTCAGGCAACAGAATACATAAGGGAAAAAATTAACAATAAATATTCTCCCAAAATTGGACTAATTTTAGGTTCAGGTTTAGGAGCTCTTGCTGAAGAAGTTAAAAATCCCCTAAAAATCAAATATCATGAAATTCCTGCTTTTAGACAATCTTCAATAGACGGGCATGTAGGGCAACTTGTTATAGGAAAATTTCAAGGAAAAGAAATAATAATTATGCAAGGTCGTATACATTATTATGAAGGATATAGTATACAAGAAGTTGTTTTCCCAATAAAAGTAATGCGAAAATTAGGTATAGAAAAACTTATAATAACTAATGCCGCCGGAGGGCTTAATGATAAATTTGAAATAGGTGATTTAATGTTTATAAAAGACCACATAAATTTTATGAATACTAATCCGCTAATAGGGAAAAATGATAACGAACTTGGAACAAGATTTCCTGATATGAGTGAAATTTACAACAAAGATTTTTTAGATTATGCGAAAAAATGTGCTCAAAAAATAAACATAAAAACAACAGAAGGAGTATATGCTGCAAATTCCGGACCTTCTTATGAAACACCTGCAGAAGTTAAAATGCTAAAACTTGTTGGTGCAGATGCAATAGGAATGTCAACTGTGCCAGAGGCAATTGTTGCAAATTATTGTGGAATGAAAGTTTTGGGAATATCATGCATTACTAATTACGCTGCAGGAATAAAAAATAACAAATTGTCTCATAACGAAGTTATGGAAGCTGGTTTTGCTGTAAAAGAAAATTTTTCCAATTTAATAAAAGAAATTTTGAAAAATTTATAAACTGGAAAATATTTTGTAGCGCTAATAATTTTGTTTTAAATATTTCGAACACAAAGCTGACAATTCCCAAAAATTATGATATAAAAAAGAAGTTAATTGGAGGGGAAAAATGGTTTTAGATTGGGATTCATATTTTTTAGAAATGGCAAAAACAGCTTCTAAACGTTCTAATTGTATTAGAGCTCAAGTTGGAGCTATTATAGTTGGAGATGACAAAACAATAAGAGCTACAGGTTATAATGGTACTCCGAGCAAAGTGGAATCTTGTTTGGAGCGTAATTATTGTTATAGAGTTCAAAATAATATTCCATCTGGTACAAGATATGAAACTTGTCGTTCAATTCATGCAGAACAAAATGCTATAATTCAGGCAGGGCTTGAACGTTGTAAAAATTCTACGATGTACATATATGGACATAATTTTGTTTGTATTTTGTGTAAGCGTTTTATTTTACAAGCAAAAATTGAAAAAATAGTTTTAAAAAAAGACGATAACTCTCCTATCATAAGACTTACAGCAAAAGATTTGAGAGAAGATTTGGAGAAAACGGAAAATTTAAAATAATTATTAATTTCAGATAGGAAGAAAATTAAAATAAACGTTAAAAAATATTAAGACTTTGGGCAATAAATCCATGCCTATGATAGAATTATAAAACACAAAAAAATAAAGCTGGAGGGGGTATCATAGTGAGTACTGAGACATTGGAAGAATTAACATTAAGTGAAAATGGATTGAAAGTTTTAGAAAAAAGATATTTGAAAAGAGATAAAAATGGAAATCCTGTAGAAACACCCAAAGAATTATTTTACAGAGTTGCTTCAACTTTAGCAAATGCTGATATGAAATATGGGAAAAGTGAAGCTGAAGCGGCGGAATTAACTAAGAAATTTTATAGTTGTATAGCACAAAGATATTTTATGCCAAACAGTCCTACATTGATGAATGCTGGAAGAGAGCTTGGGCAATTAGCAGCTTGTTTTGTTCTTCCTGTAGAAGATTCACTTGAAGATATTTTTGAAACAATTAAAAATACTGCTTTAATTCATAAAAGTGGCGGAGGAACAGGTTTTAATTTTTCACATTTAAGACCCAAAAATGATGTTGTAAAAACTACTATGGGTGTTTCTTCTGGCCCCATATCATTTATGGAAGTTTTTAATGCTGCTACAGAAGCTATTAAACAAGGCGGAACCAGACGTGGTGCAAACATGGGAATATTAAGGGTTGATCATCCAGATATTTTAGAATTTATTGATGCTAAGTTTGATGGTTCTAAGTTAAATAATTTTAATATTTCTGTAGGTATAACAAATAAATTTATGGATGCAGTTTTAAATGGTGAAGATTATGAACTTATTCACCCAAAAACGAAAGAGCCTGTAAAAAAATTAAATGCCAAAGAAGTTTTTGATATTATAGTAGATCATGCTTGGCGTAATGGTGAACCTGGAATTATCTTTTTAGATAAAATGAATGCAGATAATCCAACTCCACTTTTAGGACCTATAGAATCTACTAATCCTTGTGGAGAAGTTCCATTACTTCCTTATGAAGCTTGCAATTTAGGTTCTATAAATTTAAGCAGATTTGTTGAAGAAAAAAATGGTAATTTAACTATTAATTGGGAAAAACTTGCAGAAGTTACAAGATTAGCTATTCATTTTCTTGATAATGTCATAACAATAAATAACTATCCATTACCTAAAATTGCCCAAATGGTTACTTCAAACAGAAAAATAGGTTTAGGAGTTATGGGTTGGGCAGATATGCTAATGATGCTCAATATTCCTTATGATAGTGAAGAAGGTACCAACTTAGCTTCGCAAATTATGGAATTTATTGATTATCATTCAAAAATTGAATCTATTGAACTTGCCAAAGAGAGAGGAAGATTTGCTTCTTTTTCGGGAAGTATTTATGATGGACAAAATTTCTTGTTCAACAAATACAAGAACAAATCTGCAGGAATGATTTCAGATGAGCAATGGGCTGATTTGGATAAACAAATAGCACAATATGGTATTCGTAATGCTACTACTACTTGTATTGCTCCTACTGGCACAATTAGTATGATTGCCAGTACATCAGGTGGGGTTGAACCTTTATTTGGGCTTGTTTTTCTACGTAATGTAATGGATGGAACTCTTATGTATGAAGTTAATCCTATTTTTGAGAAACTTGCCAAAGAAAGAGGTTTTTATTCAGAAGAATTAATGGCCAAAATCTCTGAAAAAGGTACTGTACATGGAATTGATGGGGTTCCTGAAGATGTTCAAAGGGTTTTTGTTACAGCTCATGATGTATCTCCTGAATGGCATGTAAAAATGCAAGCTGCTTTTCAACTTCACACAGATAATGCTGTTTCTAAAACAGTTAATTTTGAGGAAAATGCTTCAAGAGAAGACATAGAGAAAACTTATTATTTAGCTTACAAATCTAATTTAAAAGGAATAACTGTTTATCGAAATAACAGCAGGATATTTCAGCCAATGAATATAGAAAAAAAAGAAACTCCAAAAGAGGAAATAAAAAAAGAAGAAACAAAAATGCAAGAACCTCAAACTCAATATGCAGGTGAATTAAAAGTAAAAATATGTCCTGAATGTGGAACTAAGATAGAATATTCAGAAGGTTGTTTTATTTGTTTGAATTGCGGTTATTCAGGGTGTAGTTAAAAAACTAATAAAAATTTTGAAAATGCGGTGTTATAGCGTCGCATTTTTTTATTTTGATTGTTCTTATTATCTTGAATTAAAAAAATTTTGTATTATTATAAATTCTGTTTTTATCTATAATTTTGGACTATGAGAAAAATTTTCGTAATAATTTTTACTTTATTATGTTCTAATTATGTATTAGCTCATAATGATGAAAATGTTTTCATAGAAGCTATGGTTACCAAAAACATTATAAG
This sequence comes from uncultured bacterium, assembly GCA_949283935.1. GTDB lineage: Bacteria > Cyanobacteriota > Vampirovibrionia > Gastranaerophilales > JAILCC01 > CASDUJ01. Next base: position 48,474 of record CASDUJ010000009.1, read on the forward strand.
CGATGAAGTTGTTGTGTATAATTTATCAAATGCTAAATTACATGCAGCTAGTTGTGAATGGGCAGAAAAATGTACCAAAAATTGTATTTATATTAATAAAAGTGAACTTGAAAAAATTTTTTATATTCCTTGTTTAGTATGTGGAGGAGATATTTGGAAAATTTATAATAAAGAAGATAAATAGTTTATCAATGTGAATTTTTATTGTAAACTGTTTTTGTGAGGAATTTATTAAGGTTAAGTTATGGAAAAATTGTTTAATCTTTCTAATGGTTTAAAAATTGTCTACCAAAAAAGTTTAAATACTCCCAGAACAGCCATAAATTTTTTTATAAAATCAGGAGTAATTGATGAAAAAAAGGCTGGAGAAACTTCTATAATTACAAAACTTCTTTTACAAGGAACAAAAAATTTTAGTGCAAAAGAACTTGCTGACAAAATTGATTTTTATGCAATAGATTTTATAACAGATGTAAAACAAGATTATATAAAAATAAAAGCAGTATTTTTAAACGATGATATAGAAAATGCTCTTGCAATAATGAGTGATGTTATTTTGAATTCAACATTTGAAAATTTTGAAAAAGAAGTTAACAAATTAAAAGGTGAAATATTATCTGATTTAGATTCAGCAAAAACAAAAGCTTTTGACAATTTGGTAAAAACTTTGTATGAAAATCATCCTTACGGAAATTCTTATACAAAAGTTCTTGAGGAAATTGATAGTATTTCAAAAGAAGATATCAAGGAATTATATTTTTCGAATTTGTATGCTCAGAATATAGTAATAAGCATAGTAGGAGATATTGAGGAAAGTGAAATTTATAATTTAATGGAAAAATATTTTTCTCAAATTCCACATTTAGCAGAAAAAAAACAAACAAAGATAGATATACCTTGTTTAAATACAAGGCGAATCACATCAATAAAAAAAGATGATGTGGCACAAGCGCAAATTTTGAAGGCGTGGATTGTACCTGGGATAAAAAATGCAGATATACCTGCGTTAATGGTGCTAAATTCTATTTTGGGCGGATGCGGATTAAGTTCAAGGCTTTTTCTTGAATTAAGGGAAAAAAGGGGGTTGGCTTATGTAGTTAGAAGTAGTCTTGATGTAATGGAAGATGCGTCTACTTTTTGGCTTTACATAGCCACAGAACCTAAGAATATAAAAACTGCACTATCCGGATTTGCTGACGAAGTAAACAAATTGAGAAATTGTTTTGTAAGTGAAGAAGAATTAAAAAGTGCAAAAAATAATATTTTGGGGAAACGAGCATTTTTACATGAAACAAATGCTCAAAGGTCTCATTATTTAGGATATTATGAATTAACTGGACTTGGTGCTTCATATGACAAAGAGATTGAAAACAAGATTCTTGTTGTAAGTAAAGAAGATGTGAAAAATGTTGCTCAAAAATATTTAAACGATAACTATGTTATTTCACTATTAGCACCTTCAAAATTTATTGAAAAGGAGTAAAAATGAAAAAAATTATAGTATTAATATTTTTGCTTTCAATTTTTTGCGGACTAAATTTTTCTGTTTTAGCTACGGAAAAAATAGAAGGTTCTACAAGTTTTACATGGGACAAATTAACTCAAACTGAAAGAGATACTGATATTCAGACGATACGAAAGAAAATTTTTACCGGAAATGTTGTTTATAGTTACGATAAAGATGTTTTCGAGAAAAAATATGCTGATTTTAAAAAAGATTATAATTATAAAGAAAATATGATTTATGCAAAAATTGGTTTTAATAATCTTGAAGATAGAATAATAGTTCCTTTTTATTGGAAAAAATTGTTGTATGGATACGGAATAATTTATAAGAAGGATTTAAAACATTGTTATTATTACACGGCTTTGGGGAGTTTATTTACCATAGAAATTTTTGAGCGAAACTACGATAAATATCCTGTAGTTTCTTACCAATACAACAAAAAAGGCAGGTTAACTTCAGGAGTTTATAGTTTAAGCGATTTCGACGAATATATGTATAATCCTTCTGGGATTTTTTTGGGCAGATGGTACAAAGAAAATTATTACAATGCAAAAGGTAAAATTGTAATGAGTAGAATTTTGCCTGAATAAAAATACTCCATATAATATACTTGTCAAAGTCACGTTATTGTTGATATACTATAGAAGAGCTTTCGGGTAGGAATTTGCAAATTGGTTATAACGCAAGAATATAAAAATATTATAGAAAAAATGGTTACTTCTAACAAACGTTTCCAAGGTAATGAAGATTTGTTTGAAGATTTTTGTTCGGAAGCTTTGGAGCGTTGTTTGTTTCTTTTAAAGAAAACAGATGAAATAGAAAGAGTTCAAAATTATTTGAATAAAATAATTTCTACTGCAATAATTAGTGTTTTAAAGTCATCAGGAAGAATTACAAGAAATGCGGGTGGTTATAAAAATATTGCAAGAAGCTCTGTTTCTATAGAAAATCCTTTAGATGATGGATTCTTAGACATAAAAGATCCTACTATTAGTTTTACAGAAAAAATAATAGAGCAAGAAACTTTGCAAGAGATTTATGATTTGGTATTAAAATTTGACCAAGAATATCCTCAGGAAAATTTTTACAAATTATTTTATATGAAATATATACAAGCAAAAAAACAAAAAGAAATTGCAGATTATCTTGGTATAAGTCAAGGAGAGGTAAGTAAAAGGCTTTTTGCTTTAATGCAAAAGATTAATACCGTTATAAATTTGTAGGAGGCAAAATGACTTTAGAAATAAAATATTTAGGCCACAGTGCATTTCAATTTAAAGTAGCAGGTAAAGAAATACTTGTAGATCCTTTTTTGTCTCAAAGTCCTTGGTATCAAGGAGATTTGTCAGAATTTGTTCCTGAACATATTTTTGTTACTCACGCTCATAGTGATCATTTAGGTGATGCTATTGAAATTTCTAAGCGAACTGGAGCCATTATTCATACTATTTTTGAACTTGCTACATATTGTGCAAGTAAAGGGGCTAAAGTAAATCCTGTAAATGTGGGGGGAAGATTAGAATTTGAGTGGGGTATTGTTACTTTTATGAGTGCTGCCCATTCAAGCACAACCTTTGACGGTGTAAATGGTGGAGTTGCTTCATCCATTATGTTTAGATTCAAAGACAAAAGAGTTTTTCATGCGGGTGATACGGCATTAACGGCTGATTTAAAAATGATAGGAGAAGTTTACAAGCCAGAAATAGTCTTGCTTCCTATAGGCGGACATTATACTATGGGAATAAAAGAGGCGGTTTTAGCTGCAAAATGGTTAAATGCTAAACAATGTATTCCTATGCATTATAATACTTTTCCTCAAATTGCTGTAGATATTAATGATTTTAGAACATTATTAGAAAGTGAAAGTATGATAAAACCGTTAATTCTTAAACCCGGAGAAGTTGTTGCACATAAAATTTAAGAAATAATATGATAAATAGAACTAATATAGTAAATTCTGGTGCGAGAGTTTTCCGTATTTTGCAGAAGCTTTTTGTGGAAGATTGTACAAAAAAAGAATTACTCAATGGATTTTCAGAAGATTCATTGGCTATATATTTAAATACTTTGAAAAAACTAGGGATTAAAATTACTTTTCCTAACCGAGGTTGTCCTTATTATTCTTTGCGAGAGGGAATGAATTTTATTAATTTTAATGATGAAGATATAAAACTTCTTTCTGAAATTAAAGGTCTATTGGCCCTAAAAGCTTCTTACCAAGATATTGTAAATTTTAATATTTTACTTTTAAAATTAGCTAAATACACAAATCAATATTATGCAGAAAAGATGTTGGCTGTAATTAATCAAAAACCATTTGGGATAGAATTACACGATACAATATTTGATTTGCAAAATTGTATAAGAGAAAAACATCCACTTTTGATTACATACAATTCACCAAATTCTAGTATAAATTATTTTAAAGTTTTGCCTAAATTTTTAAAACTTGAAAATGGTAAAATATATTTGTGGTGTGATGACAATTCTCTGAAAGAATCTAGGTATTTGAGGTTAGATAGAATTATAAATTTTAAAATATTGGATGAATTTTACGAAACTATTTTAGTAAATAATTACGCAATTTGTGAATTTATTAATTTTAATGGATTATTTTTTGAGCCAGAAATTAATTGTAAAATTTTAGAGCAAAGTGAGGATAAGCTTATAGTAAAATTTTATTTTGAAAATCAATTTGAATTCATTCAAAAAATTTTTAGCTATGGAATAGATTGTAAAATACTTGAACCTTTTGAGTTGAAGGAAAAATTTAAGCAAAAAATATTAATGATAAAGGAAATATATGGGAATTAACATAAACCAAAGTGCATATTATTTTTTTCTATGTCTTGAGTTTGTTTTGTTCAAAAGAACTTTTTGTGTAGACGAAATAATTACTTATTTGGAAAACAAATATAACATTTTTTTGTTTAAAGAAACAATTTTAAAATATATAAGGACGCTAAAAACTCTTGGATTTGAATTTGAAAGAGTAAATAATAAAATGTATAAATTGAAAGAAGTTCCATTTAAAATTACAGCTGGAATAAATGAAGAAAAAATAATTCTTGAAATAATTGAAGCGCTAAGAAACTATCATGTTTCAAATAGTGGTTATGACAAATACAATTTTCTTGAAAAACTTCAATTTTTTTTACCAAAAGATTTGAAGAAGATTTTTAACAGACGCTTAATTTTGTTAAATTATTTGGAACATAAAAATAATTATATGTTGAAGAATATAAAAAAATATTGTAAAGATGCACAAAGATTAAATATTACATATCTTAAAGATGGTAAAATTAAGCAAAAAGATTTAGTAGAACCTGCAGATATTTTTTTTACAAAGAAATCAATTTATTTAAAATGTTTTGATTTAAATCAGAAAACAAATATTTTGATAAATTTTGATTGGATTTTAGAGATAGTACAAACTCCTTTGAAAAATAAATATTTGTTTAAAAAGCAATTTGTAACTCTTAAATTTTCTTCAAAATTTGCTAAAGCATATACACTAAAAGAAGGTGAAGAAATTATCAAAAAAGGATTAGGCGAATTATATGTAAGAAGTTTTTATTATGACAAAACTTTATTTTTCAAAAATATTTTAAGGTATATGGAAAGTTGCGAAATAGTTTCTCCTGAAAACTTAAGGAAAGATTTTCAAAAATATGTAAAAGATTTATACCAAATATACTATTGCTATGAATAAAAAAAATTGTTAAAATTTGTTAAATTACTAGCAAATTTTATATGTTTTAAGTTTTACTATACTAAAGAAAATTTTTTAACAGATTTATCTTAACAGGAGAGAAATATGACTGACATAAGTAACAATTTGGGAGCTGAAAAAATTAAACAAATGCATAATTTAAATTCTGAGCGCAGTAAAGTTATTGCAGAAACTCCCCAAAATTATACGAAAAAAGAAATTAATAATTTAGATAATGATCATTCAGTTTTGCTTGGTCGTTCAATGGTCAAAAAAATGGAAAAAGGACCAAATTTAAGTGGCGAGACAGCCCAAAATATTAAGCAAGATCTTGCTGAATTATATGCTAATCCTGAATTGATTAAGCAAGCAGATGCATTGTTTGAAGCAGCTATACGTCGTGGATATTCTTATAAAGAAGCTGCAGCAATAGCTAGAGAATTTGTAGATTTTCACAAGTAAAAAGTACCATAATTTAATTTTTGACATTTCATTGGTGAATATGCATTATTAAGTTTTAATTTGTCAGTTTTTTTTAAAAACTCTTCGTTTGTATCTTTGTATAATATGTCTAAATATTTTGCTATTTCTGTATTTGAATCTTCTTTTTGAGGAAATATGTTTTTCCCTGTTAAAGATAAAGCAGTTTTTTGTTTGTTTGTGTAATTTGTTGGGTAGGATACAAAAATATTTTTAGAAAATAATGAATTTATTCTTTCCATTAATACCTCCTTGTTTTACTCAATTTTTTATTAATGATAAATATCGAAAAAACAACTTAATAAATAAATTATTTTAAATTTTAAAAATTTTAAACAAATAGTTATTTTATTTTTTTCCCAAAATATGTTATTCTTAAATTTGCAACAGGGAGCATTTTGTATGAATTTAACAGGTTATGGCATATTGTTCATTTTTGTTATATTGTCTTTGCTTTTTGCTGTGGCAATGCTTGTAACTGCATATATAGTTCAGCCAAAATACAAAAGAGAAATTAAATTTCAAACATATGAATGTGGTTTAAATCCTAATCAGTCTGCGAGAATTAAATTCGATGTAAAATGTTATATTTTTGCTATTTTGTTTTTATTGTTTGATGTTGAAACGATTTTCCTTTTTCCTTGGGCAGTTATATACAATAAAATAGGCTTATTTGCACTTTTAGAAGGTATTTTGTTTATACTTGTTTTAGGGATTGGATTATTTTATGCAATAAAACGAAAACTTTTGGAGTGGCAATGAAAATTTTAATAAGTGCAGTTGATTTTTTGTATAATTGGGGAAGGGCAAATTCTTTGTGGCCTTTAACTTTTGCAACTTCTTGCTGCGGAATAGAAATGATAGCTTCCAGTGCGGCTACTTTTGATATTGCAAGATATGGTTCAGAAGTATTTAGAGCTACTCCAAGACAAGCCGATTTACTTATAACTGCAGGTACAATTACACACAAAATGGCTCCCTTATTGGTAAGACTTTATGAACAAATGCCTGAGCCTAAATATGTAATTGCAATGGGAGCTTGTTGTATTACAGGAGGGATGTTTGCTTATGATTCGTATAGTGTTGTTAAGGGTGTGGACAAATTAATTCCTGTTGATGTTTATTTGCCAGGGTGTCCGCCTCATCCTGAGGCACTTTTTGATGCATTGTTAAAATTACAGCAAAAAATAAAAACAGAAACTATTATGGAAAGAAGAAAATATTTGGAAAACCATAAACCTAAAGTAAAAATATCGGATAAATCTGATTTAGCTTTACCTTTGGAAGATTTTGAAATAATTAAATTAGGAGTTTCCAATGTGTGAAGAAATACTAAAGAAGTTTGAAAATCTGGTTTTTACAAAAGATAAAGCTCAAAATCTTGTCGTAGAAATTAACAAAGATGATTTAATTTTAATTGTTAAAAATTTAAAAGATAATGGTTTTGATATGCTTATTTGTGTTTCGGGAGTAGATTTTAGAGATTTTATTGAAATTTATTATTTTTTGTATTCAACTAAATTGGCTCAAAAAGTAATATTAAAAACAAAAATTATTGATGAAATAGAAAGTATTTGGAAAATTTTTAAATCAGCTGATTGGTTTGAGAGGGAAATTTTTGATTTATTAGGAGTAAAGTTTGCAAATCATCCAAATTTAAAAAGAATTTTACTGCCAGAAGATTGGAAAGGTTATCCATTAAGAAAAAATTATGTAGCAAACGATATAAGGTTAGTATGGAATGACTAAAACTGAGATGTTAAAGCTTAATATAGGACCTCAGCATCCTGCTACACATGGTGTTTTAAGATTACTTGTTGAATTAGAAGGCGAAATTATAAAATCTTGTGAGCCTATCATAGGCTATCTTCATAGAGGAATGGAAAAAATAGCTGAGAATCGTAGTTATATTCAATATTTACCAATGGTAGATAGAGTAGATTATCTTTCGGGATTTTTTAATTCATTTGGCTATTGTACTGCAATAGAAGAACTTTTAGACATTGAACCGACGCAAAAAGCTAATTACATAAGAATAATAATGATGGAATTTAACCGAATTACTTCTCATTTAATGTGGCTTGGCTCAATGTTACTTGATTTGGGAGCAACTTCACCTTTGTTTTATGCATTCCGAGAAAGAGAATCTATTTTGGAACTTTTTGAAGAATATTGCGGGCAAAGAATGATGTTTAATGCTTTTACGTTTGGGGGAGTAAAATTTGATTTAACAAAAAATTGGTTAAATAAAGCAGAAAAACTTATAGAAAAAATGCCCAAGTATTTTGATGAATATGAAGCAATTATAACAAAAAATCCTATATTTATGGATAGAACTTTAAGAATAGGAATTATAAAAAAAGAAGTGGCTTTAGATTATTCAATAACTGGAGCTAACGCTAGAGCTAGTGGAATAGACTTGGATTTTAGAATTAACAACAAAAAAAGTATTTATTCAGAATTTAAATTTAATATCCCGATAAAAATTGAAGGGGATTGTTATGCAAGGTATCTTGTAAGATTTGCAGAAATGCGAGAAAGTTTGGAAATAATAAAACAAGCAATAGAAAAATATAAACAAGTGAAAAATGAGCCAATTGTAAACAAAAAATTTAATTCTGTATTCTTAAAAATTCCAAATGAACAAACAACAACTTATACAGAAGCTCCAAGAGGTTTGTATATGTGCCAAGTTATTGCTGATGGAACAAACAAACCATACAGAATAAAACATAGAACAGGTTCTTTTTCATCGATACAATTATTACAAGAACTTGTTGTTGGAAATACTTTAGCTAATTTAATGCCTATTATAGGTAGCTTAGATTTTGTTTTACCGGAGGCAGACAGATGATATATGATTTTTTGAAAACTTTTGCTGAGGGTATTAATATTCCTAGTTTAATTTTTGAAAGCTTTTGGGCTGTGTTAATGTTTGCTTTTCTTGCAGCTTTTATGATTATTGTTGTACTTTTCCTTGTCTTGTTTGAAAGAAAATTATTGGCTGCTTTTACCGTTAGAAAAGGTCCTAATAGAGTTGGATTAAATGGTATTTTTCAAACCATAGCTGATGCAATAAAACTTTTAATAAAAGAAGATATTTCAGCTTATAATACTGATAAAATTCTTTTTACGTTAGCTCCTTTGATATTTTTTATGCCTGTAATGATTTTGTTTGGACTTATGCCTTATACTAATTTGCTTTATGCCGTTAATATTCCTTTGGGAGTTGTTGCAGTTATGGCAGTTACGGCTTTTTCTTCTTTGGGATTAATTTTGGCAGGTTGGGCAAGCAATAACAAATATTCTCTTTTGGGTGGAGCTAGAGCTGTTATTCAATCTGTTAGCTATGAAATTCCTTTGGTATTAAGTATTTTAAGTATTTGTGTTTTAGCTGGCTCGCTAAATTTAAAAGAAATTATTTTGGCTCAAAGTGGAGGTTTGTTTCATTGGTATGTTATTCCTAATATTTTAGGATTTGTAATTTTTTATATTTCTACTTTAGCTGAACTAAATAGAAATCCTTTTGACCTTCCAGAAGCTGAAAATGAACTTATTGGCGGCTATAATACAGAATATTCAGGAATGAAGTTTGCTATGTTTTTTTTAGCTGAATATGCTCAGTTGTTTATTTTAAGTCTTTTAGGGGTTCTGCTTTTTTGTGGAGGTTTTCAATCTCCTTTTGGAATTTATTTTGGCGTAGGCTTTTTTATCCAATTAGAACAATTGTTTTGGCTTTTTGCCAAGACTTTTTGTTTAATATTTCTTGCAATTTGGATAAGAGCAACTTTACCAAGAATTCGATCTGATAGACTTTCAGTTTTTTGTTGGAAGTATGTTTTGCCTTTAGCTTTGCTAAATTTGCTTTTCATTAGTATTTATAAATTTATTATGGGGGGCTAATGAGAAAATTTTTGTTAGGTATTTTTCATATTTTAAATGGAATGAAAACGGTTGCGATTCATTTGTTTCGACCTGCAATAACTTATGAATATCCTGAAAAAAAATCTGCAAAATCTTCAAAATTTCGTGGAAGAATTGCTTTGTGTGTCAATGAGAGTGGGCAACTAAAATGTACTGGATGCGGAATTTGTTCTAAGGTTTGCCCTTGTGTTGATTTAATAAAAATTAAAGGCAAAAAAGATGAACATGGTAAATTTGTTGTCGAAGATTTTTCGGTAGATATTGGAAGATGTATTTTTTGCGGGAATTGCGAAAGTGCTTGTCCGCAAAATAGTATCGTTTTAACTGAAAAATATGAACTTGCCAATATTTCGAAAAATAATTTAATATTAAATTTGGAAGAGCTTAAACTTTCCAAAGAAGAATCTAAAATAATTGCTGAAAGGAAAACTCATAATGGAAATTGATGCAAAATTTATAAATGCTCTATTTTTTTATCTTTTTAGCATTGTAAGTGTTATATTTGCTTTTGGGGTTTTGTTTTTACCTAAAATTGTTTATGCAATTATTTCAATGATAATAGCTTTTGTTTCAATTGCTTGTTTGTTTGTGCTGCTAAATTCAGATTTTTTGGGGCTTGCTCAAATTATGATTTATGCAATTGCTGTTTCTATACTTTTTTTGTTTGCTGTTATGTTGGTTAAAGACAATGCTAAATTTGAAATTGTTTCAATTTTTTCTGCAAAAAAATTTGTTGCTGCTTTTTCTGTAGTTTTGTTTTTTATTTGTGCACTTTTTTCTTTTACAAATGGTTTTGGTATCTTTGACAAAATAATAAAAATTTTTGCGTTGCAAACAGATTTAGTTGAATTGCAAATACAATTTCAAGATATTGTTTGTTTGAAGCTTTTGGGTATCAATTTGTTGTCTAATTATGTTTTTGCTTTTGAACTTGTTTCAGTTTTAATTTTGGTTGTTATGCTTGGAGTTGCTATGTTTGCTCTCAAAAATGTAAATTGCAAAATAAAACCTGTGGAAAAGGAGTCTCAAAAAAATGATATTTGATATTTCGTTAATACATTATTTAGTTTTGGCTCTTATTCTTTTTTGTATTGGACTTTTGGGAGTTTTAACGTCAAAAAATATAATAAGATTGCTTATGTGTGTTGAAATTATGTTAACTTCTGTCAATATTAATTTTATTGCTTTTGCCAATTATCTGGATCTTGGAAATAGACTTGGAGATAGCGTTGCTATTTTTGTTATGGCTGTATCTGCTATTGAAGTTGCTGTGGGATTGTGCATTTTAATATGTCTGGCAAATTACTCAAACAATATGAATATTGAAAAGCAAAATAAAACAGGAGGCCGAAAATGAAAGATTTTTTTGTGACAAACTCTTGGATTATTAGTTTTTTACCTTTGTGGTCTGCACTTTTAATAATGTTTTTTAAAGGATTAAATATTTACGAAAATAAAGAAATTACTTCTCTTTTAACTTTGGGAGCTAGCTTCTTAGGTTTTTTCTGGTCTTTAGGACTTTTGGGTTGCTGTTTGCAAATTGCAAATTTTAATTACGAAATTATGGTTCCTTTCTTAAATGTGGGATTATTAAGTTTGAGTTTTGGTTTTTTGATAGATAATTTGTCTGTTCTTATGCTTTTGATTGTTACTTCGGTAAGTTTTGCGGTTCAATTATATTCAAGAACTTATATGGCAAATGATAAAGAATTTCATAGATTTTTTGTCTATTTGAATTTATTTAACTTTTCTATGTTGTCTTTGGTTATGAGCCCTAATCTTTTGCAAATGTACGTATTTTGGGAGCTTGTGGGAGTTTGCAGTTATTTACTTATAGGTTTTTGGTTTAAGCGTCCAAGTGCAGCAAAAGCTGCCACAAAAGCTTTTTTGATAAATAGGATAGGAGATTTTGCATTTTTGGCTTCAATTTGTGCTTTGGGGGCTTTTTCTTTTTGGTTTTGGAAATTTAGCAATGTTCCTTTCTTGGATTTTAGTGCTTTAAATGGTGCTGCCTTAAGTGTTTTGGGAACTACTACTCCGCTGGTTTTCTTTTTAATATCTTTGGGCTTTGTTCTTGCTGCTTGTACCAAAAGTGCTCAAATACCTTTACATGTTTGGTTAGTTGATGCTATGGAAGGCCCTACTCCTGTTAGTGCTCTTATCCATGCGGCGACGATGGTTGCAGCAGGTGTTTTTCTCATTGCTAGGGTTTATCCTTTTTTAAATTATTCTCCTGTCGCAATGTCTATAATTGCCTGGATTGGTGTTTTGACGGCTTTTATTATGGCTGTTATTGCGATTTTTCAAAATGATATAAAAAAAATGTTGGCTTTTTCTACTTCCAGTCAATTAGGATTTATGATGGTAGCTTTAGGAGTTGGCGGTTATAGTGCAGCTTTATTTCACCTTACTACGCATGCGTATTTTAAAGCCCTTTTGTTCTTGTGTGCTGGGGCTGTAATTCATTCTGTTAATTTACAAGATATGCGTTATATGGGAGAGTTGAGAAAATCTATACCTTTTGTGGCTGGTTGTTATTTGATAGGTGTTTGCGCTATAAGTGGAATTTTATTAAGTGGCTTCTGGTCTAAGGAGGCTATATTTTATATTTTAGCTGATACGAGTAACTTTGGTTTGCTTGCTTTGGCTCTTTTATCTTCTTTGTTGACTGTAATTTATATGTTAAGATCTTATTTCATGATTTTTGAAGGTAAATACAATGGAACTTTAAAAACATTTCATATACCCCCGTGGGGAATTAAATTTCCTATTTTGTTGTTGGTTATGCCTTCAGTATTTTTAGGTTGGTTAGTAAATGAACCCTTTAAAACTTTCATTAAAACTCCATTGGCTCTACCTAAATTAGGAAATTATGAAATTTTATTTGCTTTGTCCTTAATTATAATTGTCATTGGAGTTCTTTTGGCTTTCGTTTTGTATTACAATGGAATAAAAGAAAAAATAAAAATTAGTTTTATTAGAAAATTTAGAAAATTTGCGCAACAAGGTTTATATTTTAACAAATTTTATGAATTTTTAATCGAAAAATTATTCTTGAAAATAACTAGATATGCTTATTTGTTTGATAAATATTTAGTTGATGGGGTTGTCAATTTTTGGGGATTGTGTGTTCAAGTAAAATCTAAGTTTCTGTTGTTTTGGCAAAATGGTAATATATTAAGCTATTCTACTGTTGGAGTTGCCGGATTATGTCTGCTTATGGTTGTATTTTTGTTAGGATTTAGTGTTTATATGCTGGAGGTGTGGCTATGAGTCTTGCTTTACTTGCTTTTGCACCTTTAATATTTTCTGCCTTTATTGCTAGTCCTTTAATGCCTAATAATCCGGTAATTATAAGAAGAAGTGCTAAATTTTTCGGAGTTCTGATTTTTGCTTATTCTATTTTGTTTTTGTATTTCTTTAAGCCTGAGTATTCTGGTTATCAATTCTTGCAAAGCTTTCAACTTCCTTTCCTTTCTGCTTTTGAATCAGGTTGTGCTTTTGGGTTGGATGGAGTCTCTCTTGTGCTCGTTTTGTTAACTAATTTTATTTTTCTTTTGGCTCTTATAGCGAGTAAGGGAGCTGTAAATAAAAAACATAAATTATATTATTCTATGTTTTTTATTTTGCAAACAGCAGTTTTGGGCGTATTTTCAGCTAAGGATTTGTTGTTATTTTTTGTTTTTTGGGAATTGGAATTGATTCCTATGTATATTCTTATTTCTGTTTTTGGATCTGGGAAAAAAGAATATAGTGCCATGAAATTTTTGCTGTATACATTTTTTGGAAGTTTGTTTATATTGGGTGCTATCATTGCTCTTGTATATTTTTATTCAATAGGAAGCGGAGTTGTAACTTTTGATATTGAGCAATTAGCTTCGGTTAAATCTTTTGAGTATCCTTTGTGGGCGGAAATACTTATGTTCTTTGGTTTTTTTGTGGGATTTGCCGTGAAATTGCCAGTTTTTCCATTACATACTTGGCTGCCTGATGCTCATGTCGATGCTCCTACGCCTGTTAGCATGCTCCTTGCAGGAGTTTTATTGAAAATGGGTGCATATGGTTTAATCAAATTTAATTTGTCTTTTTTCCCAGATTGGTTTGATTTGTGTTCTTCTCTGATAATAATTTTGGGCGTTGTAAATGTCTTGTATGCTGCTTTTATTGCTTTTGCGCAAACTGATTTGAAAAAATTAGTCGCTTATAGCAGTATAAGTCATATGGGCTTGGTTCTTATCGGATTGGGGGCGTTAACTATAGTTTCTATGAGTGGCGCTGTGTTTCAACTTGTTGCTCATGGTTTGGTAAGTGCTGCTTTGTTTATGCTGGTGGGAATTATTTACAAAAGAACTAAAACTAGAGAAATCGCTGATTTGGGTGGAATTTCACAAAAAATGCCTGTTGCTTCAAGTTTTGCTTTGTTGTTTGTTTTGACAACTTTGGGAGTACCTCTATTATCAGGTTTTGTTGCAGAATTGTTAGTATTTTTAGGGGCAATGAGTTCTGATTTGGGTGTGTTTATTAAAGTATTTCTTATTGTTGGTTTATTTGGCATGATTTTGACTGCTGGATATTTCCTTGTTGCTTATAAAAAAGTGTTTTGGGGTAATTTACTCCCTAAATATTTACATATAAATGATTTGACTGCTCATGAGCTTCTGGTTTTAATGTGTTTGGCTGTTTCTGTAATATTTTTTGGAGTTTTCCCTAATACATTGTTGGGAATCTTTGAGGGAACTTTGGATGGAATTTTAAAATTGATATAGGAGATTGTAATGCCAAATAATATAAATTTAGTAAATGATTTGTTTATGATTCTACCTCAAGTGATTTTACTGTTGACAATTTTTGTTAATATTTTTGTTATTTCATTTGCAAAACAAGAGAAATCTTTTGTTGTTTATTTGTCTTCATTGTTTGCCTTGGCTGTTGCCTCTTTTTTGTATATATTTTCTGCTGTCAGTGTTAATTATTCTGCTTTTTTTGGTGCTTTGCAGCTAAATAAATTTGCGTTGTTTTTTAGTATATTAATATGCGTGAGTGCTTTTGGAGTGCTTTTAATTTCAAAAAAAACCTTAAAGCTATGTAAAAAATTTCAAGCCGAATTCTATTCGATGATGCTTTGCGCTGTTTTAGGTTCTTTATTTCTCGTTCAAGCTTCTGATTTAGTCTCGGTTTTCGTGTCTTTAGAATTTTTAAGTATATCTACTTACTTTCTAATTGGCTATTTTAAAGATGAGAGAATTTCTGTCGAAAGTTCTTTGAAATATTTTGTAACAAGTTGCTTGGTCAGTGCAATTATGTTGTATGGCTTTTCTTTCCTTTATGGAGTTACTTCTACCACTAATATGTCTCAAATCTTAAATATATTAATAAATCAACATTTTTTGATGACTCCTTTAAATGTTTTCGCTTTTATACTTATATTTGCTGCTATTGCTTTTAAAACTTCGATATTTCCTTTTCATATGTGGACATCAGATGTTTACAAAGGTGCACCAGTAACTATTGCGGCTTTTTTGTCTTTGGTTCCAAAATTTGCTGGGTTTGCTTTGCTTCTTAAATTTCTTCCATTTTCAATTGTTAGTGTTTTCCTTATTTATATAGTTTCTATAGCTACTATTTCAATTGGTAATTTGTTAGCAATTAGAGAAAATGATTTGAAAAAATTTATGGCATATAGTACTATAGCACAAGCTGGCTTTATTCTTTCTGCTTTTTGTGCTTACAAAAATGCTTTTAATCTTTCTCCAGCCTTCTTTTATATGTTAATTTACCTTTTTATGAATTTAGGTGCTTGGTGCGCTGTAGAGATTTTTATTAACAAAACAGGATTTAGTAAAATAGATGATTTTAGCGGTTTTGCATATGTGAATCCACCTGTAGCTTTAGGATTCGCAGTATGTTTGCTTTCTCTCGCGGGATTGCCTATTACAGGCGGTTTTTGGGCAAAGTTTTATCTCCTTAAGTCAATATTTTTTGCAGGTGAAATTTTTTGGCTTTTGTTTGTTGTAGTTCTATTAAATACGATTTTAGGAGTTTTTTATTATGTGAAAATTATAAAGGCTATGTATGTAAAACCAATTAACAAAGCCGTTATTAAACAATCTATTATGCCTTTTTCTACTTTGAGTTCTTTAATTTTACTAATATGCTCTGTTTTTGTTTTGTATTCTGGTTTTTTTCCGCAAAATGTGAAAAATTTTGTCGATAAATATGCAGAAATTACTTATAGTATTGAATAATTATATTGTCTGATATTAATTGAGAACAATTTATGCTAAAATTTGCTTATGAATTTTATAGAAAATTTAAAAGTTTTTCAAAATTATTTAGAAAAAAATAACATAGATTTTTTTCTTGTTTTTTCTAACAATGAATTTTTGAAAGAATGTTCGGATTTAAACAATAATTCTCGTTATTTGTTAAGCGGGTTTACTGGTAGTGCAGGTGATATGCTTGTTTCTCCTCAAAAAGCTTACATTTTCGTTGATGGAAGATATCATATTCAAGTTGATGAACAAATTGATAACAATTATATTGTTCCTGTTAAACTCCAAATGGGAGAAAGTCGCAATGATAAAATTAAAGAAATTATAAAAAAATCCAATATTAAGAAACCTAAAATAGCTTTTCCTGCAAATAAAATTTCTGTTGAAAATTTTGAAGTGTTGTGCAAAATTCTAGAAAAATTTCAACCTAAATTTATTAAATTAAATTATGATCCTATTTGTAAATTTTTTGCAATAAATAATGAACAAAATGTTTATAATGTGTGGAATGTGGGTATAGAAATTGTAGGGAAAACTACATCAGAAAAATTAAAAGGGTTGAAGAAATATGAAAATGATTTTTTACTGGTTTTTTCAAATGATGAGGTTTGCTACTTAGCAAATATTCGTTCTGATCAAAATCCATATTCATCTTCGCTTAATTGTTTTGCTCTTGTTGGCGAAGGTGTTGTTCGTGTGTTTTGCGATAGTTGTAAAATTTCTGAAGAATTAAAATTTATCGATGAAAAAATTATTTATAAAGATTTTAGTGAAATAGATAATGAAATTTTGAAAATAAAAAAAGATGTTTTCTATGAAGCTTCCAAAATGCCTTTGTTGTACTTTGATAAATTTAAAGATAAAGGAATTAAATTACGTAAAATTTCTCAAAGCCCCGTAGCAAAAATGAAAGCAATCAAAAATAAAACTGAGCTTGCTTATATTCAAGAATGTTATCAAAAATCCGATGCTGCCATTTTAGATGCTATCAAGTATTTAAACTTAAATTTAAAGAAAAAAAAGAAAATTACTTGTGCTGAATTTATGAATTACCTTGTTAAAGCTCAAAAAAAACAAGGAATTTTTGCGCTTAGCTTCAAACCTATTTTGGCCTTAAATGAACGAAGTGCAATTATTCACTGTACTGAATTTGATTCAAATCAACAAATAAAACAAGGAGATTTAATTTTACTTGATTTCGGTGTGTATTTTGAAGGTGGTTATGCAACTGATATGACTAGAACTTTTGCTGCAGGTGATAAATATTCCAATAATTTGCTGAAGGAAGTTTATACAACTGTTTTAAAAGCATTTTTAAATACTTGTTTTTTCCCAATTAAATCATCAACAACTTTTTATGATTTAGATAAAAGGGCTCGTAGTATTATAAAACGTTCTAAGATTTTAGGATTTAGTTTTAATCATGGAACAGGTCATGGCATCGGATTAAATGTACATGAGATGCCTCCTGTACTTTCTCCTTCTAAATTTGCTTGCCAAAAAATTAAGTCTGGCATGGTATTTTCTATTGAGCCTGGAATGTACAAAGAAAAAATTGGCGGAGTTAGACTCGAAAATTCCGTTTGCACTGTCAAAACTTCAAAAGGTATTGAAATAAAAACTTTAACGAATTTGCCTTTTGATGAAAAACTTATTATCTTTGATATGTTAACAAAAAAAGAAAAACATTGGTTGAAAAATTATCAAAGTAAGGTAATAAAATGAATGAAATTAAGAGCCTGAATAATGAACTAATAAAACAAACAGCAAAGCTTGTCCAAAAAAAATATCGTGACGAAACAGGACTTTTTTTGTTGGAAGGAATAAAATCTGTCGAAGAAGCAACGAAGTTTGGGTTAAGTATTAAAGACGTTTTTATTAACAAAAATAATCAAGAATTTTTAAATAAATTTGAAAAATTTAACACTTATATCGTAAATTCTAAAATTCTCGAAAAAATAACTTCTACAAAAACTGCTCCAGATATTGTTGCAACTGCTTATAAATTTGAAAATAAGATTTCAAACATTCCAACAAAAAACAGCTCAATTTTGTTTTTGGAAAATATAAAAGATGCAGGCAATCTTGGAACAGTGATTAGAACTGCTGCAGCTTTTAATATTGATGGTATTATTTTGTTTGGTGATACTGTAGATTTATTCTCTCCAAAAGTTGTTAGAGCGAGTGTTGGGTATCTTTGGAAAATTCCAATTTTTAAAACTAATGATTTTTCTTTGGTTAAAAATTATTTTAAAAATCATAAATTTTTTGCTACAAGTGTAAATCCTAAATCGACGGTCAAAAGTTTGAAAGATGCAAAAATTTGTCCTCCTTGCGTGATAATGTTCGGTTCAGAGGCTTTTGGTTTGTCAGAAAAAATAATGCAAACAGCTGATTTATGTGTAAATATACCAATAAAAGAAGATATTGAATCTCTTAATTTAAGTATTTCTATAGGAATTGTTTTATATGAACTCAAACGATAAAGATTTTATAGATAATTTTTTCGAATTTCTAAAGCCATATCGCAAATCTCAGGTAAGATTTTGGGCTGTGATTATTAGTTTTATTTTACTTTTTTTCTTAGGTACTTTGTTGGCTCCTATATTAATTCGTGAGTGCCAAGCGACTTTACCTTTTACTGTTCAAGCTTTGCAGCTTTCTCCCTTTGAAGTGCTGTTTAATTACTTGAAAATAGGTTTTTTCTTTGCATTCTTTCTTACTTTGCCATTTTTTATATACCAATTTGGTAAATTTAAAATAAATATTGACTCAATAAAAGAAAGAATAAATCTTCTTTACGTTTCACTGTTAATTTCAGTAATTATATTAATTTCCTCTTTTTTAGTTTACAAAATAATATATCCTTTGGAAATTACTTTTTTGTATGGATTAAATTTTGATGTGGCTAATTTTACTTCGGGTTTATCTGCTTTAGTTTCTACTTTTATTGCTACTTTATTTATTACGGTAATGCTTTTGCTTTTGCCTTTAATGAGAAATTTAATAAAAAATTCTTTGTTTTTTAATTATGCAACTTTTATAAAATATCGTAAACCTGTAATAATTTATTCTGCTTTTTTGGCAAGTTTAATAGTTTTCCCTTTGGAATTAATTGCTTTTGGCTTTGTTTTTCTAGTTTTCTTTTTTTGGTATAAAATTTTAGTAAACTTTTCAAAGAAACGAGATTAAAATGGATTTTAAAAGTGGTTTTGTAGCAATTGTAGGACGTACAAATGTAGGTAAATCTACTCTTTTAAACAAAATTATTGGACAAAAAATAGTTATTACAAGCGATAAACCCCAAACTACTAGACAAAGAATAAAAGGTGTGTATACCAATGAGCAAGGACAAATTATTTTTGTTGATACTCCTGGAGTTCATAAACCTAAATATAAACTTGGCGAATTTTTAGCAGAAGAAACCAAAACTGCTTTGCCTGATGCGGATGTTGTGTTGTTTGTGGTTGATGGTTCTGTTCCTGCAGGTTCTGGTGATAAGTGGATTGCTGATAATCTTTTGTGTGATGTCCAAAAAATTATTGTTGCCATCAACAAAATAGATCTTGTAAAAGATTTACAAAAAAGAGAAGAAAATATTGAAACATACAAAGCCCTTTTTAAACAAAAAATTAATATGCTAAAAATATCTGCCAAAACCGGAAGGAATTTGGATACTTTATTGAATAATATAATGCGATATTTTCCAACAGGTCCAAAGTATTATGCAGAAGATGAAATTACTGACCAAAATCTTCGTTTAATATCCAAAGAAATTATACGCGAAAAGGTTCTTTTGCTAACAGAAGAAGAAATTCCACATAGTTGTGCGGTTGTCATAAATAAATTTGAAGAAACTCCCAAAATAATAAAAATTCAAGCTACAATACACGTAGAGCATGATTCACAAAAAGGTATAATTATAGGGAAAAAAGGAACAATGCTTAAAAATATTGGAACTTTTGCACGAGAGGAAATAGAAAATTTAGTAGAAAACAAAGTATTTCTTGAACTTTTTGTAAAAGTTAGCAAAAATTGGCGAAAAAATAAAAGTTTGCTAAAAGATTTTGGTTATGCACAAGATTAAAACTTATATATTGGGAATATAGTTTGTCCAATATTTTTCATTTTCTTTTAACGGATTTTGATCTTTTAATGCCCAATATGCACAAGAAATACCATTGCTATCCCAATTATCGTTATTCATATTACAATATGCTCTGGGATCTGTTGCATTAGATAAATAAGGATTGCCTGCAGGTGTTATATTGCCATTATCCAAAAATACAAAAGCAAAGACGTCGTATCCAAGCCTATTGGGAAGTTTTTCTAATCCATTTATGTCAATTAAAACTTGAGGCATAATATCCCAATTTCCATATTTTTCGCCAATAAACCAATCTCTGCCTTTGTTGTCTTTTATCCAACCATGGCTCCAAGCATCGTATATGTTCAAATTTCCTCCACAAGGCCTTTTTATTTGTGTTATGTATTGGGTGTTAACATTAATTGAATAATTTGTGGTTTTTAAATTTTTAGCTATGATGTTCACTAAATGAATTTCACTGTTTTTTGATGCATTAAAGCTTTTTACTGTTTCTCCAAGTTCATTATTTAAATATTGGTTTAAAGAAGAAAGTTCTTTGAAAGTTTCTTTTAGTTGCGTTTTTAAAACAGAATACTTATAGTTTTTGATTAGTAAATTAAAAATTAAAATAGATACTAATCCAATCAAAGTAAGCGATAGCATGATTTCAACAAAAGAGGAAGCTTTTAAAGGTCTAAAAATTTTTTGATGAAAAAACATAATAGTTAAAATCAATCTTTTTAATATTGACAAGTTATTTTAAATAAATTTTGTTGACATTTTAATCTTATATCGTTATACGATTTCTCTAAACATGTTATAATAAAAACAGAATTTTTTAAGGAGATTTTAATGGAAGATATAAGTGCTTATAAACTTGCTTGTACTATAGCTCGAATATTAGACAATAAAAAGGGTGCTGATATAAAAATTTTGAATATTGCAAATGTTTCTGTGCTGGCTGATTATTTTGTAATTTGTAGTGGGGATTCTTCAACTCAAGTAAAAGCTTTAAGTGACAATGTGAAAGCTAAGGTGAAAGAAATTTTTCAAAGAAAACCTTGCGGTGACGAAAAAGATATTAAAAATAAATGGAATTTAATTGATTATGGTGACGTGGTTGTTCATGTTTTACACCGAGAAGAACGAGAAACATACGCAATAGAAAAATTTTGGAATCATGCTTTTATGGTGGAAGAAGATAAATGGATAGCTGAATCTGAAGTTTTTGCAGATTTATTGAGATAAAATATTTTTGATATCTATTTGAAATAAATAATAAGCAAGATAAATTTTTTAAAATTTTTACAAACTCAGAAAGTTTGGTATTTTGCCAAATTTTGCAATAAAAAATCCCGATTTGTGTCGGGAAGAAGAGATCATGAGGCAGATTTAATTCTTATTTAATCAATAAGAACTAACATGTATATATTACACGTAAATTCGCTTTTTGTAATTAGCCTTAAGGATATAAAAAACTAGTTCTCGGGTATAATATATGCAAGAGAATTCAGGTAATTACTATGCACAAGAAATAAAAATTACATACACTAATATTGTTTTAGTTTGGAAATAATAGGTTTTATTTAGGAGGTTCTTAGTTTTTTATAAACTATTTTAGTATCAAAAAACATATTAAATTAGTACTCCTAGCCTCGAAACCTAAAAATAACTGCAAATACAGAAAACAAGTTACAGTAGTGCATGCATGGAGCAATTTCTTGGAACTTTTGGTTTTAATTATAATGTGAGATGTAAAAAAGAAAGGTAGTTTAAAATGTTAGGAAATTATGGAATTGCGCCACAAGCTCCAGATCCACGAAAGGTGGCTAGAGAAGAAGTGTTAAGGGTACTTAGAGAAAATGAGCTAGTTAATAAACAGAAGACAGTTGGATTGACTAAAATGGAAAAAATGGAACTAGCTGGTATAAAAATTTATAATGCGTATAATCTTATGCAAGATACTTTTTGCACGCCTATACATTAAATAAAGCTTACCTGAATAGAGTCTTTTCATAAATTTATATTTCAATACAATAAAACTGCCATTTGGCAGTTTTATTGTAAACAATTGTTGCAATTTTTACAGAATGTTGTTTTTGGGTGTATTTTTTTGACTTTATATATATGACCACATTATTTTAGTTTACATTTGGAGCGATATGTTTACGGAAATAGAATTAAATACCAATGTTTTTGATGAGAATTTTGATGAGCTAATAACACGCAGTTTAAATGTCTTATGCTCTGATAGTATGTTTATTTTGCAGAATAATTCCAGAGTGCTTAAATATTTAACTAACGAAAATTTAAGTGAAGAATTAGATATGCTTGTAAAATCTGTTGGCATGGCAATTAAGCGTAGCAGATTTGAACTTTTGCAGAATATAGTTTTGGGATTAAAGTCTAATATACATAAACTTGCAGCCCTTGAGATTAAATATTTTGATGAGTATGAAAAGCTTTTAAGGACAGACATATATAATACATTTATGAGTGCAAATTTCAAAAAGCATGCTTTTGTTTCTCCAAGTCTGAAAGAGATTTTTGATATTTTTAATGAAACTGCGAAATTATCTCCTACAAATGCGGCATTTGCTATACATTCTTCATTTGAATCAGGGGAACAAAATTTTATAGAAAACGTCTTACTAAATGCCAACTTGACAGAAGAGTTCATAAGGCAAATTCAGAAAAGATACCATGACAATTTTGGCATGACAATTGTAGAGAAAGTAGAAAAAATAGGACCAAAAAGTGGAAGAAATGAGGCAGTAAAAAGTTTTTTAAGAAAAAATTATGCCAGCTGAATTAGTTTATAGTATTGCGTTTTTAGTATTGTGTAAACAAATATTAAAAATGCAAAAAAATTGATAGACAAAGAAATTTGTTCATACTAGTATAATAAACGAGGTGGAGATAAGAACTAACAATAGTTAGTACGAAGGGTCCACAAGGATTGCACATTTAAAACGATAAGAATGCTTGACAATAAAAATTCACGAGTTAAGATAATAATTACCATCAAATTGATGGAAAATTGAGTGAACAGGTTTAAAAAGCTTACAAAAGCTACCGAATCACGTAAGACATGACGCATCTTGGATAGTTGAGAAGGTAATTCAAAAATTTCCAAAAGAGATTTAAAAAAGTGCTTGACTTGAAAAAATCTTAGTGTTAGCATGTCGGGTACCGCCACAAAAGGTGGTAATTTAAATGGCAAGTTGAACTTTGAAAATTGAATAACTGAAAACTAAAATACGACCGTTAATTTAGAAACAATTATCGGACAACACGAAGATAGCTAGCGAATGTTGAACTTATGTTCAACTTTTGATAACAGACTTTTCGACAACGGAGAGTTTGATCCTGGCTCAGGACAAACGCTGGCGGCGTGCCTAATACATGCAAGTCGAACGAGGGTGCTTGCACCCTAGTGGCGAACGGGTGAGTAACACGTAGGTAACCTACCTTTAAGTTGGGGATACCCAGGGGAAACCTTGGCTAATACCGAATACGAGGCTTTGGGGCATCCCGAAGTTTTGAAAGGGGCTTTTGCCTCGCTTTTAGATGGACCTGCGGCGCATTAGCTAGTTGGTGAGATAACAGCCCACCA